>CP048838.1:4404312-4718906 GCA_012317185.1 [Clostridium] innocuum | reverse complement strand
AAACGACTCCTTTTTCATGCACCTTATATTTTACTATAGATTGTGGAAAAATACCACGGCTATTCTGATTAAGATAAAGGGAATCACAGCATATGTAAAAAAGTGCTGCTGTCATGTAGAAAAAATGGAAATAATTTGTTTATGGAAAGTGAAGGAGAATACTGATTCAGTTTTCCACCGGACAGGACACGTTTTCTGAAGGATTTCCGGTGGATTCCGTTTACACACATAGGTTATCCACAGGAAAACATGCTTTAAAAAGGATAAATAAAGGAGTTTCTCCACTTTCCACAGCTTTCCATATGGAAAAAATGGGGAAACAGGAAGTGTGGAATCCTGTATTTTGTGGAAAAGTGGAAAACAATGGATATCAACAGATGCTTTTCCATCATTGTATACACATGAAAAGTATGATAAATAAAGGTTATGAGAAGCTTTTCTACAGTTTCCACATATGGTGGAAAACTATGATATGTATTCTTGTGGAAGAATCGTGGAAAATCTCTTGCATCGGGATAAACAGCTGATATCCTCTGCTTCATATTATGAATTGGAGTTGAAAGCCAAGTTTTCCACCGTAAACGGAGTGTTTTGTTGAAAACCCTCTGAATGATAATATACAGGACAATTTGCGAAGTGAATTGTGTTCTTTTCCAACTTCCTATATAATAGATGAGATGATTATATAGGATGTGATGATATGAACTGGTTTGAAAAAAGTACAAAACGCATGATTCAGCACCGTCTTGCCTCTACCTATCAGATGAGTCTGCTGCTGGAGCTGTTTCTGGCACTGCTTTCGTTTGTTTTGATTGCGGATAAGCTTTCCTCCCTATCCGTCTTCTTCGGAATTCTCGCTGTGGTTGTAGCGGCAAGAATTATCTTCCTGTACGCAGTCATGAGTCTGCGTGTGGAAACCAGAATTGTTTACGGCATCATGCTGCTGCTTCAGGCACTGATTTCCACCGTTTTATTTTTTTATGCAAGTATCTTTATATTTATAGTGGTTTCTGCTTTTATCGTGCTGCTGTTCCCTATTTTTACACATGCCTTCTGTCGAAAAATGGCATGGATTGACAAATAAACGTATTTTCAAATATTTTTAATGAATTATTGACTTTGACAGAGTTTTTATGTATAATTTTAAAGCAATGCTCAATTTGTATAAAATGATAAAGAAGAAGTGGAGGTGGCTCTTGTGAAAAGAACATATCAACCGAGCAAAAGAAAACACCAGAAAACTCATGGATTCAGAGCCCGTATGGCTACAGTAGGAGGACGTAAAGTATTAGCGCGTCGTCGTGCCAAAGGTAGAAAAGTGTTATCAGCATAAAAAATCACCCTGTGGTGATTTTTTTTCGCCTTGTCAAAGTGAAGGATTCCTCTGTTTCAGGTGCTTTCCTGCCGTACGTTATTGCTTTTTCCCCTGATTTAGGCTATGATTAAGCGTATGATGCTGTGAAAGCGTATAGCAGGCAGAAAACGGCATCAGGGAAGCGGAAGACAGAAAGGAAGAACTGCATGAAAAAGGAATATCGTGTGAAAAAAAGCCAGGAATTCGCCGAGATTATGAATTACAAAAAATTTTACACCTGTCCTTCCTTTGCTATTTATGTGAAGCCGCGAAAAGAAGATCATGCAAGAGTAGGAATTTCCGTTGGTAAGAAAATGGGAAAAGCAGTTGTACGTAATAAAATCAAGCGTCAGGTACGCATGATGGTACAGGATATTTACAGTTTTGAAGAGAAATTTGATACGATTATACTCGTTCGCGTAAAATATCATGAAGAAAATTATATAAACAACAAAAAACTCTTGGAAAGATTGGTTAAAAAAGTTAAAATATAAAGGTAGGCAAACTTAGCGAGGAGACAAAAAGATGAAAGATTTTTTTAGAAACAAAAAGAAGTTTCTTCTGGTCGTTATGCTGATGGTCGTGACACTGACCGGATGTAGTGTTCCGCGTGGGCAGAATGGTAAGACATATGTCAATTCCATTTACACGAACAATGACGTTCAGGTGAAACGCGGAGATGTTGACATTCCAGACGACAAAGAACTTCAAAAGAAGTATAAGGATTATAAAGCAGATGATTTGATTACAATCGAAAAAACAACATTCTCGGATGCAATGGACGAGGGATGGTTCAACGGGCTGATCGTATGGCCGATTGCATTCCTGATTAACTTTGTAGCAGATTTCAGTGATGCAGGTATCGGTATCATTGCAGCGACCTTCCTGATTCAGCTGCTGATCTTCCTGTTCTCAATCAAATCACAGGTAGCATCACAGCGTATGCAGTCCATTCAGCCGGAAATGAATAAGATTCAGGCGAAATATGCAGGCAAAACCGATGACCGCTCCAAGATGCAGCAGGCGCAGGAAATGCAGGCGCTCTACAGCAAATACAAAATCAATCCGTTTGGAACACTGCTGGTAACGTTTATACAGTTCCCGGTAATTCTGGGTATGTATCAGGCGACGATGCGCGCGTACAGCGTGGTAACCGGTTCCTTCCAGGGAATCAACCTGGCTAAGACGCCGATCGAAGGGTTTAACTTAGGTAATTACTGGTATGTTGTCATCTTTGTTCTGATGGTAGCCTTCCAGCTGTTGTCCTTCAAAATGCCGCAGTGGCTGCAGGAACACAGAAAGAAAAAGATGCATGTCAAAGAGAAAAAATATGCAGAGCCTAAGAAAAAGGGCGGAAATGGTATGATGGGCTCCATGAACATGATGATGTACATGAGTACCGGTATGATTGCCATCTTTGCAATCAACTGGCCGCTGGGTATGTCCTTCTACTGGCTGGTAAACTCTCTTGCAAGAGTTATCCAAAATATTGTAATCCACAAATTCTTTATCAAAGATTAGGAGGATAACAGGATGAAATCGTATACTGGCAAAAATCTGGAAGATGTATTGAAGCAGGCTGCCGAGGATAAGGGAGTAAGCGTAGAAGAGCTCACTTATAATGTTACAGAAGAAACCTCAGGCTTTCTGGGTCTTGGCAGCAAAACAACCATAACGGCTTACTGTAGAAATGATATTCGTGAATTCATGAAAGCATATCTGCAGACCTATTTCGAAGGTATTCATATGGAAGTGTCCATTGATGTGGTGGATGACGGTGAATATTTCCGTGTTAATCTGGACGCTGAGAACAACGCTATTCTGATTGGAAAGAACGGACAGACATTACAGGCAGTCAATACTGTTCTGAAATCTGCTTCTTCCAGTGAGTTTAAGCGCCGGATTGGTGTACTGATTGATATCAACGGATATAAGGAAGAGAAATATCAGAAAGTTTGTTCATTGGCTCTTCGAGTTGCGAAAAGCGTACAGAGGACAAAAACTGATGCAACACTGGATCCTATGCCGGCCGATGAAAGAAAGGCTATTCACAACTATTTAGCCAATATGAAGCATATTGCTACCGTCAGTGAAGGTGAAGGTAATCAGCGGCGTCTGAAAATCGTTTACAGCGAAGATAATGCATAAAAAACAGGGAGTCATGCAAGACAGCATGGCTCCCTTTCCATATGCGAAATTTGTCGAATGTGAGTTTTTTTAATTATAGAAAAGAGGATGAGCATGGAAGTTTATAAAAAAGAAGCTACAGAGCTTGAAGAACAGCTTCTTATACTGCGCAAACAGGGGAGACCGGAGGAGATTCTTCAAAAGGCTTCCCGATTACTGGAAATTGCGCAGCTTCATCAGGATCCCTACTACATTGCAGCTGCATTGTATTTTCAGGCATATTATGAATTTTCAAGAGGAAATTACAAAGAATGTCTTCAGCACTGCTTTCAAAGTGAGGAATACTGTGAAAAAAATGAATATCTGAAAATTCTTGCATACATACATAATCTACAGGGAATCGTTTATTCTGATCTGGGGGATTTTCTCACCTCCCTGCATTTTCTTCTAAAGGCTTATTATCTCACAATGGATCATCCGGAATTCGAATATCATTATGCGATTATTAACAATCTGGGAACTTTGTTTCATGATATCGATTGTGAACAAAGAGGAATTGAATACTTCATACGGGCATTTCAGGAACGAAGAAAAATGCATCTTGAATTTTCACTGAATGACGGTATTATATTAACGAATATTCTGATGGTATATATGAAAATGAACCGCGCAGCAGAGGCAGCTCCCTGGTATGAAACATTCTTACGCTATTTCAAAGACAATGACCATGTGGTACTGACAGAGAATAGAATTATGATCAGCATATTCGAATTGTGGCACAGAAAGGATATAGCGAAATTAAAGCAAAGATTATATGATTTTCTGGAGGCTGCTCCCCATACATCTGATTATAAAAATACAGTGAGAAACTATATGGATTGTATTCACATCTGCATTTCATTAAAATTAAAGGATCAGGCATATCTGCTATATCGCAATCTTGAAAAAATGGAATCTCATCATCCAAACTCTATCAATTCCGCAAGACTAGCAGATATCAAGGTGGAGCTGGCAATGCAATTTTGCTCCAAAGAGGAACTATTTCTCCATCTGCTGGAAGCCTATCGTCTCAATCGAAAGGCAAGAGAGCAGGAAAAACGCAATAATCTGCAAAGTATGATGAATAAAATGGATTTGGAAAACGCACTCTACGAACAGCATATTATCCTGCAGCGAAATGAAGAGCTTCTTCGCAGCAACAAACTGGATCCCTTTACCGAGGTATTGAATAAAACTGCCTTTCGCAACCATGTGCTGGAGGCGATTCGTGGTAAAAGAGCAGACGAAAAGGGTGCTTTCTTTATACTGGATATTGATAATTTCAAAATTATCAATGATACCTGTGGACATCTTGTGGGTGATCAGGTAATCATGAAGGTCGCAGCTAATCTTCAGAATAATCTAAGAGAGGAAGATCTAGTCGGCAGAATCGGCGGTGATGAATTTTGTATGTATCTGAATCATATCTCATGTATTGAGGATATTGAAAAGAATGCTTTACGTATTATAGATAATATACGCAATCTGAATATCAGTAAGCTGCAGAAGCAGCTTACTGTCAGTATGGGAATTTGTATTGTGGATACAGAAAAGGATTTTGAAGATATCTTTATGAAAGCGGATCATGCTCTTTATGAAGCTAAGGCAAATGGGCGTGACCAGTTTGTTGTCTATAAAAATGACTATTTCAGTCAGATCATGCAGAAAAAAGAAAAGCGCAAGGACCGCCATGAGGTCACCGTCAATGATATTCTACCAAAGGTATTTGAAATGCTGAATGTATTCGATAAACGGGATGAGCTGCTGGCACAGACGATGGAATTTATCTGCCGTTCCATGAATGTGAAAAATATATTTCTGCTTCGCTTTGAAAATGAAGCATATTCCATGGGCAGAGTTTATATATATGACCTGGAAAGGAATAAGGCATCCAAGCATGTTCATATTCAGACGGATCCAGCATACCTAAAGGCTTTTGATGACAGACACCTTTACTATCAGAATCAGATTAACGTAAATGATATCCGTTATATAAATGCGTATGAACAATATCAAATTCAGGCAACACTGCAGCATCAGATTTTGTACGATCATAGAATGATAGGTGTACTTGGTATGAATGATCGAAGAATTCATGAATGGAATGAAGATGATCTATCGCTGATTCGTAATCTTTCCTATGCATTTGCGACCTACCTGATTGCAATTGAAAAATAGGGATAAGGTGAATCTGAGAAATATAATAAAAACATGGAGTCTAAACAATTTGCAGTTCTGATTGAACGAAAAACAGACGCATTTCATCCAATGTAAGAATAGGAAGAGGAAGTACGCAGCAATGTCTTCTTCTTTTCTTTATGTATTGGAATTATTTTAGTTTTTTAAGTACATAGTACTATATTGCTTGTGAACAAATAAACAAGGTGTTATAATCAAGATGTTGAAGTGAGCGGAAAGTGGTACTGACCGTAAACATCAAACATCGATCGCTGACGATCTGCTTCTAAAGGAACAGCCTGAGGAAAAAGACGGGAATGCAAATAGTTTTTACTGTATTCTTGTTTTTTTATAGGACAAGAATTTTTTTAATGGAGGAGGATGTTATGGAAACTAGAGTTGCTGTTATCGGTATCATTGTCGAAAATACGGAGTCTGCTGAAAAAATCAATTCCATACTTCATGAATATGCACAATATATTCTTGGTCGTATGGGAGTGCCGTATCAGAAAAGAGGGATTTCTGTTATCAGTATTATCATAGATGCACCTCAGCCTGTCATTTCTGCATTATCCGGTAAACTGGGGAAATTAGAGGGTGTCAGTACAAAGGCACTGTATTCCAATGTGATGGAGAATATAGATGGATAATGTTTCTTTTCTGATCGAAAAGCTGTATATGGAAGGCTGGCTAAGAGATGAAGAATTTCTTGAGGTACTTATACATCATGGTGAGAATGAAATAAGAAATCTGCTTGCGGAGTATGCAAGAAAAACAGCGCACAGATACTATGGAAATAAGGTGTATACCCGTGGATTGATAGAGTTTAGCAACTACTGTCGCAATGACTGCTATTACTGCGGTATCCGCCGCAGCAATTCCCATGCGCAAAGATACCGTCTGAAAAAAGAGGATATCCTTACCTGCTGTGATGAAGGCTATAATCTTGGATTTCGTACCTTTGTCCTGCAGTCCGGGGAGGATGGATATTATACGGATGAGCTTCTGATTGAAATCATAACTGATATAAAACGGCGGTATCCGGATTGTGCTATCACATTATCACTTGGAGAAAAAGAGAAGGAGAGCTATCAGTGCTATTATGATGCAGGTGCAGATCGTTACCTGCTGCGTCATGAAACAAGCAATGCACAGCATTATCGTTGTCTGCATCCAAAAGAGCTTACCAGTGAGCATCGCAAGCAGTGCTTAAGAGATTTGAAGGCGATCGGTTTTCAGACCGGCTGCGGAATCATGGTCGGCTCTCCCTCACAGACGCTGAGGCATATTGTAGAGGATTTGCATTTCATGAAGGAGCTTCAGCCGGAAATGGTGGGAATCGGGCCTTTTCTTCCGCATCATGATACACCGTTTTACAATGAACCGGCCGGCAGCTTCACGCTGACACTGACACTGCTTTCCATTATCCGTCTGATCCTGCCGGATGTACTTCTTCCGGCGACTACAGCTCTGGGTACGATTGATCCACAGGGAAGAGAACAGGGGATTTTAGCAGGTGCCAACGTTGTGATGCCCAATCTCAGTCCGGTAGCTGTGAGAAAGAAATACATGCTGTATGATGATAAAATCTGTACCGGTGATGAAGCAGCCGAATGCAGAGTATGTCTTTCCAATCGTATGAAGCGTATTGGATATGAACTCGTAACAGATCGCGGCGACAGTATAAGAAAGTTAGAGGAAAAACGTATATGTACAATAAACATTCACTGAAAGCAACGGAATTTATTGACGATGAGGAAATCAAAGAAACACTGCGCTTTGCACAGGAAAACAAACACAATAAGGAATTGATCAGCTCCCTGATTGAGCGAGCCGCAGATTGTAAGGGGCTTACACACAGAGAGGCTGCGGTGTTATTGGAATGTGATCTTCCTGAGGAAAATGAAAAGATGTTTACGCTGGCAAAACAGATCAAGCAGAAGCTGTATGGCAATCGCATTGTTATGTTTGCTCCGCTGTATCTTTCCAACTACTGTGTTAACGGCTGTGTATACTGTCCCTATCATTATAAGAACAAGCATATTCGAAGAAAAAAGCTGACGCAGGAAGAAATAAGGCAGGAGGTTATTGCCCTGCAGGATATGGGACACAAGCGACTTGCTCTGGAAACAGGAGAGGATCCTGTTCACTCACCGATTGAATATGTACTTGAGAGTATTAAAACGATTTACGGCATCAAGCATAAGAATGGAGCTATTCGCCGAGTGAATGTAAATATCGCGGCAACAACTGTGGATAATTACCGAAAGCTGAAGGAAGCAGGAATCGGTACGTATATCCTGTTTCAGGAAACCTACAACAAACAATCATATGAACAGCTGCATCCGAACGGACCGAAATCAAACTATGCCTACCACACGGAGGCAATGGATCGTGCCATGGAGGGCGGTATTGATGATGTCGGCTGTGGGGTATTGTTTGGATTGAATATGTATCGTTATGACTTTGTAGGACTTTTAATGCATGCTGAGCATCTGGAGGCGGTTCACGGCGTTGGTCCGCATACAATCAGTGTTCCACGTATCTGTCCTGCTGACGATATAAATCCGAATGAATTTTCAAATGCCATCAGTGATGAGATATTTACAAAAATTGTTGCTGTATTGCGAATTGCTGTACCATATACCGGTATGATTATCTCTACAAGAGAATCACAGAAAACAAGAGAAAAGGTTCTTGATCTCGGTATTTCTCAGATATCCGGAGCTTCTTCCACCAGTGTCGGCGGCTATGCAGTACCGGAAAAGGAAGAGGAAAACAGTGCGCAGTTTGATGTGAGTGATAACCGTACCCTGGATGAGGTGGTTAACTGGTTGTTGAAGCTGGGCTATATACCGAGCTTCTGTACGGCATGCTATCGGGAAGGAAGAACAGGGGACCGCTTTATGAGTCTGGTAAAATCCGGACAGATTGCGAACTGCTGTCATCCAAACGCATTATTGACACTGCGGGAGTATCTGGATGATTATGCAAAAGAGGATACAAAAAAGCTTGGCAGTGCCATAATAGATCGGGAGCTGTTACATATTCCAAATGAGAAAGCAAGAGAAACCTGTGCCTCCTATCTGCATTCCATTGATAATGGAAAACGGGATTTCCGGTTTTAATATGAGTCTTCAGGACACACCCAATGCAGTACGTCTGCATATTGGCATATTTGGAAAACGAAACAGCGGGAAGTCCACACTGTTAAATGCCATTACGAAGCAGAAGGTCTCTACCGTTTCTCCTGTGGCGGGGACAACCACGGATCCTGTAGTAAAAGCGATGGAGCTTCATGGTCTTGGACCGGTGGTATTTTATGACACTGCAGGCTTTGATGATGAAGGGGAACTGGGGAATCTGCGTGTTGAAAAAACAGTGGAAGTCACTCAGAAAACAGATATGGCAATTCTGGTATTCCGTGACATGGATATTTCCTGGGAAATGACATGGTATAAGAAGTTAAAAGAAAAACAGATTCCTGTTCTTTGCATATGGAATCAGGATGCTGAAGATGAGAAAGCATATGCGGATGTGGTTACACAGATTGAGAAGAAAACAGGTAGTGACGTACTTATTGCAAATGTGAAGGAGCTGGTGACGGATGATGTTCGTCAGGCTTTGATTCGTCTGCTTCCCTCTGATTTTACGGAAGAAACGATCACCGGACATCTGGTACAGGAAAATGATCTTGTTCTGCTTGTTATGCCGCAGGATATACAGGCTCCAAAGGGAAGATTGATCCTGCCGCAGGTACAGACAATTCGCGATCTGCTGGATCACAAATGTATTATTCAAAGCTGTACAAGCGATACGATAGATGCGGCTCTTTCAGCTTTGTCAAAGCCGCCGAAGCTGATAATCACAGACTCACAGGTGTTTCCTCTTGTATATGAAAAAAAGCCGGAGGAAAGTTTGTTGACCTCATTCTCCGTACTATTCGCAAAATACAAAGGGGATATCCAATATTTCATAAAAAGTGCAAAGGCTATTGATCAGCTGACTGTAAACAGCAGAGTTCTAATTGCCGAAGCCTGTACACATGCCCCACTTGCGGAGGATATCGGCAGGGTTAAGATTCCTGCTATGCTGAAGAAAAAATATGGAGACGGCTTGCAGGTGAATATTGTCAGCGGTACGGACTTTCCGAAAGAACTGCAGGACTATGATTTCATCATTCATTGCGGTGCCTGCATGTTTAATAAAAAATATGTTCAATTCAGAGTGGAACAGGCAAAAAAGGAAGGAATACCGATGACGAATTACGGAATTGCTATCGCATATATGAAAGGGATACTGGAGCATATTATATATTGATAAGCAAAATAAAAAGTGAATGCTCAACTCATTTACTTGATTCATTACAATGAAAGAGTAACACAGCTGTTTCATAAGTACAGACTTATGGAGCAGCCTTTTGTTATATGTTCCTTTTTAAAAACATCATATGGCGCATGCCTTCCTTTTTATAATTGAAACCGAATTTGCAGGACTTAGAAAATAACAAATATTATAGAGTTTTCATAGATGAAAGATACCACATAGGAGAAGATAAATACAGCAGTATGCAAAGGCTCTTTTTCGGTTATAGAAAAAGCTAAAAAAAGCAAAGAGGAAAGAAAGTCTGAATCGTGGAATTGATGGGGTGATTACAAAAAAGAGAATTCAAATTATTGATCTATACAATCGTGCTGAATTCTCTGTACCTTGTATTTACCTGCAATTGGAATTTTTTCATTTCTTTGTGTATTCCGATATGAGTTAGAACCTATACAGAACCCCTGATGTTTTCATGTTTCGAAATATCAATGAAATAATCACAGATTCTTCGTACAGCTGCCCTCTGCTTCTTCATATCGGTACCGGTGGCTTCATTAAACCATAAAATTTTGAATTTTTCGTTTCCGAAGCTCAGAATAACACTGCTTTTCAATACACCCTTTCTCACAGTGGCTCCTTGTATATCCTGTAATGGAATACGGAAATATCCGGTAGCCCTTGTCACATCCAGAGAATGCAGTGTAACAATATGAAGACTCGTTTTCGTTAAACCCACATAGCAGTATATATTACGGAATCCGATATTCGGACGTTTATCTGCATCAACAGCATATGATAACAGCCTCGGTGTTGTGGATACGATATTTCCCCAAGTTGTTGCCCTGTACTTCTCCTGCTCACAAAGCAGCTTTTTTAATTCCGTATTTTTGCTTTCCTCATTCATAGTCAATGCCATTTGAATTTCCTCCTGCAACGATGGCCTGTTCGAGAAGCACGATGCTTTCATCAATGGAATGCTTATGATTACATAAGCCGGAGGTTCCTCCTGTAAACATCGTTGCCCCCGCCTTTGCACATTTCTGTATGGTCCCTGTATGAATATTTCCATCAACTTCGATCACCCTGTCAAGCTCTGCTGTCATAAGCAGCTGATGCATTTTTTCTATATGGCGAACTGCCTCCTCTTGAAAGGTCTGTCCTGAAAAACCGGGTTGGACACTTAGTTTCAAAATCCACTCCGCATGCTCAGAGACTTTAATGAAATCTTCTGGTACCGGTGTATCACAGCGAAAGGCAAGGACAGGCTTTGCTCCAAAATCACGTACTGTTTGAAAAGCTTTTTCTATATCGATATCCGCCTCATAATGAATCGCAATATAATCTGCTCCGTTTGCTATACAGGGCTTAATATATGGAATCGGGTTTCTACAGGCCAGATGCACCGTAATCGGCAATTTAGTATAGCTGCGAAATACCTTCAGCATGAGATCACCGAAAATGAAGCATTCATTAAACTGACCATCCACCATGTCATAGTGAAGACTTTTAATACGAGATTGATTGATTTCCTCCATACTCTCAGCAATATGTCCAAGATCAATACAGGACAAGGATGCATTAAAACTGAATTCTGTTGTCGTCAGCTTCATGGTCATGCCTTCAACAGCTTTTTGATCTCATACTCATAGGGTGTATTCCGGCAGTTTTTCAGTGCGGAGGTCAAATAGGTTTTGCTTAATTTTTTATTACAGAGATACGTATACTGCAGACCGAGCAGATATTCAAAAATACCGATACGTACACGCTTTGCATCATTGGTAAAAGCATCCGGCATTTTCTTCATCGGTTCCAGCCTCTCTCTGATTTCCTCTATATACTCACTCTTTTTCAGTGCGAGAATACTGTACATCATTTCCATCGTATGAAGCTCTGCGGTATTTTTATCAGCCTTTCGACAGATATGCAGCATGCTTTCTGCTTTCTTAAACTTCTGATTTTCCATATAGAAATAAAATCCCTGTCTGGCAGCGGCTGCCTTTTGCTGATCTCTCATTTTCATTTTACTGAAAATAGTATCGAGCTGTGCCTCAATTTTCCTTTTATCACCCTGCATGAAATAGGAATTTAACCGCATGTACTCCCGATTGTAGGGCTTGAAGGAAAATATACAGGCGAATCCGTCCAGCAGCTTTTCAAATCGTTCATAATCTCTTTCTGACAGATATCCTGTCAATTTTTTATATACGACTCGTTTCATTATCTGCGGAATAATCAGCAGTATGATAAGAACAGCAGCGGTAATCAGAAATGTAAATGTCATATGATGCTCCTCCTATAATATATGCGATTTCAGATTTTCTTCACATATCCGTTTGAAATCATCGTAATCCTCAACAGACAGAATTTCCTGTTTGAATTCATTATTGAACAGTAAGGGAGAAAGATAATCCCAGGCACGAAAGGCTTCCAGATTATTTTTCTGAATACATACCAGAAAAATCAGATTCACATGATTCCCTTCAGTATCCCAGACTGCCGGCTTTTTGAGGATGATTTCGCCGATAAAGGAATCATCCGTCAGCAGATGCATGGGATGAAGGATTGCGATTCCATTGCCGAAGTAGGTGGAACCAAATTCCTCCCGCAGTTCGATTTCCTCGGCGAGATTGTCCAGCTTATACAAGTCAGATGCCGCATGGACAAGACACGTTTGAATTTCTTCCTTTTCTGTGAAATCTTTTACAAAAAACAGCTTTGGATCAAACAGCTTCATGATATCCTCAACATTTTTAAAGCCTTCTATACGTACCTTGATTTTCTCCAGCTCATTGGAATCGGGAAAGAATGCAATTTTTGTCGCCAGTCCGGATTCAGTCGCCCTGTTATCCTCGGTTGAGAAGAACAAATCGTATGCATCCAAATCGAGATCATCCAATTCATTCGAGGAAACGAAGGTGATGGATACGATATATTTCTGAAATTTATCATACAGAAACTGTTCCAGAAGGAAATATTCAGAACGCTTCAGGTTCGTTATGATACATACTCGTTTGTTGCCCTTTAAGACAGAATACTCATTGATGCTTTTATTGAAATAGATGGCAAGAAAGGCGGTTTCGCTTTCTTTGATTTTACATGTATAGCGCTCTGATAACAGGTAGGAGAAATATGTGGCAATATCAAATGCATAGGGAAAGCTCTGCTTGATATAATCCAGCATTTCATTCTTGATCTGTACATTGTTGCGTGCTCTGGATATCAGGGGAACACAATGCAAAGCCAGTGAAATACGCAGGTTTACATCATGTGTGAAATCCGTCGGATAGGATTCATGTATTCTCTGCAGCGCATGCAGAATAAATGTATTCAGATCCTCTGATATATAATCAGTATTGCTGAAATTACTGTGATTGTTAATATACATTGCCAGAAAATTGATTTCTGTCTGTGGTACACGGATCAGATATTTTGTTTCAATCCGCTCAAAGATATTCCCTGCGATTTTAATTTCCGTGTCATAGGTACCCTCACCGTCAATATCCTCATCATTCAGATAAAAGAAGTTGGTGATTCTCCGTATGGATATATTCAGCCAGATAATAATATTCTGAAACTCAACATCGGAAATCGGATACTGTTTCTCCAGCAGCTCCTTCATCAAAGTCTTTCTTATGAATTCCACATGAACAGCCTCCGTATCGGATATCAGCTTGCTTGGTATCATGGGATGGTATGCATAGCTGACATCCATCAGACAGATGCGCTTATCCCGTTCCAGCCCGTCTATCCATATATAACCCTTTGTCTGAATCAGACGTAAGGAGAATTTGGACAATGTTTTTTCCAGCTCTTTTAAATCACTGGTCAGTGTGGATTTTGACACATAGATATAATCTGCACATTTTGTCAGGGAAATGCTTTTTCTCTGGCTCAGCAGAAAGTTTAACAGCTTATAAATACGATCATCTCTGTAATTGATATTGTATTTATCCGACTGCATTTTCAGATCATTGAGATAGTGAGCAAAACGCTCTCGGTCCAGAATCTTAATTCTGGTACCGAAGGGTACTCTGGAATCAATTATGAATATATCAGATAAAGAAGCAGTGTCCTCTTTTATTGCCTTGATATCATTTTGGATGGTACGCAGACTGATGTTAAATTTATCCGAAAAATAGTTTGCTTTATAGTATTCACCAACTTTTTCGCAAAGCTCTAAAAAAATACTGGATTGTCTTTTTGTTAGCATTCTTATCACTATGAAACCCAAACTGTCTAAAGGATTTCACTTCTCCTTTCCTTGTGTATTCAAAACAAATTGAAACATAGTCCCCACCCTATGCAAGCAAGTACATCATACCGTATTATCAATTACGAAAAAAATTGTCTTTTGCGTAATTGATACGCAAGAATACCCTGTGGATGACTTCATAATTACTCCGCAATTATCCGAAACCTACGCATTTGAATTTATTTATAATGGAATTGTAAGACAGACGGTAAGGCTTTTTGAATTATAAAAAATGCCTGCCGAGAAAAAGGAGGAAATATGAAAGCTTGTGTGTTAGAGAAACCGTATGATGTTCGTATCAAAGAACTTCCCATTCCTGAACCAAAAGACGATGAAGTGTTACTGAGAGTTACTGTCGCTGGAATTTGTACAAATGATGTCCGGGATTACAAAGGCTCCAGATATACGTATCCGCGTATCGGCGGGCATGAATATGCCGGGGTGATTGAAAAGCTTGGAAAAGATGTTGATAACGGAATATTCCATATTGGTCAAAAAGTGGTGAATTACATTATAGACGAATGCGGTGTCTGCTACAACTGTAAGCATGAACATGAAAATATCTGTGATTCAGCGGAAAGCGGAAAAACCTTTTATAACGAAGGAGGTATTTCCGGATACTTCGGGTTTGCCGAATACATTGCGGTAAAAGCACGTCATCTGCATATGGTACCAAATGATACGCCGGATGAACTGGCAGCATTTACAGAACCGCTTGCCTGTGTGATCAACAGCATCAATAAAACCGGAATACGCATGGGGGATGATGTTGTGATTATCGGTGGCGGAGTCATGGGACTGCTTCATGTTCTGTGTGCAAAGCGGCAGGGCGCAAGCGTCATTGTCAGCGAGACAAGTGCAGATCGCCGAAAGCTTGCACTTGAACTTGGGGCAGATGCAGTGATTGACCCTGTGGAAAGTGATCCTGTGGAGAAGATAAAGCAGCTGACAAACGGACGCGGTGTAAATGTTGTATACAATACTACGGCGATACCCGCAGTAGCCAAACAGGCAATCGATATGTGTGCCAAGAGCGGTCTTGTTAACATGTTCAGCTCGATTCATCCCAATGAACCGATTCTTGTGGATGCGGGGCGTCTGCATTCTCAGGAAATCCGGATTACCGGTACGGTCAGTCCGACGGTACGCTCCTTTGCACAGGCGGTAGACTGCATTGCCAAAGGAATCATAGATGTAAAACCGCTGATTGAAAAGGTGTATGACTATACTGACATTAAGGAAGCGCTGGAAGCTGCCATGCGTCCGGAAACCTTTAAGGTATTAGTGAAATTTTCAGAATAAGGGAGGAACGAATATGAAAATTGTAAATGGTTTTGATCTGCTAGCATACGCAAAGGAAAAAAAGCTTCTTCTGCCGGCATTCAACACGACGAATCTGGAAATGACAAAGGCGATTATAAAGGGATTGAATGCTGTTCACCTCCCGGGTATGGTACAGATATCCTCCAACAACCTGCATTTATCAAATCCGGAAGTGATTGCTTATATGATGAGAGAGTTTTTAAAGGGGACAGATACACCAGTCGGGCTGCATCTGGATCATGGAAAAAGCTTTGATGATGTTAAGGCATGTGTGGATGCGGGCTTTACCTCCATCATGGTGGATGCTTCCCATCTGAATTTCGAAGAAAATATAAAAGAGGTACAGAAAACAGTGGAATACTGTCATTTCTATCATGTTCCGGTGGAAGCAGAGCTGGGAGCTATCATGGGAAAAGAGGATGATGATGTAAATGAGGCAGACTGTAAAACGGATCCTGCACTGGTAAAAGAATTTGTGGAGCGCTCCGGGTGTGATATTCTGGCCGTTTCCATCGGAAATGTACATGGTCTTGATGCTGTGGCGAAGATTGATCTTGCACTGCTGAAAAGGATTGCGGAAGTTTCACCTGTTCCGCTTGTGCTGCATGGCGGCTCCGGTATTCCGTTTGATCAGGTAAAACAGATGCGGGACTATAACATGATCAAGGTGAATTACGGTTCGGATCTGCGCAGGGCATTCATTCAGACATTTGGAGAGGCTTATGAAAAGAATCATAACGAAGCTAATCTGTATGGTCTCAGTGCAAAGGCAGTGGAGAATGTCAGCAAAACAGCTGCTGATCTCGTTTTGATCATCAACGGGCTGAAGGAATCATAGGAAGGGATTGATTCTGTGTATTATATAGGACTTGATATAGGTACATCCGCATTAAAAACTACACTGATGGATACCCGTCGGTCAATCGTATACGAAAACAGCTATGGTTATACAATCCTGCAGCCGCAGGAGGGCTGGCGGGAAATTGATCCAGACGTATGGATGCAGGCTGTAATGAAGGGACTGCATGATATCTTTGCCAGATGTAATCCGCAGGAGGTTTCCGTAATCGGTGTTACGGGACAGATGCATACGACTGTATTTCTGGATAAAAACGGAGAAGCTGTGCGCAATGCCATCATGTGGACAGATTTACGAACGGCCGGTTTGGTTGAGGAACTGCGTACGGAATGCACACAAAGGGAGGAAACACGCCATATCGCTGAAATATTGTCACCGGGAAGTCCGGCAGTGAATACACTCTGGATCAAAGAGCATGAGCCACAAAGCTTTGCGCGTATTCATAAAATCATGACACCGTATGCATATATCGTATATAAATTAACGGGGCAGTACAGTATGGATTACTGTGAAGCATCCACAAGCTCATTATATGATATTGCCACAAAGAAATGGTCAGTGTATATGCTGGATAGGCTTGGTATTGAAGAAAGCTGTCTGGGACCGCTGTATGCCAGCTGCGATGTGGTCGGAACACTTCAACAGACACTCTGTGAACAGCTGAAGGTGAATCATGACATCCGTGTCATTGCCGGAACGGGAGATAATCCGGCAAATGCAGTGGCTATGGGGATACTGAACCGGAAGGAACCGGTTATTTCGCTGGGAACATCCGGAGTTGTAATTATGCCGAAAAGGGATATGGACTTCGAAGGAAAAGGTAAGAATGTTCTATTCAATGCGGATCATACACAGTTTGTCAATATCGTACAGGGAACGGTTCGTTCAGCAGGGGGAACTCATAAATGGTGGGTGGAAAATATCGTGAAGACAGATGATATGGCTGTGGATCAGCAGCTTATTTCATCTGATCGCTTCGGAAAAAACAGTGTATTGTTTTTCCCGCACATCACAGGGGATAAACTTATGTATCATGATCTTTGCGTAAGGGGAGCATTTGTCGGGCTGAGTTTTGAAACAAGACGGGAGGATATGACACAGGCTGTTTTCGAGGGGGTAAGCTACGCTATCCGCGAGGTTCTTGAAAGTATGAAGCTTGCACAATGGCCTTCCCGCATACAAATCAATGGCGGGGGTACAAGAAGTCCTGTCTGGATGCAGATTATGGCGAATATTCTCCATACAGAGCTAAAGGTCGTTACCGAAAGTGCAACCCCGGGATATGGAGCGGCACTTCTGGCTGCGCTGGCAGACGGTGTATCGGAAAAGGAAGCCTGTATCGGACAGGGGAAGGTGTATGCTGCGAAAAAAGTACTCACTGACGCATACGATCGGCAATATAAAAAATATAAGCGTATGTACAGTGCACTGAAGAATATTATGCAGGAGTGAATTAAAAAATTATAAAATTGCATAATCAATATGAACTCCGTAAAAAAATCGGTTACGTAATGATTACGCATAACATAATAAAAAACGTTGCAGGAAATCGTATAGAATATAACCAGATGGTGGAACCGCTTCCAGAGCAGTGCTTTCACCTGTTGGAAATGAATAGAGAAAGGAGGGTATTATGAAGGTTATCTTAGTATCTCATGGTTCTTTTTCCAAGGGATTATTTGAGACAATGGAAATGGTATTAGGCGAACAGCAGAATCTGTCATATGTCGGTCTGTATCCTCATCAGGGAGTGGATATCCTGAAAGAAAATATTGAGAAGGAATTTACAAAAGCAGATGAGGGAGAAGAAATTCTGGTTCTTACCGATTTGTTCTACGGAAGTCCGTTCAATGCGGTTGTACAGTTGATGAACACATATGATGTATACCATTTAACAGGAATCAATGTTCCCCTGCTGATGGAAATCCTACTGATGAGAGGAAACGGAAAAAGCGCTGCGGAAATATGTGACGAGGCTATGAAGCTGGCAGGCAGTACCGTACAGGATGTAAAAAAATACTTAGCAGACATGCTTGATAATGAGGAGGATGAAAAATGCGAAACATCGTTTTAGCACGTGTGGATGATCGTTTGATTCATGGTGAGGTCGTAACAGCCTGGACACCGAGTCTGAGTGCAAACAGAATTGTCATTGTAGACGATACTGTTGCTGCGGATAAATTCAACAAACGGGTACTGATGGCTCTGGCACCACAGGGGACCAAGGTTGCCGTATTATCTGTTGAAGGCGCAACTAAGGCACTTCAGAAGCCGGATCCGGGAAATGAACGCGTTATCGTTCTGACAAAAACACCGATCGTTTTTGAACAGCTGCTGGATGGCGGCGTGGAAATCAAAGAGGTATGCCTTGGCGGTATGGGTATCCGTGGAGACCGCAAGCCGTTCATCAACAATGTTTCTGCGAGTCCGGATGAGGTGGATTCCATTCGCCGCATGAAAAACGAGAAGGGTGTAAATGTATATTATCAGTTAGTACCTGAGCAGAAGGTAGTCGATATATCAAACCTGTTATGAGACAGATTCTGCTGGACATAAAAACTAACAGAGAGGAGAGAAATTTATGTCAATAGTACAAGCGATTCTATTGGGGGTCCTGTATTGGATTGGTGAAGCAAACCTGCCGTTTGTCGGATTATGGACGGTACAAAGACCGCTGGTCTGCGGATGGATTGCGGGCATCATCCTTGGGGACGCATTAACGGGAGCTATGGTTGGAGCATCCATCAACCTCGTTTATTTAGGATTCATTTCAGCCGGAGGGTCCATGCCTGCCGATATGGCACTGGCAGGAACACTGGGGGCTGCATTTGCCATAACCGGTAATCTGGATGCCGATACAGCTCTTGCACTGGCTGTTCCAATCGGTCTTCTGGGTACACTGGTATGGTATTGCCGTATGACCTTTGACTCCATCTTCGTTCACATCGGTGACAGATTTGTTGAAAAAGAACAATACAATAAAATCTGGATTGCCAACGTACTGCTGCCGCAGATCATGGCTGCGGTTATCTGTATCGTTCCTTGCTCTCTGGCTGCATATTTCGGAGCCACCTATATTCAGGGCTTCATCACGATGCTTGCCGGAACACCTTTGAAAATTTTCCAGATCATCGGCGGTCTGATGCCTGCCTTGGGTATCGCAATCACACTGCAGTATATCTTTAAAGGGGAAAGCCGTGTATTTCTGTTCATCGGATTTGTTGTCGCTGTCTATTCCGGACTTGCACTGCTGCCGCTTGGTGTATTGTCCTTATTATGCGCATTGGTTTATGTACAGGTTCGTTACAGAGAGGGCAGCGGAAAAGGTAACATCGCTGAAGAATCTGAGTTAGAGGAGGATTTCTAAAATGGCAGAACAAAAAGCAAGACACGTTATCCCGAAGAAACACTTATACCGTGCAGCCTTTAACTGGGAAACCTGGGTTCAGTGCTGCTATAACTATGAACGAATGATGGGTATGGCCTGCGGGCACACCTTTGTACCTGTGATTGATGATTTATATAAGGATGATCCGGACGGAGCCGCAAAACGGAAAGAGGTCATGGAGCGTGAAATGGAATTCTTCAATGTCCATATCGAATTCGGTTCCTGTATTCTGGGTATGGCAATCGCACTGGAGGAACAGAAATCACTGGGAGAACCGATTCCGGGTGAATTTATCACATCCTTAAAAACATCCCTGATGGGACCTCTGGCAGGTATTGGAGATACGATTTATCAGGGGGTACTGATTCCGATCCTTTTGGCAATCTGTATTGATATCACGCTGACCGGTACCGTCTGGGGGGCAATCGTATATCTGATTCTGATGCTTGCCATCAGTTATATCTTCAGCTTCGCAAACTTCTTCTTCGGTTACCAGCAGGGCTCCGAGGCTATCATGGATTTTCTGGAAAAGGGTCTGCTCGACAAGCTGCTGCTGGGAGCACAGGTCATGGGCTGTATGGTTATGGGTGGCCTGATTGCCAATTATGTAAAAGTTTCCTGTGGTCTGGAGCTTGTCACATCGGGGTCAAAATTCAATGTGCAGACGCAGCTGTTTGATGCTGTCATGCCAGGCATTCTGCCATTTGGATTCACGATGTTAGTTTACTGGCTGATGAAGAAAAGATGGACTTCCATCAAGATTATTATTCTGATTGTAATCATCGGTATCATTGGCGGATTAACTGGAATCTTAGCTTAGTAACCAACATGAAAGGGACCAGTTCTTGATTACTGGTCCCTGCTTTTATAAAAAGCAGACGGGAATTGTTTCTGTGTGCGATATGTAACTTTATAATCGGTAAGCGAAAATAGGAGGACTGACAATTATGAAAGCCTGTGTACTAGAAGGACCTAAAAATTATCAAATCAAGGACATACCGGTACCGGAAATGAAAGAGGATGAGGTACTGGTTCGTATTTTGACATCCGGAATCTGCGTAAATGATGTCAGAGATTATCAGGGGTGTAAATGGTCATATCCGCGTATTGGCGGACATGAATACAGTGCGGTAATAGAACATATAGGAACAGGTGTGGATCCCAGTCTGTTTCATATAGGTGATAAGGTTATCAACTATATTATTGATGATTGCGGGGTCTGTCCGGACTGTAAGCATCATCATGAAAATATATGCAGTAATTTCACAAAGGGAACTGCTTATTTCAATGAAAACGGCTTTTCGGGCTTTTATGGCTTTTCAGAATATGCAGTGGTAAAGGCACGCCATCTGTATGTGTATCCTAAGGAAACACCGGATGATGAAGCCGCATTCACAGAACCGCTGGCATGTGTTATTAACAGTATCAATCGTTCCCATATCAACATGGGAGATGATGTTGTCGTCATCGGAGGCGGTGTTATGGGACTGCTGCATGTACTGTGTGCGAAGCGACAGGGGGCACGCGTTATCCTGAGTGAAACGGATGCAAAGCGGCGCGCATTTGGATTGAAGCTGGGTGCTGATATTGTAATTGATCCGCTGGAATCCGATCCTGTTGAGCAGGTTAAAAAGCTGACAAACGGCCGAGGGGCAAATGTTGTTGAGAATACGACAGCAATTCCTTCTGTAGCAGCACAGGCAATTCAGATGACTGCAAAAAGCGGGTTGTGCAATATGTTCAGCTCCATTCATCCCAACGAGCCGATTCTTGTGGATGCGGGACGTCTTCACTCTCAGGAGATTGTGGTAACCGGTACCCAGAATGGAACCATTGAGACCTTTGCACAGGCAATTGACTGTATTTCCAAAGGAATCATTGATGTGAAGCCGTTGATTGAGGCTGTGTACGATTATGAGGATGTTGTGGAAGCAATGGAATGTGCAAGCCGTCCGGATACCTATAAAGTTATGCTGCGTTTCTCAGAATAATAGCGTCAAACACCCTGAGAATATCTCTTTTACAGACCGTAAGGATGCGTATTGTATAAGCTTGATGAAAAAGCAGCTGAATCATAAAGGAGGAGAAAATTTATGTTAGCAAATCTGAATGAGGTATGGAAGCTTGCCGATGAGAAGAAAATCGCCATCGGTGCTTTCAATATCGTGAATTTTGAAAATATACTGGCTGTACTGGATACAGCAGAGAAACTGAATATGCCGGTAATTCTTGCGTTTGCACAGACGCATGAGGAGAATAATGTCATGAATCTGGATACGATCGGACCTGTTATGGTACTGATGGCACAGCGCGCAAAGGTGCCTGTGGTCGTTCATCTGGATCATGGTGTAAATCTGGATTACATTAAAAAATCTCTGAAAATGGGATTCACCTCTGTCATGTTTGACGGTTCCGCACTGACCTATGAAGAGAATATCAGGCAGACAAAGGAAGCTGTTGCCTTAGCTCGTAAATATGGAGTGTCCATAGAGGCTGAAATCGGTAAAATGGCAGGGATTACCTTAAATAATGAAGGTGTTACAGAAAACCGTGCATCAGATCGCAGGAATTACACAGATCCTGCAGAGGCGAAGGATTTTGTCGAGAAGACGGGAGTGGACTGTCTGGCATGTTCATTCGGAACGGTGCACGGCGAATATTTTTCAGAGCCGAAGCTTGACTTTGAACTGGTAAAGGAATTAAAGGAGGCAGCCGGTGTGCCCATTGTTATGCATGGAGGAAGCGGTGTAAGTCATGCGGATTACAAGAAGGTTATCGCAAACGGTGTTCGTAAAATCAATTACTTTACGTATATGGACAAAGCAGGTGGAGAAGGCGTAAATGCTGCATCTCCCGTGAAATATTTTCATGATGCCGCCAAAGCAGGACAGGATGCTATGCAGAAGGATATAGAGTCTGCAATGCGCTGTTTTGTGAATATGGATTAGGGTGATCTTATGAAAATGAAGGTAGCAACATTTGAAATCAATGATTACCTTGGTCATGCGTTTACATGTGATTGCGGAAAGCAGCATACCACCCGTCTGGAGCATGTCCGTGTTTGTGATCATGTGAAGGAGGATATCCTGAAGTATTTGCAGGAGCATGCATATCATACAGTCTATATGATTGAGGACGAAAATACCTGCCGTGTATATGGGGAAGAGCTTGAGGCTTATTTAAACGCTAATGGAATCGCCAGCGATCGTGTCATCCTTGAAGCGGATGTTGTTCCGAATGAAGCCTCTGTATTTCGTATTCTGGTGAATATGAAGCGTCAATATGATTACATTTTAGGCGTCGGGTCTGGAACTTTAAACGACTTGTGCAAATTCATTTCCTATAAGCTTTCACTGAACTATGGAATTGCGGCAACCGCTCCGAGTATGGACGGCTTTGCTTCTGTTGGCGCCGCACTGATTACTGATAATCTTAAAACAACCTATGACTGTCATGTGCCGACTGCAATTTTTGGTGATCTGGACGTACTGGCAAATGCACCGCTGGATATGATTAAGGCAGGTCTTGGCGATATTGTAGGAAAGTATAACTGTCTGGTTGACTGGAAAATTGCACATATGATCAACGGGGAATATTACTGTCAGACAATTGTTGATATGGTTTATAAATCTATCAAGGAGGTTGTAGCGCACGCAGATGGAGTAATGACACGCGATAAAGCGGCGGTAAAGGCAATTACAGAGGCATTGATTGAAACCGGTATGGCTATGGGATTCGTCGGCAATTCACGTCCGGCATCCGGCAGTGAGCATCATGTTTCGCATTATTGGGAAATGAAATTTTTATTTGCTCATCATGCACCGGTATTCCATGGAACTAAGGTGGGGCTGGCAACACCGGGAGTAATCGCCATGTGGAAGAAGCTTGCCCGGGACGGTATCGATTTTGCGGCATGTAGGAAGCGTGTAAAGGCATTTGATAAAGCTGCCTGGGAAGCAATGGTGCTTGACCGCTTTGAAGCAGCCGCACCCGGAGTTCTTGCTTTGGAGGAAAAAGCCGGTAAGAATGATATAGAAGCAGCTTTGAAACGTATTGATATCATGGAAGAAAAATGGCCGGATATTCAGGCAGTCATTGAACAGGAGCTGCCGCAGCCGGAAGAGGTGACAGCGATTCTGAAATCGGTAGAGGCAGCATATCGTCCAATGCAGGTTGGTATTGATGAAACAATGACTAGGGATGGTGTGATACTGGCAAAGGAAGTACGTGTGCGTTACGGTCTTTTACAGCTGCTGTGGGACCTTGGGCTGCTGGAAGATTATAGTACCGCATTTGTAGCGTATTATCGGAATTATTAGAGGTAAGGGGAGTTATATGATAACAGATAAAAAAATGATTCAGAAGAAGATGGAAGCAATCCGCGTCTTTATTCTGGATATGGATGGAACGATCTATCTGGGGAAGAATTTATTTCCATACACACATGATTTTCTCAATACGGTGAAGGCTACCGAAAGAGAGTATTATTTCTTTACCAACAATTCCTCCAGAGATTTAGCTGCGTATATAGATAAGCTGCATGGTATGGGAATTGATATCGATAAAAAACAGATGATGGTATCAACCCATGTAATTCTTCGCTGGTTAAAAAAACATCATGACGGCAGGCGTGTGTATGTGGTAGGGACACCTGCATTGCGCAAAGAGTTTGAAGCTCACGGCTGGATACTGGATGAAGAAAAACCGGATATCGTGATTCTGGGCTTTGATACAACACTGACCTATGAAAAACTCTCCAAGGCATGCACTTTTATCAGAGAAGGCGCATTGTATTACGGAATCAATCCGGATTTAAACTGTCCAATGGAGCATGATACCTTTATACCTGATTGCGGAAGTATGGCAAAGCTGATAGAAGCAAGTACCGGAAAATATCCTGAGTTCTTCGGAAAACCAAGTGGGAAGACACTGGACTATATCGTCGAGGAAACCGGATGTTCACCCGATCAGATTGCTATTATCGGTGATCGTCTGTATACGGATATCAAGGTAGCGGATGGCAGCGAGGTTACCAGTATTCTTGTATTGAGTGGAGAAACAAAGGCTGAGGACATTGATACAAGTGATGTAAAGCCGGATATCGTTATTGAACATATCGGAGAGCTGGCAAAGCTGCTGTAGGAATATCTTAAAAAGTAATAAAGAGTAAAGCACAGAAATGTAAAATGAAAAAGGCTTTGCTCTTTTTTTATGGTTCTTTCTCACTTTAGGGTGTATGCAAAAGGGAGAATTCGACTTTTATTGATAAATATATCAGTGTTGAATTCTCCCTGTTTTAAGTCCCCCGTAATCGAGATAGAACCTTTTTTATAAATATCTGTTTCTTTGATTGATTATCTTTGATATAGAAGTATAATAAAGTCGTGAGTAAAGTCGTGAGTAAAGTCGTGAGAAGCTAACAAAACATCAATACCTTATGAGATAAGTTAGATTTTTTTCAATAAGCACAGGCATAATCCTGAACTATGTCCGGATGAGGTTGAAACACTGTTTGTGACAGAATAAGATAGAAAGAAGATGCCAGTATGATACGATACCAAGGGAACAAAGTAAAAAAGTATTTTTATTTTATGTTAGTAATTCTTTTTACAGCTAATGTTATCGGTTGTACAAAACAGATAGGCAATGGCTCCGTAACGGACAGGAAAATACAGGAAGATGGCAAGGAATCGATTTATAAACGGCTTTATCATATAGGTGAAGCGCTATGTAAATATGTACCAAAGGAATACAGCTATTTTTATAACGGGGAAGGCACAGTTCGCATGCAGACCTTTCAAATGCACAAAAAAATACTGACGGGATTTGATGATTCTGGTTCTGCACATCCAACATATGCGAATGAAACATATGCGTGGGAGTATACAACGAATAGTCTGAAAACAGCTGCTCTATTTGCAAATTACGACTATGTAACATGTGATGCCAATCAGCTGGTAAAAACGGATGCAAATGGTAAAAGAACTGTGATATATCAGGGAAACGGCTATGGTAACATCTGGATTGTGAATGAGCGTATGTATCTGTATCGAAATAACAGCAAAGAGAATAAGGAACGGGAACTGTTTTCATTAAATATGCAGGGAAAAGACGAGCACGCCTATGGTGACTACGAAGTACATGCAGTGTATGATAAATATCTTGTTTTCACCAACAGTGAAGAAACTGAAATTCATGTTATGGATACAGAAACTGAGGATATACAGTTGCTGGAGGCGGACGCACAATATTTATATACAGATGATGATACCGTTTATTTCACAGAGCATCCGAAGGATACAGACGAGCATATAGTGCTTGCAAGCGTAAAACTTGATGCTACAGAGCGTTGCAGACTGGCAGATGTAAGGAAAGAAGATGTAAACCAGATAATACAGACAAGTGCAAATTTATATATTAACTGTGTACAGGCTGTACAGGATACGGTTTATTTCTCCTGCGGGACATATGGAGGTTCAGCGTCTGTATACCAGGGCGGCGTGCTTGCCAAGGTAAAAAAAGATGGTTCAAATTTCAAGGTCTTGGGGGAAGCTCCCATTAACTTTACGGTATATGAATCCGGGGAAATCATGAAGTATGGAAGAATAAATCAGCCCTTTCAGGATGATAACGGGAATATCTGGATTTATAGAAACAATGCCAGAGAGAAGCTAATCGTCCATGGTGAGGACTATTACAGGCGTTCTACTGTAGATGAACATGTTGATATCCGCAATGTAGATGTGCAAAAAGATGTCGTTTATTTCAGTGTGAATTACAGTGTACCCGATGAATCTGTATCCATAGGGTGGAGAACAGGATACAGGCTGCAGTCCTCTGTTTACTACAGAAAGAATTTAAAAACAGGGATATCAGAAAAGCTGTATGAGCTTCAAATTTAAGGGTGGATTTTGTTAAAGTAGTAAGAGAAAGGAGATTTTCATGGCAGATAAAAAATTAAAGCGGCCGGATTTTATATTACAAAAGGATTTTTTTGTAAAGAATGATGCGAACGAGCAGGAAACAGGTCCAAAAAAACAAAAGCAGAAGAGCTCAAAAAGAAATCAAGAGACGGAAGCAGGCTGTAAGGAAAATAATAAAATATAAAGCAGAACATCACAGCGCATATATACTGCATTTTGACTGATCTTTTCAAGCAGGTATATAAAAAAACAGCATCCATACAGACGCACATATCCGAATGAATACAAGCAAAAAGCAAGCCTGTACGAAAACAGGCTTTTTAGGATGTAATTCTCTGCTTTTTTGGTATAATATAGAAAGCGAAACTGAGGTGATTGCATGAAACTGATTGTAGGACTGGGAAATCCCGGTAAGGAATATGAAATGACGCGTCATAACTCCGGCTTCTGCGTATTGGATGCCATTGCAGAGGAATGCCGTGTTGATATTACACAGAAAAAGTTTAAGGCACTGATTGCAAATACGAGAATCAGTGGTGAGGCGGTTGTTTTAATGAAGCCGCAGACCTTTATGAATCTATCGGGGGAAGCGGTTCGTGCAGCTATGGATTTTTATAAGCTGTCAGCACAGGATTTGCTTGTGATCTATGATGATCTTGATTTGCCCGTAGGAAAAATACGTCTGCGAGCACAGGGAAGTGCCGGCGGACAAAATGGAATGAAAAATATCATCCGCCATATCGGAACACAGGAATTTGACAGAATTCGTGTCGGTATAGGCAAGGACGCACGTATTTCGGTAATTGACTGGGTGCTCGGCAGAATACGCAGGGAAGAACTGGAAGATTACAGACAGGCAGTTGAACTGGCCAGAGATGCAGCTATTTACAGCTGTTCTCATTCCTTTATGGATACCATGAGCCACTTCAACAGGAAATAGGGAAATACATATGGATATTCTATTGAAGGAGCTTCAGCAGAATGAAGCGGTTTTGAGTATTCAGAAAAAAGAGAGTGTTCTGGGTAATCTGTCGTATATGGAGGAGGCTCTTCTACTTGCGGCAGATTACCGCCAAAAACCGCAGAAGCTGTTGATTATCAAGAATAACGCCTATACAGCACAGAAGCTTTACGAGCGCCTGCAGGCCCTCCTTGGGGATGAAGTGCTGCTTTTCTCATTGGAGGAATCACTACGCGTAGAAGCAATCGCAGCTTCACCGGAAAACAAAGCGATACAGATGGAGGCAATGGCAAAGCTGCAGCAGCAGGATGCTTTTGTGGCGGTTTTAAATACAGCTGCAGCCATTCGCTTTCTACCCTCTCCTGAGGTATTCAAAAATCACTGTATTACGTTAAAGCAGGATCAGGAAATTGAATATGAGGATTTGAAGCAGCTTCTCTTTGAAGCAGGCTATACGCATGTCAGCCGTGTTGATCAGCCACTGTGCTATGCGGCACGCGGTGGAATCATTGATGTGTATTCCATGAATTATGACCATCCGCTGCGTATAGAGTTTTTCGATAATATCGTGGAAAGCATCCGCTTCTTTGATATTGCGACACAGCGGACAATTGAAATCGTACAGGAAGCCATGATTATCCCGGCCAGTGATCTGCTGTTTACAGATGCACAGGTTGCCGAACTGGTGGAGCAGGCGAATAAGGCGCTGAAAAATCAGCTGTCCCAGCACGATACCGCTATGCAGAAGCTGCTGCAGGAGCATGTGAATGAAGATCTGGATCTCATCAGCAATCACATGATGGAAAGCCGGTTCTATAAATATTATGCCTTTTTGAAAAACAGAAGCACGGTCTTTGAATATGCCCCGGACGCACAGATCATTCTGTCCAGCACAGAGGAAGTGCAGGACAGCGTCAAGCATATGCACGAGGAAATGGTTTCCTATCTTCAGGAACTTTTTCAGGAGGGAATCAGTCTGCACAGCTTTGATGTGTTCACAGATTTGTACAGCTCCATCAAACAGCACAGCTATATGGAATTTCATCAGTTTGTCGATTATAAAAAACCGATAACCTCACAGATCATGACCATGTCACTGGGAGATATCAACCTGGAGCGTACCATGCAGGAGGTACAGCATCAGGCAAGAGAACGAAGGGTTCTGCTCTGCTTGAACCACAAGGAGCAGGAACAGGTGAAAGGGCTGCTGGAGGAAGCAAATATATCCTGGCGCAATGTAACATCCACGGATACACTGGAACCGGGAATCCAGTTTCTGAATGCCAGTCTTCCCGAAGGCTTTACCTGCCTGAAGGAACAAATCTGTGTCTATACCGGAAAGGAACTGTTTCACAGTGTCAAAAAAGCAGCCCGCTACAGCAATAAATTCAAAGAGGCGGAGGTTCTGCATGATTATCAGGAGCTGAATGTCGGAGATTATGTAGTACACAACCAGCATGGTATCGGTAAATATCTGGGAATTGTGAATAAGAAAATAGATGGTGTACATAAGGATTTTCTGCATATCGCCTATAAGGGAGATGATGTTCTGCTTGTACCGCTTGAACAGTTTAAGCTTATCCGGAAATTTGTATCCAAGGAAGGTGCAAGTCCAAAGCTGAATAAGCTGGGCAGCGGAGAATGGGAGAAGACAAAGAAAAAGGTCAGCGCAAAGATTGCAGAGCTGGCGGATCGTCTGGTGAAGCTGTATGCATCCAGAGATGAGAATATCGGACATGCATTCGCAAAGGACACCCCTTTGCAGAAGCAGTTTGAAGAGGATTTTGAATATGAGCTGACCCCGGATCAGGCAAGAGCGGTACAGGAAATCAAGCAGGACATGGAATCTGCGAAGCCGATGGATCGTCTGCTATGCGGAGATGTAGGCTTTGGTAAGACAGAGGTTGCGGCCCGTGCGGCATTTAAGGCAGTTGCGGATGGCCGGCAGGTGGCATTCCTGTGTCCGACGACGATCTTATCCCTTCAGCATTATAAAACCTTTATGAAGAGGTTCCGCAATTTTCCTGTGAATATTGCCGTTGTAAATCGGTTTATCAAGCCCTCGGATCAAAAGCATATCATCCATGATCTGAAGGAAGGAAACGTGGATATCCTGATAGGAACACACCGTCTGCTTTCCAAGGATATCGTATTTAAGGATTTGGGACTGCTTGTCATTGACGAGGAACAGCGCTTTGGTGTGGAGCATAAGGAAAAAATCAAGGAGCTGAAAAACAGTGTGGATGTCTTATCGTTAAGTGCAACACCGATTCCGCGTACCCTGCAGATGTCGCTGATTGGTATCCGTTCCCTGTCGCAGCTGGAAACCCCGCCGATGAACCGTATGCCGGTACAGACCTATGTCATTGAAAAGAACTTTCAGATGGTGAAGGAAATCATACAGCGTGAGCTTGCCAGAAACGGACAGGTGTTCTATCTGTACAATAATGTAAAGGAAATTTATAATGTGGCCAGAAAGCTTCGGGATGCCATGCCGGAGGTGGAAATCGGTGTTGCGCACGGACAGATGACACGGGAGGATATCGAGGATGTCATGCTGCAGTTTACAGATAATAAATATCAGGTGCTTGTCTGTACGACCATCATTGAAACCGGTATTGATATTCCCAATGCCAACACGATTTTGATTGAAGATGCTGACCACTTCGGATTGAGTCAGCTGTATCAGATTAAGGGAAGAGTCGGCAGAAGCGATCGTCTTGCCTATGCGTATCTGATGTATTCCCCGCAAAAGCAATTAAGTGAGATTGCCATGAAGCGCTTAAAATCCATCAAGGAATTCACGCAGCTGGGCAGCGGTTATAAAATTGCCATGCGCGATCTGACCATACGTGGTGCCGGAGATATGCTGGGGCCGCAGCAGGCCGGCTTTATTGATACGGTCGGTATTGATATGTATATCGAAATGCTAAACAGTGCCATCATGGAGAAAAAAGGCATCAAGCCGGAGGTGAAACCGGAAATGACGAAGGCGAATGTCAAGGTTGACGCATACATTCCAAGCAGCTTTGCGACCGAGGATTATGAAAAAATCACATTGTACCAGCGTATGGAGGATATTCATACTAAAAAGGAACTGCTTGCCATGATGGATGAAATCAAGGATAATTACGGAAAACTGCCGAAGGCTGTACAGCTGTTATTTGAAAAGAAGCGGCTGGATATCTGTATCAATGAGCCGCATGTGGATGCCTTCCGTGAACTGCCAAAGGCGGTTGAGCTGACGTTTACTAGTGCATGGTCAAACAGCATTGACGGTGTTGCATTATTCGAAATGATGACAACCATATCAAAAAATATAACGATACGCTATATGAACGGCAAGATTACCATGAAGCTGCCAAAGCTTAAGGATTGGCTCTATACCGTGATTGAGGTGCTGGAACGCACAGAGCCAATGGGGGAGGAACAAACAGCTTCCTGAAAATAAGGTAGGATATGAACTGTAGAGGTATAGGAATTTTACTATGTGCTGCCGCTGTCCTTTGCGGCTGCAGTATGCAGAAGGATCATGCAAAGGAAGAAAATATACGATTGGAAATTCTTGCGAAAATTGATATGCTGAAAGATACAAACGGTTTACATATCGAAGATAGCCAAAGTATAAGCAGTACACAGCAATACTTTAAAGATGAAATAATAATGGATGAAAAACGCAATCATGATACAGATACCATACAGATGAATATTGCATTTCATAATAAAGAGCTGAAGCAGTATCAGGTGCGCATCCACCCGGATACCGGTGAATCTGGCAGGATAGATACTGTTTTGCAGTTGAAGAATGACGTGCTGCATGTATATATTGTGAACGTTGACAATACCTATGAGAAAATGTAGGAAACACCTGTGACATCCAAGGATGAAGAAAATTTTCTATCCTCTCTGCTTTTTCAGAAATATAGAAAAGAGGCGAAGGATTACTTCCGCTATCAGAAGCAGGAGCAGGATGCAACCACGGTATATACAGTAGAGCTGACGAATAATGAGAAATTCAGTGAGTATATAAATAAAACAGATAACAAGCGGGAGGATATCCATTTTGAAGAGCTGAAGCTGTCTTATACAATAGATGGAAAAACAATTTTGAAAACAGACATGAAACAGCGCTATCGTACATCTCAGGATATTCAGGAGCAGGAATATAACCGGTTATCGACAGAGACAACACTGCATAAAACACAGCGTATAGCTGCATCAAAGCAATCACCTGAATTTCTAAAGCTGAAGTAAATTGCTGAAAGGCTATAAGAAGATATAGAAGGATACCTGCTTCCATATCCATGCAGACTCTTTCGTGCTACACCTTTAAAAGGGCTGTCGTATCAGGCATTGTACAAATGCGAAAAGTAACTTCCCCATGTTATGCTTGTTTAGCAATAGGGAAAGATGTAAAATAAGAATGATGGTAATTAGTGAAAAGAAAGGAAACGATTATGTTAAATAAACAGTTTTTTACTTCCGAATCTGTGACGGAAGGACATCCTGATAAAATCTGTGATCAAATCAGTGATGCTGTTCTGGATGCGATTCTGGCACAGGATCCGGATGCGAGAGTTGCCTGTGAAACCTGCTGTACAACCGGTATGGTCATGATCATGGGAGAAATTTCTACCAGCTGTTATGTCGATATCCCAAGCATTGCACGAAATGTAGTTCTGGAAATCGGATATGACAGAGCAAAATACGGCTTTGACGGAACCACCTGTTCGGTTCTGACCTCCATTGATGAGCAGTCCAAGGATATTGCACTTGGTGTTGATCACTCGCTGGAAACCAAAGAGGGTGGGGAGGAAAACAATGGTGCAGGAGATCAGGGAATGATGTTTGGCTACGCCTGTGATGAAACACCGGAATATATGCCGATGCCAATATCCCTTGCACACCGTCTAGCACGCCGTTTGACAGAGGTAAGAAAAGACGGCACACTGGACTATCTTCGTCCGGATGGGAAGACACAGGTAACTATTGAATATGAGAATGACCGTCCAAAGCGTGTCGATACGATTGTTATCTCCACACAGCATTCCGATACGGTTTCTCTGGACACGATTCGCGAGGATTTAAAGAAGCATGTCATTGATGTGATTGTAGATGCGGATATGATGGATGCTGAAACAAAAGTATACATAAATCCGACAGGACGCTTTGTAATCGGCGGGCCGCAGGGAGACAGCGGTCTGACAGGAAGAAAGATAATTGTCGATACATACGGCGGTATGGCCCGTCATGGCGGAGGAGCTTTCTCCGGAAAGGATCCTACCAAGGTTGACCGCAGTGCGGCATATGCGGCACGCTATGTTGCCAAGAATATTGTTGCGGCAGGTCTTGCTCGCAAATGTGAAATACAGCTTGCCTATGCCATCGGTGTGGCACAGCCGGTCAGCGTTCTTGCGGATACCTTTGGAACCGGAGTTCTTCCGGATGAAGAAATCGCAGAAATCGTAAGGAAGGAATTCGATCTGCGTCCTACTGCAATTATCAGGACACTGGAGCTTCGCAAGCCGATTTACAGAAATCTGGCAGCCTATGGTCACTTTGGCCGTGATGATCTGCAGGTGAAGTGGGAAAGCACTGAACCGGCTGAACGCCTGAAGGCATATGTAAAATAAAAACAGGTAAATAAAAAAACTGTTTTGGGATTGCATGAATAGTTCCCATAACAGTTTTTTTCAGGCTGACAAACAGCTTATTTAATTTCCTGATCCAGATTTTTGAATACGTCTGTATCAAAAAATTCCACAAGCGTGATATCCAGACCGTCACAGATTTTTTTGATCGTGGAAACGGTTGGATTCTTGCTTCTGCCTGATGTGATGTTGCTCAGCGTTGACTGCGTCATTCCGCACATGATACTGAGTTTGTTCAGAGAAATTTTTCTCTCGTCGCACAGATCATGAATCCGCTCACAACATACTTGTCCCATTGTCATGTCAGATCACTCCTATTTCTATTGACAACTACATTCTAAATGTTTTTATGTATAAAAGGTTAATTTAATATAGTTATATTTGTTATAACAATTAGTTTTGTAAAAAAATACCTTCATTTATGATAATTTATATGCAATTTATGTCTGAATTTGAATGAAATTTCAATCAGAGGAAATGTCTTTCCTCTTTGCCGTCAGGTATAAAGCGATTGTCATATGTCCATACTATTGAAAGAAAAGGAGTGTCTATAAATGAAAGCAACAGGAATTGTAAGACGTCTTGACGACCTTGGAAGACTGGTTATACCAAAAGAAATTAGAAAGCAGTACCGCATGAAAGAAGGAGATTCCATTGAATTCTTTATCGATAATGACAGAATTGTAATTCAGAAATTTGATGTCATGTCCAAGCATATGGAAGAAATCATGATTATGTGCGATACCCTGCGTGCCATATATCAGAATACTGTATTTTTTGTGAAGGATGAATGTATGGTGAAAACAGATCATAAGATACATGACCATTTTCTTATGATCGCACAAACACATCGTTTGAAGGATTTTGATAATGAGCGTATCTATGAGGACAGTGCACAGCGTTACAAGGGTCTGATTTATCCGGTCACCGCATTTGGAGACTGGTATGGTTCCTTTATTATCGTATTTGATAAGAAGGAGCTGGAAAAGTCCGAGCTTTATGCAGTAGAGGCATTTGTACAACTTTTATCTCGCCAACAGCAGCAATAAATGGTAAACTTATTTGTAGAGGTGAGTATATGCGTCTTGATAAATATCTGAAAACAGCGCGTATTCTGAAACGTCGTACCGTATCAAAGGAGCTGGCGGATCAGGAACGTGTCTATGTAAACGGAAAAATTGCAAAGCCTTCTACAGATGTAAAAGTGGGAGATACCATCAAGGTTATTTTCGGATACCGTGAGCTGACTGTTAATGTAACCATGATACAGAAGCAGGCAAATAAAAATGATGCTTCCCTGATGTTTGAGGTTGTGGAAGAAAAGCTGATTAAGAAAGAAGAAGTAAAAGATATTCTGGCAGAAGACTGAGGCCGGGATATTTTTTGTTTTGTGCTGCTGTTCTATTCCCCGCTCTCCAGACATAGATTGTAATGAACTAGAAATAAGGAGGAGTTTGTATGGAAGATAACATTAGCAATCCGCTTCGTTTTGAAACGAACCCATATCATAACGTAATTATTAAGGACCGCAAGGTGATGGAGCTGACCGGCGTCAAACAGATTGACAGCTTTGATTCCAGTGAGTTTTTGCTGGAGACCGCACAGGGATGGATGGTGATTCAGGGAAAGGATCTGACCTTGGGCAAGCTGGATACAGAACGCGGGGATGTTGTAATACGCGGTGTCATTGAAGCTCTATCCTATGTATCCAGTAAAAAGGGAAACGGAAAGGAATCAGTGATTTCAAAAATCTTTAAATAATGCTGCTGCCTACACAGATTCAGGCAATACTCTATCATTTTCTGATGGGATGGGTATATGCTTTCGGCTTCAGTTTTTTAATTAGCTTTGTAAAGTATCTCCGTTTTCCGATTTTAAAAGGAATCGTAGAGATCCTGTATCATATTCTGTTTACATCCCTTATGTTTATTGGATTGTATAAGATCAATGGCGGTATAACGAATATCTATCTCATCTGTTTTTTTATTCTAGGTGCTTTTATCTATTTTACATGGTATCTCAGCGTGTTTCTGCAGCTTTTCACAGCCATCCGCAGGCTGCTGCATCCGTTTAAAGTGAAACTTCTCGTTGCCAAATCGAAAATTATTGCTATAATTAGATTACCAGGCAAAATCAGGAAGAGGAGGAAAGCGAATGCAAAACGAAAAAAAAGCAGCCGTAAAAAAAAGAAAAAGAAAAAAGCATCCGATGAAAATCCTGATTAGTCTTCTCGCAATAGGGGTTTCATGTTATCTGATTTATGCAGCAAGCACGGATGTTATTGTCATGCTGAATCTGAAGCAGGAAATCTCGGCAAACAACAGTGAAATCAATAAGCTGTCTTCACAGAAAAAAGAGCTGTCTGCACAGAAGGAAAAGCTGAAGGACCCGGAGTATGTAAAACGTTATGCAAGGGGTAAATTTCTTGTCATAAAAAAGGGTGAACAGGTTTTTAAACTTCCCGGTGGCAGCAGCGAAGATACAAATGGCGAATAACTCTGCTTAATTCTTTCTGAAGAACAAGCAGAGTTTTTTTATGCCAGTAGAAAAGAATCGGTAAAACGATATATGATTATCATTCCATAATGATTACGGGATCAGTTGTATTGACATACCCCTTTGTAATCTCTTTGATTTTCAGATTTGCACAATCCGTAACTATCAGCATCGTTGTCATATCGAGGGTAGCATCATGAAGATAGGAAGAATCAAATGATATCACCGGTGTACCTGCCTTTATGCTTGTACCGACAGACTGTAATGCCTGAAATCCTTTTCCCTGAAGCTTCACGGTATCCAGACCGATATGAATCAGCAGTTCAATTCCTTCTCTGCTTCTCACACCAAAAGCATGAAGCGTATCTGCGACAAGAATTAAATCACCGTCTATCGGTGAACATACGCTCGTTGTCTCTGGAAGGAATGCACAGCCATCCCCCATAAGTCTTTTTGAAAACACTTCATCCCTGACATCATCCAGAGCAATACCGCATCCATTTAAAGGAGCGTAAAGCTCCCTTTGTTTTTTTCTTCTAAATGTGAACATTTTCATTTACCTCCTGCTGCTAAAAAAAGACATGAGCTCACGCAGAGACCCATGCCTGATTTAACAGTCACATGTTAAATAATACATATTCATCATAAAAGCAAGCAGCCCTTTTGTCAACTATCTTTTGAAAAAGGTATCTTAAATAGTATATGTGACACTTGTTTAATCAAGGGATAAGTAACCTTATGCTTGCTATGTAAAAACTTCTTATTCTTCTGTAAGCACATATAGTCATCATGATACTAAAAATATACTGTAATACACGAAGTAACACTTTATAAATTAAGCTTGTTTTCCTATGCTTTCTGCGTTGCAATAGCAAACTGCTTATTCATATAGTCGAGTATATAGAAAAATATGGAAATAAAAAATACGTATTGACAAATATTGAAAACGCTTTATAATGAAGACAGATACAGGATTGTTACTGCAAAGGCAAGACCATTGATGTCGGGGGACTGACAGGGATGGCCTTTTTTTATCGAAAGGGAGAGTAGTATGAAAATTGCAAAAATTTTTAATAACAACACCGTGGCCACGATTTCCCAGGATAAAACTGAAATGATAGTAACCGGTCCGGGTATCGGATTTCACAAGGCGGTTGGAGATCAGATTGATGAAAGAAAAATCGAAAAGAGGTATCTGATTGAGAATACACAAAGAACAAGATTTTATCAGATGCTGGAAAATATACCGGTTGAATACTTCGAATTTTCTGAAATCATCTTCAAAAAAGCATCTAAGGAATTCAAGGGTGGTTTAAACAATCAGATGGTGCTGTTATTGACGGATCATATAGCATTTGCTATTGAACGTGAAAAACAGGGGATACATCTTCCTAATCTGTTGCTGCCGGAAATCAAAACACTGTATCATAAGGAGTATCAGATCGGTGTGTGGGCATTGAAATATATCGCCTTGAAGACGGGGGTTCACCTTCCTCTCGATGAAGCAGGCTTCATCGCCATGCATATCATCAATTCCAGAAGTCAGGATCACAAAAACAGTGCGGAAGAAATATTGACCTTCAGTAAACAGATTCTACATATTATTGAGGTTACGATGCATATTGACTGGAAGGAGAAGGACTTCGATCAAACACGTCTTGCAATGCATCTGAAGTATCTGGGACAGCGGATTTTTACAGTTGACCGCACGCATATAAAACAGGATTTCAATGATAAAATGTATCGTATGATGCTGGAAATGAATCCTGAAATGAAATCATGTTTAGAAAGAATAAAAAGTTTTGTGAAGCATAATTATGACTATGAGCTGGGCAGACAGGAGTTGTTCTACATCATGGTACATATACTGAAAATATTAAATTAGGATTGTTACGAAAGGCAAGACCTGATCATCTGGACGAGGGTGCAGATATGGGTCTTTTTTTCGTGCAGTAAGCAGGAAGAATAAAATCCTACTTATGATATAGGCGAATCAGCTACACGAATTAGAAAAATAGTTATGTATAAAAAGGAGAAAATGTATGGAAAATAAGAAAAAAAGTCTTTGGCAGTTCTTTCAAATGCTGGGAAAAACCTTTATGTTTCCAATTGCTTTACTGAGTGTGTGCGGTATGCTGCTGGGAATCGGATCGGCATTCACAAATTCAAGTCTGATAGAGGCGGTTCCATTGCTAGGTAATCCTGTGCTGCAGAAAATTTTCAGCTTTATGACAACAATGGGCTTGTTTGCCTTTAATAATCTGGGGGTATTGTTTGCGATGGCGATTCCTTTAGGACTACTCAAGGAGGAAAAAGAGTTTGGTGCATTTACCGGTCTTGTTAGTTTTATGGCTATGCATATCGGTACAAACTTCTATCTGATAATTACGGATCAACTGGCTGCTGCAGATAAAATGACAGAAGCAGGGCAGGGGATGATTCTGGGAATTCAGACGTATAATACAAGCGTTCTTGGCGGTATTATTGCTGGACTTATGGTATTCTGGCTATATCCGAAAATATCAAAGGTAAAAATACCGGAGGCGCTAGGTTTTTACAGCGGGCCACGTCTGGCACCGATTGCCATGTTGGTGATCATGGGAATTTTCGGCATGGTAGCGGTACCTTTATTCTGGCAACCGTTTTACAATTTCTTTAAGATGATTGGGGAATGGATATCCACCTCCGGACCGATTGGTTATTTCTCCTATGCGGTAGCTGAACGTGTAACAATTCCGTTTGGTTTGAATCATCTGGTAACGAGTACCTTCCGCTTTACACCAATTGGCGGAACTGCTATTATCAATGGTCAGGAATATATGGGAACGGTTAATATGTTTCTTGCTTATGTAGCTAATAATATGGATATTCCATTAGATTTGGCAGGCAAAATGGAACAAGGCAAGCTGATGATTCAATACGGACTGTGTGGTGCGGCGTTGGCAATGTATCGCTGCGCAAAGCCGCAGAATAGAAAGAAAATCAAAGGTCTGCTGATAACCGGTGCTTTAACTGTCGTGATTGGCGGTATCTCAGAGCCTATTGAATTCTTATTCCTGTTCGCGTGTCCTCCGCTATTTTTTGTTCATACTGTATTAAATGGTATTGCCAATATGGTTCTGCCGTATCTTGGCGTGCTCATGGGTTATACCGGTGATTTGATTCAGTTTATAACATTTGGTGTCTTGCGTGGAACCAGAACTGGCTGGCCGATTGCTATTGCGTTTGCGGCATTCTATTTTGCACTGTATTACTTTATATTCAAATGGTCTATCCAGCGATTCGATATCAAAACACCCGGGAGAGAAGAGGTTATGGCTATCAGTGAAGAGGATACAAAGGATATGGATGACTTTGCGGCACTTTCATCCTATAAAGGTATTCAGATGCTGAAAGCACTGGGTGGAAAGGACAATATTGTTTCCATTGATAACTGTGTTACAAGACTGCGTCTGGAATTAAACGATGTTAATCTGATTGATGAAGATGCAATTAAGAATGCAGGCGGTATTGCTGTTGTGCATTTGGATGAGCATACAATTCAGGTGATTGTGGGTACACAGGTTTATGCTTTACGTAAGCAAATAAACAAAGCGATGGAGATGCAGCAGGCATGAGCGGCTCAGAATTTGATACGGTCATAGATCGAAGAGGAACCTTTTGTACACAATGGGATTATATCGAAGATCGTTTCGGAACAGACAATCTTCTCCCGTTCACCATATCGGATATGGATATTGCATGTCCAAAGAGCCTTGTATATACGTTGAAAAAGCGGATTGAGCATCCGATATACGGCTACAGCCGCTGGAAAAATGAGGACTATCTATCCGCAATTGTTCACTGGTATGCGAGCCGCTATGACTGTATGATTAGCAAGGACTGGATTTGTTACAGTCCCAGCGTTATGTATTCCATAGCAAAGCTGCTACAGCTATGCAGTGAGCCTCGGGACGGTGTTTTAGTATTCACACCGGCCTATGATTCCTTCTATAAGGTTATTGAAAATAATCAGCGCAGACTGATCAGCAGTGAACTGCTGGAGAATGCAGGGTATTATCAAATTGATTTTGAGGATGTGGAAGAAAAATGCAAGGAAGCACGCATTCTATTGCTTTGCAACCCGCATAATCCTGTAGGCAGAGTATGGAAAAAACAGGAACTGCAAAAGCTTTTACAGCTTTGCGAGAAATATGATATTACAGTAATCAGCGATGATATTCATATGGATATCACGTATAAGGAAAAAGGGATTCCTGTACTGAAGCTTGCTTCTGACTGTCGTTGTTTCATTTGTTCCTCTCCATCCAAGACATTCAATATACCTTCCCTGCAAGGTTCCTATGTGATACTTCCGGATTTCAAAATTTATGAGGCATTTGAAACAATGACGAGGTATACGGAGTTTGTTAATTCCCCAGCTATACTGGGGGTGCTTTCTACCATAGAAGCATATCGACACTGTGCGGAATGGGTAGATGATTTATGCTCTTATTTATATGATAATCTTAAGTACACAGAGAGCTATATACAGAAGCATATGCCGAAGCTGAAATTTCAGATACCCGAAGGCTGCTATTTCGCATGGATTGATTTTCATGAACTTGGTATTTCGGATGCTCAAATGCAGCAGTTTCTCATTCATGAAGGGAAAGTTGCTATCATGTCCGGGACTGTCTACGGAGCTAAACAGCATCTTCGATTTCATGTAGGTTGTTCGAGAAGCAAGGTAGAGGATGGTCTGTGTCGTTTGAAAAAGACATATGACGCTATTGAGAGGTTAAAATGAAAAAATATCTTATAGAAGCAATAGAAAAGGAAAAAACAGCACTGGATGCATTATCAGCTATGTCTCTGCAGGAATGTGAAAGAGTAATGGACGCAATAGAGGAATGTAAGGGAAAGGTGGTATTCTGCGGTGTTGGAAAATCAGCACATATAGGGGCAAAACTTGCCGCAACATTTGCTTCGCTTGGTATACCTTCATTCTTTGTTCATGCTACAGAGAGTGTTCATGGGGATCTTGGAATGATAGAGGAAAAGGATATCGTAATTCTCATATCTAACAGTGGAACTACACAGGAGGTCATACAGGTTTTAACGCCGCTGCACAGCATAGGCTGTATGACAGTGGCCTGCTGTGCGAATAGGGATTCTATACTGGCAAAAGCATGTGACCTAACTCTGATTTATCCAAAGGTGACGGAGGCAGATGCATACAATCTTGCACCAACTTCATCCACAACTCTGGTTTTGGTACTTGGTGATGCAATTGCCTGTGCCATTTCCAAAAAACGCGGATTCAATCCATCGGATTTTCATAAATTTCATCCCGGCGGAAGTCTTGGAAAACGGCTTGATGACAAATCTTGCATATAAACTATACATATGGATTTACATCAGGATACCCTGATAAGCAATGGTAAATCAAGACGAGCAGCATCGGAAAAAGAGCTGTCGAAAAAAAGGAAAGCTGAAGGACCAGGAGTATGTAAAACGTTATGAAAGGGGTAAATTTCTTGTTAAAAATAAGGGTGAACAAATAGATAAGCTTTCCGCATGAAAGGGGTAAATTTCTGCTCATCTAAAGCTTATGCAAAAAATCATGCTGAATAAGGTATGAAAGCCATCTGCTGCAGATAGTATATCTCAAAATGCAGTCTTTATGAAACTTTATATAAAACTATTTAAACCCAGATTATAAAGCAGGAAAAAAGCCTTGTCAAAATTCTGTTCTCTGCTTATAATATGGTTACAGCGAATAAGGAGGATGTGCATGGCAAAGGATAAAAAGAAAAAAAGAAATAAGCTTAAGACGTTTTTGAGTCTTGCTGCCATCTTCATTGCATGCTTCCTGATTTATGCCGCAAGCTCCGATTTGATGATGACAATGAAGCTGAAGGATGAAATCACTTCTTCTGAAGAGATGATTAACTCTCTGGAAAATCAAAAGGATGATCTTTCCAAGGAAAAGCAGAATCTGGAAAATCCTGAATATGTGAAGCGGTTTGCCAGAGGTAAGTACATGGTCAGCAAGCCTGGAGAACAGGTGTTTAAGCTGCCGGCTAAAAATAATGACGATGATGATTAAGTCCCTATAGACAGCTATAGGGCTTTTTGATGTGGAGGAAAAGCTATGAGACACTGGAAAGCGATAATTTTTGATATGGATGGTACACTCTTTGATACAGAAACTATTTCCATGAAGGCATGGAAAAGGGTGGGAGAAACCCTTCAGCTTCCTACAAGCGATGAATTTATTTTATCTCTAATTGGAAGAACAAGAAAGGATCAGCAGGTTGTATTTGATTCCTATATGCCAAAGGACTGGCCGCAGGAAGAAGCATGTAGTCTTCATACACAGTTCAAAAAAGAAGAGAAGCTGAAAAATGGTGTACCACTCATGGGGGATGTAAAGGGACTTCTGGATACCGTGAAGGCAAAAGGCTATACGATTGCAATGGCAACCAGTGCTTCAGCGGAGGATGTGGAATTTAATTTGAACAATGCGGATATTCAGCATTATTTTGAAGCTATCATCAGTGATGAAATGATTACACACGGAAAACCGGCTCCTGATGTATATCTAAAGACTGCACAGCAGCTGAATCTTTCACCGCAGGAATGCCTTGTAGTGGAGGACAGCCTAAACGGTGTTCGGGCAGCGTTTGGTGCAGGTACCACAGTGGTTATGATTCCGGATAAAGTACAGCCTACTAAGGAAATAAAGGCAATGTGCAATTATATACTGAAAAGTCTTGACGATTTGAAAGAAATCGTATAAATATAAAGATGTACAGAGAAACGCAATAAAAACGAATACGGACAGGGAAGAAGCAGCGGCAGCCGATATACAGGGGCGGGCTGCTTTTTTGTTTCTTTCTGTGTATTGATTATCAGCATGCAGTCGCAGCCTTCTATGCATAATTATACATAGTTTTACATTATTTCCTCTTGCAGCTGAAGTAAAAGAAAACAAAGAAATTCCGGCGGTGCTATACTGAACATGAAAGGAGGCATAGCAATGGAAGAATTGGAAATTTCCCTGATGCAGATCATTTCCTATAGCGGGGAAGCAAGATCGCTGTGCTTTGAAGCATTGCAAAGCTATCGTGATGGTGATAAAGAAGCTGGCAGAAAGCAGTACAAGGATGCCGAGGAAAATCTCTATACAGCAAAGCGGGCACACAGCAGGATTCTGAAGCAATCTGCAAATGGGGAATTCGATCAGATCAGTCTGTTAATGGTTCATGCGGAGGATCAGATGATGGCGAGTGAAATCATTTATCAGATGACAAGAGAGTTATTTCACTGTATGAGTGAAACGAAAGGATGATACTTCATGTTAAAGATTATTCTGGTTTGTAACAATGGCATGTCCACAGCAATGATGGCAAAAAAAATGAATGAGAAATCCGATGGTTACTGTTATGTTGAGGCATACGGTGATGGCGATTTCATGAACTACCTGGAGGGGTGTGATCTGATTCTGGTTGGACCGCAAATACGTCATGAAATCCCGCGAATCAAAAAGTTTGTTGATGCGTCGGTTCCGGTTGTAAGCATGAATCCGTCACATTACGGATTGATGAATGCAAAGGGTGTAATTGATGATGTTAAAAAAATTATGAAAGAGAGAAAATAAAAATGGAAAGTATGAAGGACAGAATAGAGGCGAAAGTACTTGAATTCTCTGGTAAGCTAAGCACACAGATACATTTGCTTGCATTGCGTAATACGTTTATGACAATCCTTCCAATCATGGTGTTCGGCGGCTTGTCAGCTGTTATTTCCGCAGCACCTGTCACAAAAGAGACAACGAACGGTTTTCTGCTCGCATGGGCTGGCTTTGTGGCAGATTACAGCTATGTGTTCTCATGGATTTCAGTTTTAAGTCTTGGTTTTATCACACTGTATGTTGCACTTGGTATTACACATTATCTGTGTAAGAATTATAAAATTGAGGAATTGATTCCAAACTTTATCACTGTATTCGGAGTATTCATGCTGGCAGTGAGAATTGAAAAACTGCAGTATGGGCTATCTCTTACCGATTTGAACTTTCTGGATGGAAAAGGTCTTCTGGTAGGAATCTTTGTTTCCATTGTGACGGTTGAAATTTACAGATTTCTTAAATCAAAAAACTTTGGGCGCATCAAGCTGCCGGACAGTGTTCCTGCATCCCTATCCGAAACCTTTGCCTCCTTATCCATCGCAATCCTGATCATGTCGTTGTTTCTGGTAATGTTTATCATCTTCCATAACATGGATACCACCTTTGCCATGTGGCTCAGCTCTGTTATAGCGCCGCAAATCAAAGCGACTGACAGCTTGTGGTTTATTCTCCTTATGACCTTTATTATCAATGCAGCATGGTTCTTTGGAATCCATAATGCAACCTTCTGGGGACTGATGGGACCGATTATGATGATGAACATATCAGAGAATGCTGCACAGCTTGCGGCAGGAATAGCGCCTACAGCAATATTGACCGAAGCCTTCTGGGTATATTTCATCTGCATTGGAGGTGTCGGTTCCTGTCTCTCGCTTGCTATTATCCTGTGTTTCTCCAAATCGAAGCTTTTAAAAGTCGTTGGTAAGGTGGGAATCATACCGGCATTCTTTGGAATATCTGAGCCAATTACATTTGGTCTTCCGATTATGCTGAATCCTATCTTCTTCATACCATGTTCTCTGGTATCTGTTGTTAATGCAGTTATAGCATTCCTTTGTCTGAATACAGGATTGATTGGAAAAACCTATGCGATGCTTTCTTTCAATATGCCAAGTATCTTCGGCGCCTATTTCTCCACCGGGGATTTCAAGGCTGTCTTTCTTGTAGCTGTTCTGATTGTCATAGATATGCTGTTATATTTTCCGTTTATGAAAATGTATGAAAAACAGCAGCTGCTGATTGAACAGCAGGACGAAATGCAGGAATAACCATGCTTGCGTTTCAACCAAAGGATACAAAACGGCTTATTGCAGCGGCTTTGGGAAATGTAGAGAATGATCTGGCTATTGAGGGGTGCCGCATCTTCAACGTATTTACAAAAGAATTCCTGGAAGCAACTGTCTACATCTGCGACGGGTTTATATCCCATGTGGAATATAACAAAAAGAATTTGGCACTGCCTTCAAAGCAGCGATTACAGCTGAACGGAATTTTGTGCCCGGGTTTCATTGATGCACATACACATATTGAAAGCTCGCTCCTTGTACCGGAACATTATGCTGCTATGGTTCTGCCGCACGGGACAACGACTGTACTGGAGGATGCCCATGAAATAGCAAATGTAATGGGAGTGGAAGGTATTCAGTATATGCTTGCTGCTTCACAGGATCTCCCTATGCGTATGCTGCTGACACTTCCATCCTGTGTTCCAAGCCTTCCGGGGTTTGAATCTTCTAATGCTGAACTGTTCGCAAAGGATTATACAGCACTCTTTCAGCATCCGCGTGTAGCCGGACTGGGTGAGGTGATGGATTATGAGGGAGTTTTGCAGGGAGAACAGCGTATACATGATTTGCTGCTTGCTGCTAAAAAGCATGCAGGCTATCTGCAGGGACATGCACCTCTTATGGAGGGGAACCGTCTCAGTGCGTATGTAAATGCAGGACCGCAATCCGATCATGAGGTGAAAACGAAACAGGAGGCTCTTGATAAATACAGAAAGGGTATGTGGATCGATATCAGAGAGGCTAACACACAGGGGCGTATGAAAGAGATTCTGGATGTCTGCAAAGAATTTAATGATTACAGCCGCATATGCTTCTGTACGGATGACCGACGCTGTAATGTCACCGGAAAATACGGACATCTGGATCATGTGGTAAGAAAAGCCGTATCTCTTGGAATGCCTGTGGAGGAAGCCCTGTTATCAACGAGCTACCGTGTGGCACAGGAAAGCGGATGTAAGCATCTCGGTGCGATTGCTCCGGGATATGCAGCCGATCTGGTGCTGTTGAATAATGTGGAGGATCTGCAGGTGCATGCAGTATTCTTTGAAGGGAAGCTTGTCAGCAAGAAGGAACAGCTGACATCGCCAATTGTTTTATCCTCTTATACCCGCGAGTTGAACAGCAGAAATACTATCCAAATGCAGGTCCTGAAGCAGGAGGATTTCCTTATCAAAGCAAAGGGTCCGTATGCACAGCTGAATATCCTAAGCTTTGCATCTGAATATATAGCTACATCCCATCTGAAAACACGTATATGCCCGATACAGGATGGAAGGGTTTTGCTTCAAAAGGATAAAAAACAAATGTATGCCGCAGTATTCAACCGCTATGGACGCGCACAAAGGAAGGTTTGTATCGTCGAGAATTTCGGTATTGATCATGGTGCTGTTGCCAGTAGTATCTCTCATGACAGTCATAATGTATGTGTGGTTTATGATACACCTGAAAACGGGTATCTGGCCGTACAGGAGGTTATGAATATGCATGGAGGCTTCTGTGCAGTTTCACAGGGAAATATTCTTGCATCTCTGGCTCTTTCTGTTGCCGGACTGATGAGCACGGAATGCATGGAAACAGTATCACAAAACGTGGATCTAATGGCAGAGGCCTTTCATAAGCTGGGGAACAGCTATTTGGAAAATCCGGTATCCAGAATCACAATATTGAATTTGCTTGTATGTCCGTACGTGAAGCTTTCTGACCACGGACTTGTTATGACAGAAGAGAAAAAAATAATACCAGTCGTGAAAAAGGAGGGAATCACCATGGATCAGCGTTATGAAAACGTAGTTTTAGATAAAATTCCGTTTCCGAAGGAGGAGACAGGAGAACCGGTATTGCTCAGTGATGAAACCATGCAGGAAAGACGGCAAAAGATTCTTCACCGAATGCAGGAGAAAAAACTGGACTGTATTGCCGTATATGCAGATGTGGAGCACGGTGGCAATTTTGAATACCTTACTGGTTTTATACCGCGTTTTGAAGAAGCCTTACTGATTCTTCATAAAAATGAAGATGCATATCTTCTACTGGGGAATGAGGTCCTTTCATTATCCAAGCATGCAAGAATACCTGCAAAGGGTCTGCATATGTCTTATTTCTCACTGCCTGACCAGCCGCTTCAGGAGGAAGAGGATCTAAAAAGTGTGTTAGCTAAGGCAGGCGTTAAGAACGGTATGCATCTCGGTGTGGTTGGATGGAAAGGCTTCTACCGTTTACAGAAAGAGCTGTTTGACATACCCTATTACATTCTTGAAGCATTGAAAGCTTGTGAAGTGAAGATAAGCAATGCAACGGATATATTCATCTCTCCAAAGGATGGTGCAAGAACGGTCAATAATGCAAATGAAATTGCACATTATGAGTATGGACAAATCCTTGCAGCAAGAGGTCTTCAGCGGGCGATGCTTGCTCTGGAGCCGGGAAAAACAGAAGCTGAAATCGGAGGATTGCTGGAATCCGAAGGTCAGATACACAATGTTGTGACCATCTGTTCCAGCGGGACACGCTTTGAAAAAGCCAATCTGTATCCTATGAACAAGCCGATACAGACAGGAGAGAGAATATCACTAACCGTCGGGTACAAGGGCGGTCTTGCCAGCAGAGCAGCATTTGCCGCTTATGAAAGAGAAGACCTTGATTCCGCAGTAAGAGATTATGAAGAGAAAATCGCAAAACCATATTTCGCAGCTGTCTGCACATGGCTTGAGCATCTCCATATCGGTATGGAGGGGAAAGAGGTATATGAGTTGGTTGATGATATTCTGCCAAAGGATATTTTCCGCTGGAAGTTGAATCCCGGACACCTCACTGCGGATGAGGAATGGCTAAGTAGCCCGATTTACGAAGGTTCAAGGCTGAAGCTGAAAAGCGGTATGCTTTTACAGATTGATATCATTCCATCTGTAGAAGGATATCCGGGCTGCTGCTGTGAAAACGGCGTTGTTCTTGCGGATGCGGTATTGAAAGAGGAAATCAAAAAGCAGTATCCAAACAGCTGGGAGCGCATGTTGAAAAGAAGAACATATATACAGGATGTTCTCGGTATTCAGTTGCATGAGGATATCCTGCCGTTATCCAGTATGGTTGCCTATTATACACCATATCTGATGAATCACGATTACGCATTTACCTGGAAACGATAACATGGAAAGGGAGAGATATCATGGAGATCAGTCTGTCGAAACGACAAATGAAGATGGTTGATATACTACTGAAGGAATCCGAATATTGTACTGCAGCGACACTTGCCAATCTTTTAAAGGTCAGTGAGAAAACAATACACGGAGAAATAGCAGAAATCAATAGGAAATCAAAAGCCTGCATGATATCTTCTCTGAAAGGAAAAGGGTATGTAGTGCGTGATAAGGATGCCTGGATCAGGCAGAAGTATATTGTTGGTGATGAGGGGAGAAGAGATATAAAAATACTGAAGGAAATTCTATTCAATGAGCATGTGGATTACTATGAGCTTGCGGATAGATTTTATATCAGCCCCTCTACACTGAATAAGGATATACGGATATTGAATGAACGCATACAGAAGGAATTTCGGACACTGAGGATTACAAGAAAACAAAATCATCTCTTTCTGAATTGTGATGATATAGAAAAACGAAGGGTTTTGACTTATTTCCTATTGGAGGAAAGTGAGGATCAGCGCTTTGATGTTGGAATATTGGATCGTTATTTTGAAAATGTGGATGTCTATCGGCTTTCTGAGATACTGATGGAGTTTATCCACAGGCAGCAGCTTGCTGTTTCTGATTTTAATCTGTTTTCCATCCTGCTGCATATGCTGATGTATATCAGTAATACCTCTTATATATGCATGGAAGAGGAGCGTGCTTCGATATGTGATCAGGACTGTAGGCCGTTACTTGAAGCGATAAGGGAAAGAATGCGTATTCAATTCACTGCAGAGGGTACACAGCAGATTTGCGCATTGTTCAAAAAACGAAATGCAGGACAGGATGATGTGAGAGTTATGCAGTTTCTGCATGAAGTATTGAGGGAAATTTATGATATTTACAGTATCAATTTTACTGAAAATCAGGATCTTATAGATAATCTGGCATTGCATCTTCAAAATTTGAGAAACCGCTGTAAGCATGGTATGCTGATAAAAAATCCATTATTGTCAGAGCTGAAGCAGAGCTTTGTTCTTATATATGATATCGCAGCATATATAGCGATACGCTTTCAGGAACAAACAGGCTATGTTCTGGATGAAAACGAAATCAGCTTTATCGCCTTGCATATTATGAACGGTATCAAAAGTATAAAGACCTCCATTGTCCGTATTGCATTGATCAATCCGTATGGAAATTCTGTAACACATATCATACAGCAGAGATTACAGGCTTTAACAGATGTCGAGATGATCGGCTGCTTCTCCATGTTTGATTTTAAAACGCTTTATACCGAGAAGCCGGATATTATTGTGACAATGGTCTCAACCAGTGAGCAAATGGGAGTACCTGTCTTTCAGCTTGATAATTATCTTCAGGATGATGAATATGAGAAAATTGAGCGTATTGTAAAGAGTGTCCGCGTTAAAAAGTCTTATGAAAATATCATGATCCATAATTATTTCATGGAGGATCTGTTTTGTATTCCCTCACAGCTTACTACCAAGGACGAGGTGATTACCTATCTTTGCAGCTTACTCGACGAACAGGGGTATGTGGACGCCGATTTTCAGGAACAGATTTATGAAAGAGAAGCAATTGCACCTACCTGCTTTGGTGCAAGATATGCAATTCCGCATACAACGAAAAAAACAGCAAAGAAAAACGGCATCGCTGTCGCACTGCTGAGGAAGCCCGTTATATGGGATGGCTTTGAAGTGAACATTGTACTGATGTTTGCTTTGCACAAGAGCTTTGATCAGGTTCCAAAGCTGTATGATCTGATACTGAATGTATTTGATGATCCTGTTCGATTTGCACAGGTATTGGAATGTGACAGCTATGCAGCATTTATGAAGAAAATACATAGTACATGAGAGGAGAGATATAATGAAAAAAGATAAACAATTTCCGGAAGGGTTTTTATGGGGTGGCGCAACCAGTGCCTATCAGTTTGAGGGGGCATGGAATGAGGATGGCAAGGGTGTAAACATTGTGGATATTCTTCCACATGGCAGCAGAGAGGCGGTACCAAAGGATCATAAGATTCTGCCGGATGTATTTTATCCTTCCCATGGCGGTATTGATTTCTATCACACCTATAAGGAGGATATCAGACTGTTTAAGGAGATGGGTATGAAGTGCTTCCGCATGTCGATTGCATAGACAAGAATTTATCCAACCGGAGTGGAGGAGGAGCCCAATGAAAAGGGTCTGCAGTTTTATGACAATGTGATTGATGAGCTTCTGAAAAACGATATCGAGCCGCTGATTACCATTTCACATGACGAATTTCCACTGCATCTGGTAGAGGCATATGGCGGATGGAGAAATCGTATTCTGATTGATCTTTATGTAAAGTATGCGAAAACACTGTTTGAACGCTATAAAGGAAAAGTAAAATACTGGATCACGTTTAATGAAATCAATTTCTGCAGTGTTATTCCATGGTATGCGGCAGGTCTTGAATTTGAAGAAGGGGAGCATAAGGAACAGATCATGTTTCAGGCAGCACATCATCAGATGGTTGCAAGCGCACTGACAGTAAAGCTGGCACGCAGCATCGATCCGGAAATGAAAATCGGTTGTATGATCAATGCGATTCCAAGCTATGCCAATACATGCAAACCAGAGGATGTTATGGAAAGCATTGAAGCGAACCATGAGATTTTCCTTTATACCGATGTATGTGTACGTGGAGCGTACCCATCCTATGCAAATCGTTTCTTTGAAGAAAAGGGAGTTAAAATAGTTATGGAGGACGGTGATGCTGAAATCCTTGCACAGGGATGCGTTGATTTCTGCTCCTTCAGCTACTATTATTCAAGAGTGACTCCGTTAAATCCGGAAAAGGTCAGTGATCTGACAGAGGATGAGCGCATGCTGGGAGTTCTCCGTAACCCTTATCTGAAAGCCAGCGACTGGGGCTGGGTGATTGATCCGGTTGGCCTGCGTATTATTCTGAATCAGCTTTATGAGCGCTATCAGATTCCACTGATGATTGTAGAAAACGGTCTTGGTGCGCATGATGAGCTGGTTGATGGAAAGATACATGATGATTACCGTATAGAATACTTTAAAAATCATTTGATTCAGGTGCGAGAAGCAATCAAAGACGGTGTGGATGTTATGGGTTACACATCCTGGGGCTGTATTGATATTACAGCCGCCAGCACCGGTCAGATGAGCAAGCGCTATGGCTTTATTTATGTGGATATCAATGATGATGGAAGCGGCAGCAAAAAACGCTATAAAAAAGATTCCTTTGCATGGTATAAGCGTGTAATGGAATCCAATGGGGAAGAGGGACTGGAAAATGACTCTCAGTCTATTTAATCCATTTAAGCTGCCGATCTTATGAAAGGATATAGCATTGGAAAAAACATGACTTTTCGTAAAGTCATGTTTTTGTGTGTTACACGATAGTTTACAAAGAAGAATAATGCTTTTACAGTATGTAAAATCCAATATATATGAGTGATATAGCAGAGCAATATAATGCTGAATCTATCCATTATGTTGTGTGCATGCAGGCACACACAAAAACGACCAGCCCTTTTCAGTAGTTCTTACTTTATTATAATATTTGCAGTTAGACGATTACCTTATCTATCATAAACAATAGAAGATATCTGCGAAAGGACAGGTTATTTTCATTTTACTTACAGACAACGTTCGATCAGCTGTTATACCTTTAACAAAACCAAGGCTGTCTCGATAAGCTCTTGAATAGGCCAAAATCTTTTAATGCTTTTCAAATAAGAAAAAAATTATCATAATCACTGATAAAAACATTTAGTCTCTCCCATATATAAAATGACGTTATTATCTTTTATGGAATTTCTAATATGGAAAAAGGCTGCTTGTAAAATAAAAAATATAATTTCATATGTTTGAATGAACGATAAGAATTTATTTACTGGATATACTTCCATAAAATGTAAAAAAACAGCAGCCAGACAAATAATAATTTCATTGAACGTGTCATATCGGATAAATTTCCTCTATTTTGAATTTGTATATGTTACTATATTGAAAAGGAGCTGAAGCTATGACATTGACTTTAAAAGAAAAATGGCACCGTTATATTTGTGAGGAAGAGTATATAGGATATGAATTTTATCTCGATGATCTTTTGTGTGGCGATGGGTACGTATATATCGGCACAAAGGAAATCAACCGATTCGGTAATCTGGGTTATCATATTCTGGAGGAATATCAACATCGCGGATATGCAACGACTGCCTGTCATAAGCTGATAGCCATATTGCAATCTAAGCATCTGAACAAAATATATATCATGGTTGACAAGGATAATGTATATTCAAACAAACTATGTAAAAGGATCGGCGGTATGCTTGTTTCCGAGATAAAAGACGGATGTTCTCATAAATATAAATATCAACTCGAGCTATGATTCTATGTAAGGAATATGTCGGAATATTGTTCCCTTTCTTTGGATTCTATCAGGAGGTGAAGCTGTTAAAATAAAATAGAAGGAGGTGTAAAATATGATGGAACATATTTTACTGCTGAAGCTTCCGCCTATCTCCATGGAAGCAATCTGGGGAGATGGTACATTGACCAGAAGATATCATTTGGAAATGGCGGATGGGTATGATATTGATCGGTGTCCGTTTGGCGGAGGCTTCTCTGAAGAGTGCACGATACAAAATGGTGAGTATAAAGGACGAAGCTTAAAATGGCTTTATAAACATCATCCTGATTACTTCGGTTCTGCCGATCAGCGGAAATGGAAGGATATGATGGCGATTTCTATGGGAGCGTGCTGGGCATCGGAGGATTTAAGCGTACAGGTTCATCCGAGAGAGGACTGGGCTATGGAGCATCTGCATGCTCATGGAAAATCTGAATGCTGGTACTTTCCGGAAACTGTTGAAAATAACACGGTTGTATTCGGAAGCAGAGCGAAAACGATGGAAGAATTTGACGAGTATATCAGAAGGGGAGCCTGGGAGGAGCTAATGGTTAGACATCCTGTTAAGCCTGGCTCATTTTATGCTATCAATGCAGGAACACTTCATGCCGTGCAAAAGGGAAGCTATTTTATAGAAATATGCAATCCGAGTCCTGTTACCTATCGGTTTTATGACTACGATCGGCTGGATAGCAATGGAAAGCCGCGTAAGCTGGATATGGAGAAAGCAAAAGAAAATCTTTTGGTACCGGATCAACCAGTTGTATACAATGAGGTTATCAGCGAATATGGCAGTGTAACAGAACGGTTTATGGCCGATAACGGTAATTACTCTGCATGGCTGTATAAGGTAAAGGGTACCGGCTGTATCCCTTTAAAGAAACCTTTTGCCGGATGCTTTGTGATTTATGGGAAGGGAACCATAAATGACATTGAGGTGAGAGAGGGACAAAGCTTCATGCTGACAAACGCTTGTAAAGAATTTGTATTACAGGGGGATATGGAAATCATTTGTTGTCATGGCTAGGAATATCGGAAAGCGAAAAACTACGGAATTTGATAAAGCAGATGTAAAGATATTTATATATTATGACTTTATAACAAGGAAAACATATGAAATTGATGGAAAATATCGCATAAAGCTCAGCTTCTTTCTGTTGCGATTTATTATTACATTTGCCGTATTCCTTGTATTGTATACCTGTCTGGATATCACAGCTGTCCTTTCTGTTATGGTAGCAGCCGGTTTCTATATTACGTATGATATTTCTTTTCGGATCCTCTTCTTAAAGAAGATGCCGGTTTCAAGCTGGACTCCGAAAAAAAATAATTTTATGAAGCTTATCTATGACTCTTCCTGTATTCAGTCTATCAAATGTGTAATACTCTCTGTCCTATTGTTGATTCTGCTTTATTTATATCTGGACAGAGTGACTGGTGTATCTGTATTCCTCATATATATCAGCATAAGTTTGATATTTTGTTTTATAGCAGTTCATATATGGGCGATAGCTTTAAAAACTTATCGGAAATATATAAATAAAAAAAGATAGGATGTCATACGGTTTTAGGTTCTTACTCATTTGTGGGTACAAACTGAAATAGGGAATTCATAACTAATGTGTTCATCAATAGAAATTGAATTCTCTTTTTCATAAACACTATGCAAAATAGAAACATCTATTTTATGTTCAGGGAGGTTTATCATGGATAGGAGCAAAGCATATGAGATATTAAAATCACTGAATGAAAAAGAATATGTGACAGCAAGGGATATTTCTGAAAGCTGTGAAATAAGTATAAAGACAATTCGTAATCGTATTACCGATATCAATAAAATGCTTGTATATCAGAAGGTCGGATGTATTGAATCACGACCGCATTACGGATATAAATTACGTGTACATAACAATGTGAAATTCAAGGAGTTCTTAGAAAATTTTACGGAAGCTAAGCAGGCAGTTCCGGAAAATCCACAGGAGCGTGCATTTGGGGTGTTAAGTATCCTGCTGAATCAAAGGGACTGTATTGTGATGGAAACAATCGCAGCAAGGCTGTATATCTCCCGGACTTCTATCAGTAATACGATGCGTGAGATCGAAGGTATGCTGGAGGAGTATAATCTGACATTGGTGAGGAAATCCCACAATGGAATCATGATTGCGGGAAAGGAACAGGATAAAAGAAGCCTTATGAATTCCCTGATTGAAAAGGATGTCTACTTTTATGAGTCGCAAAATCCGATTACAATCAAGGTGATTCAGGATATGTTAAAAAAGATAATTCAGAGAAATACCGAAATTACAATTTACTCCGCAGCCTTCGATAAGCTGGTTGTTTCTGTATTCGTATTTACACAGCGGATTCTCTCCGGTTTCTATATAGATACGGATTATGACCGTGAGGAAGTAGATCATATTGATGATAATACACTTGTTGTGACGGATCAGATTTTAAAGGCTCTGGAAGCTATGGGAATCACGATAGCAGAAGAAAAATACAGTGCGGAGTTTTCTTTTCTTGCCATTTTATTTCAGAGTCAGCAAACGATGATTACGAAAAATCAGTTTTCCGGAACGATGATTATACCGGTTCACATACAGGAAAAGGTCAGTACAATGCTGGAGGGCATTTATAAAGAATTCGGCGTAGATCTCAGAAGCAATCTGGAGCTTCGTATGTCACTTTACACACATTTGATTCCCTTCGATATACGAATGAAATACAATATCCCGATTACAAATCCACAAAAATTGGATATAAAGGAAAAGTATCCGTTAAGCTATGCGATGGCATCGTATGCTTTTGCTGCCATACAGGATCAGTACGCCAAATTGATCACCGAGGATGAAATCGCCTATATCACCCCGTTCATCGAGCTTTTTACCGGAGAAGAAGAGAAGTTTAAACACAAGAAACGCATCCTCATTATTTGCTCTGCAGGAAGGGCAAGCTCACAGCTGCTCGCATTTAAGTTTATGAGAGAATTCGAGCCTTTTATCAGTAGCATAGAAATGAGAAATATGCACAATTTTACTCAGGAAAATCTGGATTCTTATGATTTTATATTTTCAACCATCCCAATTGATGTGAAAGGAAAGCATATATATTATATCAATCCTTATCTTACCAAGAATGACCTGTATAAGGTAAAGGATATCCTAATCCATAACGATTATGATTCCTCCCTTCTGGAGTTTTATAAGAAGGAGCTGTTTTTTAATTGTGTGGAAGGAAAGACAAGGCAGGAGGTAATTCATAACATTTGTTGCCGTATGCAGAAGCATTATGATAAACCAATCGGTATGCTTGAGGAAAAAATATTGGAGAGGGAAAATCTATATCCGACAGATTATGGGAATTTCATTGCATTTCCACATCCGATGGAAGCATGTACAGAGGAAACCTTTATTTCTGTATCCGTATTGAAGGATGCCGTGAAGTGGAGCGAAAAAAGAGTGCGCATCGTATTTGTGATTTCCTATGGAAAAGGCTATGTGGAGGAAGAGAAAATAAAAAATCTGAATACACTGACATTTCGTTTATTTTCGAATAGAGAGGCAGTAAAAAGGATTTTAGAGAATCCTGTTTATGAAACAGTAATAGAACAGCTTATCGGTTAGGAATATGCCACAATGTTAGGGCAAAAGTTAAGGCGGCAGATCATCACGTAGAATGTAAAATGAAATTATAAGATCAGGACGGCTACTGCTTCAACAGCCGAAGAATCTTATGTTTTGGATATTTTGTTGCGGATGATTACAGAGAAAGGAGCTGGCGAACAGTGAAAAAGCAATACTTTATCTTCGTATGCTGCGGAGCGGGGAAATTAACATCTTATATGGCAGCAGAGGGATTGAAATCGGGATTAAAGGAACGGGGATGGGATGTGAAAAAACAAATTAAAATAGAGCATGGGCTTATAAATGATGTACCTCGTTATAGCGATAAAATTGATATTCTGGTATCTTCAACGAATTATACAAGGAAGCATGCGTTTCCGGTTGTAAATGGAATCGCATTCGTTATGCAGAATGAAGAGGATGAAATCAAATGCATTGATGAGGTGGAAGCATACCTGAAGGAAATCATCGAAAAAGAAAACAGCTGATATACATCATAAAACAAAATACCAAAAACTAGAAATCGAGAGGAGAAGTTTATGGAAATATTCACAACGATTGTTACGTTTATCACATCACTTCCGACGGCTGCGTTTACAGGAATTGTTATGGGCCTTATGTGTGTGGTATTTCGGGGAGGTATGAAAAATGCAGTAAGAGCATGCTGCTGCTTTATGGTGGGTATTGCGGGAATCACGTTATTGATCAATTATTGTGTTACGGAAATGCAGGGTGTCGCTGAAGGAATTGCCTCAACATTGGGAATCACGCTGAATGTTATTGATGGCGGATATGGAGCTATCCCTTATTACGGTTATGTAGAGCTGCTGTTCCCTGCCTTGGCCTGCATCATTGTTCTGGATATTATTATGATCGGACTCGGATGGACAAAGGTTCTATGGGTGGATATTCACAATACATGGCACGGTTTGTTTGTCGGACTGATAGCTTATGCTATCACGGATGATTATGTTCTGTCACTGATTATAACGGTTATCGTTTTGATCATCTTGTTGAAGCTGGCCGACTTTGTTGCTCCGCGTTTTCAGGAGTTCAACAATACACCGGGCGTCTGCTGTATTGCTTCTTCCGCAACTATGGCCGGACTGTTTACCTGTATCGTCATGAAGGTAATTGATAAAATACCCGGTTTGAATTCGATTAAGTTCTCTGCCGAGGATATTCAGGACCGGTTTGGTATTTTCGGTGAACAGATCGTGCTTGGGGCAATCATTGGTCTTGTACTGGGCTTGTGCGCCGGCTTTGATATTACAGGAATATTGGAATGCTCTGTAACTCTGGCAGCCACACTAGCTTTATTTCCTAAAATGGCGGCATTTGTATGTGAGGGTATTGTACCGGTAACGACCTGTATCATGACATGGATGAAAAAGAAGTTCAAAGGCAGAAGGGATTTATATATTGCAGTAGATCCAGCGACCCTTCTTGGAGATCCTTCCGTTATGGCAACCTTTGTGATTGAGGTTCCGATTATGATCGTTCTGTGTCTGCTTCTTCCGGGAGTAGGATTCATCCCGATTGCATCACTGGCAGCCCTGCCTTATATCGTGGGAGGAGTTGCACCTTATGCCAGGGGAAATATGGTTCATTGTGTCATTTGTACTACGCTGTATCTTGTTTTAATCAGTTATATAGCTACATGGATGGCGCCGGCGATCACTATGGGAATTGAAAAGTCAGGACTTATGGCTGATACGGTAGGCAACGGAGCTTTACTGACATGCTGGGATGAGGGTGGTTCTATTCTTGCAGGCTTTGTCCGTATGCTTCTTCAGCTGTTTGGAATCGCACAAATTTAAGACTGGGATCAAGAATCCTCCTTCACCCGTGAGCTTTGTAAGGAGGTTATGGAGGAGGATTTTATAGACTTGAGGAAAAGAGGAAAATGATATGTATAACGATACAAGAGAGCCAAACTTTAATCAACATCCTTATATTGAAGCAAATCAGTTTGATTGTTTCAGCAGCTATGATGAAATAGGATACGAGATAAAACAAAAGTTGAATCAGATGGAGCAGCAGAAGAAGACTATCGTGATAGACTGTTATCATGGCGTGAATCAGAGTGCCCTATTGGATAATCTCATCACCGATCTGCAGCCGGATGAAATAATTCATACCGAGGATGCTTTATTATCCGCAGCAGAGCTGTTCACAAAATTTGAAAAATTCATTGTTCCGCAGGATCGTTCGTATGGAGCATTTGCTGTCGGTACTGCAGAAGAATATTTTTCAAAAGAAAAACTGGAGGATTTGAAAAACAGAATCAGAAAACAGGACGGATTAATTATTATCTATGGTGTTGCTGCAGGAATCGTATGCGAACATCCGGATGTATTACTGTATGCTAATTTCACATTTGAAGCAGTTATGACACGGTTTGCGGCAGGAGGGGATAACTGGGGAGCAGAGAATGCGGATGAAGAGTTTTTGAAAAAGCAGAAGCGCTATATATTCTTGGATCACACGATTCTTGCCCCGCATAAAACGGCCTGCTTGCAGAAAGCCGATTACGTTTTGAACTTAGATGATGCAGATCACCCCGTCATGCTGCGTAATAGTGATGTAAAAACGCTGATAAAGCACGCTTCATCCCGACCGTTTCAGCTGGTGCCACAATTTACTAAAGCCATATGGGGAGGCAAATGGGCACAGAAGGTTCTCGGTGTGTGTAAGGATTGGCCCAATGTCGGCTGGGTGCTGACAGGTCATATGAGTATGCAGAAGGTCACCTATAAATTAAAAAACGGCATCTTCTCTATTGATGCTCAGGATATGCTGTATTATGAACCAAAGCGTATTCTCGGTGCGAGTATCTATTATAAATGGGGATATCGCTGTCCTTTAACCATCAATTATCTGGATACATGGGAAGGCGGTAATCTGTCATTGCAAGTACATCCGACTGCTTCCTATGGTATTCCTGTTTTCAATGCTCGAGCAGGACATCATGAGAGTTATTATATAATGGATACAACAGAGCGTTCTGCGGTTTATCTCGGATTAAAGGAAGGTACGAAGGTGGCGGATATGGTCAGCGATTTGAAGAAAGCTGAAGAAAGCGGAGAATTCGATGCTGCGAAATATGTGAATCGTATCCCTGTAAAGAAACATCAGCATGTTTTTATTCCGAGTGGAACTGTTCATAGCTCCGCAGAAGGCACCTGCGTATTGGAAATCGATCAGTATACATATGCAACCTTTAAATTATTCGACTGGGGAAGAGTGGACTATGACGGACGTCCGCGTCCGGTGAATATTGATCACGGACAGCATTGTATTCAGGAAGATTTTCAAGGTGATTTCGTATATGATCATCTCATAGCAAAGCAGCCGCAGATTGCACATGGAGATGGCTGGGAGTGTGATGATACATCTCCGATTGATTATGAGCCGATGGATATCAAGCGGTACTGGTTTACGAAGGCTCTGCATCTGGAGTGTGAGGATGCAATTCAGATTCTGATCCTGGTGGAAGGAGAAGAAGCTTTGATTGAAAGTTTGGACGGCACCTTTGAACCGTTTGTCATCCATTATGCGGAAGCAACCTTTATCCCTGCGGCAGTAGGCCAATTCATACTTCGGCCATATGGAGCATCATTGCATGATAAGCTGGCGGTAATAAAGGTATCTTATCCGCATATGGCATAGGAGGCATTATGAAAAAAGTACTTCATTTTGGAGTCGGTGCTCTGGGAAGGGGACTGACGATATACAGTTTGGTTCATAGCGGCTGCGAGGTTTATATTGCAGATACGAATGAAGCCTTGATGGATGCGATAAAGAAAAATAATAATACGTATAGACTGCATTGTGTTGATGCAGAAGCGAATGATCAGCATCAGGAAATCACTGTCCACAGGGTTTTATCCATGAATAACGAAATGGACGAGATAAAGAGATTGCTTCGTGAAGAAATCGACACTGTGACAACCTCTGTCATACAGGAAAATTTAATTCATGTAGCCGAGATAATTGCGGATGTCTGGAATACAGCAGATGCGGATAACAATATGATTTTACTATGTGAGAATATTGCATCGGCCTCTGCATATTTTCAAGGTCTGTTAATGAAATGTGCGCATAGCAAGGAACAACGTGATAATCTGATGAAAATCCGAATACCGGATACGATGGTTGATCGGGGATGCGGAAAAAATCCAAAAGATATTCTGGAGGTTGTAACTACGGAATTTAAGGAAATCGCAGTTGATAAGAGGGTGGTAGAGGATACCGGTATCGAATTTATTCCGGCAGTCGATCATATAGATTCTATTTTTGCCCGCAAGAGATTCCTGTTAAATACATTGTCCGATGCTATCGCATTTACAGGAATTCTGTATCAATGCAGAAGCTTTGAAGAAGCTACGTTGAATTCTGATGTACGGGATGCTGTTCTCCCGTATATGGATCTTGTCAGACGAAGTCTGGTAGTCGGATATGGTTTATCGGAAGGTTATGTTCGGAAATGGTCGGACATATATGAAAAAAGACTGGGTTTAAACCGACCTGTCTGTAAACATTTTCCACATAATGAGCTGGCCGAGCAAAGCCGTGACCTATCAAATATAGCGAGAAATATGCTGCGCAAGCTGGAATTAAATGAGCGCTTTGTGAAACCGATCATTCTGTTATGGAAAAGCGATCCTGCTGCGAATTTGGATATAGGTATTGCCTTTATCGCTAAGATAGCCCAGTATGAAAAAGAAATGAGAAAGATTTCAAAAGAGGAATTATTGCAAAAGCTGCATGAAATGTGGTATAAGGATGAAGCAGGGATATATGTATATCAGAAGGTTTCAAAGCTGATTATATGAAGGGAAGACGGGTATGGTAGACAACATTTATGTAATAGAAGGGAATCCTGTTTCATGGAAAGAGGCTATTCAGATGACTGCTGATGAGTTATATAAGAACGGGTGTGTGGAAGCTGACTTTTATCAGAATTGTATTAAAAGGGAGCAAATGTATCCTACCGGATTAGCAACACTGGTGCCGGTGGCAATACCCCATGCGGAGTCCTGCTGCAGCATACATAAGAATGGTATTTGTTTATTAAGATTGGCAACACCGGTATCCTTTCATCGAATGGATAATACACAGGAAGAGCTTCCGGTAGATTTTGTTTTGAATTTGGCGGTGATGGACGGTGCAGTTCAGCTTCGTGCTTTGCAAAATACGATAAATCTGTTTCAGGATAAAGAATTTCAGTCGGATATCAGAAAACTAAAGCTGCAGCAATTAAAAAAAGTGTTTGTAGATAAATGGAAACCGGAGAGCTGATGAAAGCATACTGTATCGTAAAAAGGCAATAGCTTACTGCTTGGCTTCGTTCCCGGATATCTTTCATGAAATCGAAGCATAACTGATGAAAGCTGAAGCGCATGCTATATATCGCACATGTCTGAAAAAGTATAGGATTCAGCTGAGGAAAGCTACTCACGCTGCACAATTTCATGCTGCAGGAACGGGCTATGCAAGCATTATGGATTTCACTATGCGGTTATTAACAATGAGAAAGCGGTTCCTGTGATAATTCAGTAAGGGTTCGTTTACCGGAATAAGCCGCAGAGGTGTCAGAAAAGTGTATCACAGCTTAACCGGATAATTTTTACAGAGTATAGCCCTTCGACTAATGGAGAATAGCATAGAAAAAAACATGGCCCCTTTAAGAAGCCATGTTTTTATGCGTTAGATTACAATGGAAATTCTCAGCTGTCACCTCAAAAAGATAGAAACATTGCTAAACGAGGTCTTGTCAGCGTTCTTCCATATCCCCGCCGATTTTTACAATGACCTTTCCCTTGCGGAACCACTCCTGTGTCCGCAGCTCCTCCACAACATCCTCTAGCGGCATAATTCGGCTTATGATGGCATCACAGTCTATGGCTTTTGTGGACAACAGATTGATTGCACGCTGAGTTGTATGCGGATTGACAAAGCTTGTTTTAATGGTAAGCTCCTTTTGGAACGCACTGTACTGATCAAAAACAGCCGGATGCTGTGGATCACCTAAACCAAACAGCACGACAGTTGCACATTTTCCTGCATATCGGAAGGCATCTTCGATGGTTGCTTTTAATCCCACACATTCCATGACCCTGCTTATATGAAGCTGTTCCTGCTGCAGGATACCGATAACATCATCATCGGGTGATAAAAACATGGTTGCGCCAAGCTTTACCGCCAGCTCTTTTTTTTCACGCTGTGGCTCTACTACAACGATATGGGCAGCTCCTGCAAGACGGCACAGCTGTACCATCATGGAACCGATTGCCCCCATACCCACGATGAGAACATGATCTCCAAGATGTACATCCAGCAAATCCATGCCGTGCAGACAGCATGATAGCGGTTCAGCGAGCGCTGCATGCTTAAGAGACAGCGAATCCGGAATCGGATATACATTTTCCTGCGGAGGACAGATGTACTGTGCAAAGCCTTTCACAACTCCACGACTATTCTCACACATGTGTGTCATTCCCTCCTGACAGCAGGCACAATGGCCACAGCTCCAGTTAGGGTCAACGCAGACGCGCTCACCAACCTGAAATTTACTCACACTTTTTCCTGTTTCCACAATCACACCGCTCGCCTCATGACCAAGTACAACAGGAGGAATCACAGGACGTGACCCACCCTTTCCATCATATTTGTGTAAATCGGTACCGCACAGCCCGCAGTAGGAAACAGCAATCTTAACGCCTGTATCAGTTAAAGGCGGTTCTTTGAAATCAGTGATTCGGACATCATGGCGTCCAAAATATACAGCTGCTTTCATATCAGTCCTCCCTGTGGTGCGCAAAGATGCGGAGTGCTTCCTCCACATTACTGCGCATTGCCGCTATTGCCGTATTTGCTATATCATGGAAGTAAACAATATCAGAAGCAGATGCATATGCTCTCGCTGCTTCCCCTCCGCTTTTCGCCATATAGGTATAGTAGTTGACCTTGCGTACACCGTTTTCAATCACGATATCATAATCTGCCTCGCTGACACCGCTGCCGCCATGCATAACAATGGGGACACCGATTGCCGCATCCAGCTCCTTTACCAGATCATAGTCCAGACAGGGCTTCGTCGTGTATAGTCCGTGCACGGTGCCAAATGCACATGCCAGGCAGTCAACACCGGTCTTTTCTACAAAATCCTGTGCAATCAGAGGATCGGTAAACATCCTTCGATCCACCTTGCGGTTTTCTGTTATTTTCCGATCGTTGAGGGTAATCCCAGCCATCTGACCGATTTCCGCCTCCACACTGGCTCCGTATTCCTGCGCCATACTGACAGCCATCCTTGTATATGCGATATTTTCTCCATAGGGCAGCGAGGAACCGTCGAACATGATTGAGGTAAATCCCATGTCCAGTGCTTTTTTCAGAATATGAAGATCTACACCATGGTCGAGATGTACGGCAACCGGAATCGTTGCCTGATCAGCCATCATGACCATAATAGGGCCGATGATATTCAGACTAATAATTTGTTCCTCCTCATGAACCTGTGCAAATTGCAGAATCACAGGTTCTTTTCTGCTTTCAGCTGCCTGCAATACAGCCTGCAGCGTTTCCAGACCGGTGATGTTAAAGGCTCCAATCGCCTTATTCTCTGCATTTGCGACACAGAGCAGTTCTTTTGTAGTAACCAGCATTTTTTCCTCCTTATGACTGTTCGTCGAATGTGATAATATTACGAAACGTGTTTCCCTGGCAGGATGACTCCAGCGCCTGCTGTGCGTTTTCCACAGCAAAGACATTGCTGATAAAGGGCTTTACATCCAGAATACCTTCTGAAATCATGACTGCAGCACGCATAAAGTCGCGGTCGTTGGAATTTGCAGTTCCCAGAATCTGAATACTGCCCTTATGAATCCAGTGGGCATCCAGCTGTACGGGTTTGTTTGGGTAGATACCGCTGTAAATCATCAGCTTGCCGGTATTGCCGACATAACGGCAGGCCTCTTCCACAACAGCTGCGGCAGGTGTTGTGTCGAATACCACCTGTGCTTTTCTGCTGTGTGTCAGCTCCAGAATGCGTTTCTCCGCATGCTCCCTGTGTGGATTGATCGTATACTGCGCCCCCATGGTTTTCGCAAGCTTTAGACGTTCCTCGTCCATATCGGTAACAATTACAAGACATCCCTTTTTCACGCACAGCTGGACATGCAGAAGTCCCATGATACCGGCTCCGATGATAACGCAGGTATCTCCGAACTGCGGATCGACAGTTTCTACACTGTGAAGAACACAGGAAACCGGTTCACAGATGCAGGCCTCCTGCGGTGTTATATGTTCGTAGGGAAATATGCTGTAGGGTACCGCCATCATATATTCACTGAACCCGCCGGTACCGGGGTAGGGCTGTCCGCTGAGTATCTGATCGGTATTGAAGTTCAAACAGCTCTGCTCCTCATGCTGTTTACAGTAATAGCAGGAACGGCAGGGAAGTGTGACACCGACAATCACCCTCTGTCCGATGCTCCAGTCACCGCGAACCGCCTTTCCCACCGCGGCAATTCTTCCTGCTGCTTCATGCCCGCCGATCAGCGGATACTTTGCAGGAATTCTCCCTGTAAACACCCTTTGCTCCCATGTACAGATACCGCAGGCTTCAATTCTGACCAGTATTTTATCATCCTCCACCTCCGGAATCGGAAAGTGCTGAAGCTCCACTGTTCTCTGCTTTGTAAATACGGCACACCGCATTTCTTTTTCCATAGACTACCTCCTCATGTATACTTTCAGTATAGTACCTGACTGCTTGAAATTGTTTTCAGATAACAGCTGATTTAAAGTGGTCTTGAAAAGCTTTTCCTGCTGTTGCTGCGATATAAAAAAAGCGCTGCGGCTGGCAGCGGTCTTACAGAGTCAGATATTCGACAATCGTTCGTGTGATGATATACAGCGGTATCCTGGAAATCACGGTAATCGTTTTATTGCTGGTGATGGTTTCCGCATAACCGATGATGCTTACATCCGAATAGCGCTCCAGCGGAGTGCCTTCCTTACAGCAGCAGGTCACAACCTTTGCGCCTGTCCGTTTCGCCATCCGTGCACTGCTCGCAAGCTCCGGCGTGGTGTTCATGACAGAGAGAATGATGACAAGATCATTTGCATTCACCAGCTTATCGGTTTTCACCATCCATGTTACATCCTTTACCACAAGCGCATTGTAGCCGAGCAGCTGCAGCTGCATGCAAAGCTCATCCGCAACCAGTGCAGTGAATCCCCGAGCATAAATGAAAATTTTCTCCGCAGCTTTAACGTACTCGATAATTTTGAGTATATTGGTCACGCAGATATTGTCAATCGTCTTTACACATTCCTTGTAGGACTTGTTCAAAACTTTATTAACGACATAGGAATCATCGGTATGCTCAGCACGCTTGCTGATTTTATAGCGCAGCTCGGAAATCCCGCGAAAGCCGCATTTCTGTATGGTACGTGAAACAGTTGCTGGAGAGGTAAACGTTTTCTCCGCAATCGTCGTGATAGACATCAGCGGAATGCTGGCTTCGTTTTCGTTCAGATAGTTGATTACCTGTTGTTCCGAATCAGAAAGATTATCATAGACCTCTTTGCTTATTTGTATTATCATTCATATCCCTTTCTTTCTTTTTACCATTATAACAACTACGTTTCACCGTTTCCAGTTAATTTTAGATAATACAAAGCTGCATTATCACTGAAAATCTTTGCAGAATGCTCTGCCCCTTTATTTATCATGTATTTTATAAACACAAAAATTAAATTTACATCTATGTCGAAAAATCGGTAAAGCTTTCCAATCCAAATCCATTGCCATGATAGACTTGCGAGGATACAATCAGAATCGTAAACGTGATGTAAACGTTTTCGTTTCCGACCATATGCGTCAGAAAGAGAAAGGCGGGTGAATATGAGTTACTGACGGGGGATATATGGACAACGGATGGAAGCGACATCCGTCAATTACTGTTTATCACTCATTTTGAGAAAGGGAGGCATTACAAATGCTAATTCAAGCTATCTTAGTAGCGCTGCTTGCTACAGGCAGTCAGTGGTGGTTTTCACACCTTATCACAAGAACATGGTTATATCCGATCTGGTCCGGATTCCTTACAGGTGTCATTATGGGAGAGCCTGTTCTCGGTATGCAGGCAGCTGCCTATATTCAGCTGACCTATCTTGGCTGGATCACAGCCGGAGGCTCTATGCCTGGAAACCTGATGGTCGCAGGTATTTACGGTACTGCTCTGACGATTCTGTCCGGAGCTGATCCGAAGCTGGCTGTCAGCTTTGCTGTAACATTGTCATTGCTTGGTATTCTGATCAATCAGGCGTATATGACGCTGAATTCTGTCTGGGTACACCGTGCCGATAAATATCTGGAAGACGGCAACCTGAAGGGTGTGCGTCTGATGAACTATGTACCTTCCGGTATTCTGTCCTTTGTATTATACGGTATTCCGGTAATGATGATGATTCTGTACGGGGCACAGTGGGCACAGGATACACTTGCCATGATTCCGCAGTGGCTCGTTGATGCATTGAATCTGGTTGGTGCGATCATGCCGGCGCTTGGTATTGCAATGCTGTTGAATTATCTGGGAAAGAAAAAGCTGATTGCATTCTTCTTCTTCGGTTTCTTCGCAACGGTATATCTGAAGCTGGACACCATGTCACTGTTTATATTCTCTGCCGTCATTGCAGCAGTGATGTACTTCTTTAGCAGAGATCGGGAAGAAGGAGGAGCATAATCATGAGCAACGCCGTTATGAATAAAAAAGAACTGAGCAAAAAAGATCTTGTCAAAGCATGGGCATTGGTCTATTCCAGTGAAACCTGCTACAACTATGAGCGTCTGCAGGCACTGGGTAATACAAATATGATGATTACTGTGGTGAAGAAGCTGTATGATACAAAGGAAGAACAGGTGGAAGCTCTGAAAACCTATATGGAATTCTTCAATACTGAGCCATCCTGGATTGGTACGGTTATTCACGGTATTACCGTATCTATGGAGGAACAGAAGGCAAACGGTGCGGATATCAGCGGTGAAGACATCAATGCGCTGCGTACCGGTCTGATGGGACCGATGGCCGGTATCGGTGATACGGTATCACAGGCGGTTGTATATCCGATTTTGGCCGGTATCTGCTGTAGTCTGGCACTGGATGGAAATTTCGCAGGACCGATCCTGTTTGAAATCGTTTATAAGGTGCTGATGATCGGCTGTGGCTACACCTGCTTCATGCTGGGCTACAAACAGGGGAAACAGGCAATTTTCAAGCTTCTGCAAAGCGGTACGCTGAATAAGATTACAGAGGCATTCTCTATCATCGGTCTTACGGTTGTCGGTAACATGGCATATTCCAGAATCAATGTTATCTGCCCGGCGAAATTCAAAGTGGGTGAGGTAAAAATTGTCGTACAGGATATCTTCAACCAGCTGCTGCCGGGGGCCATCCCTCTTGTCATAGCATTGTTTGTATGGTGGATGGTAAAGAAGAAAATGAATCCAACCTTGATTATCGCAGTTATCTTCGTCATCGGTATTGCGGCATCCCTGCTGGGACTGCTGAGTGTAGGAGCCTAAGCAGAACAATAGATACGTGCAATACAGCGGGAGTAAAAACCTTACGTATTGCACGATTCTGCAGGTGCTGTCAGAAAGGAAAATGTTTATGAATATAAAAGTATCACCGTCTATCATGTGCTGCAGGATAGAGGAATATAAACCGTATTTAAAGCTGTTTGAAAACGTGCAGCTGGATTCTGTGCATTTTGATATCATGGATGGAACCTATGTGAAAAACGTTATGCTGGGAACACCGGTATACAAGGATATCAAGCGTTTATGCAGTTTGCCGGTTGATGTGCATATTATGTCCTTTCGCCCGGAGGAGTATATGGAGTATTATGATATCCAGCCGGGAGATCGTATCAGCTTTCATCCGGAAACAACGGCACAGCCATATAAGCTGCTGCAGACCATACGGGAGAAGGGCTGTAAAGCCGGACTGGTATTAAATCCGGGAACGCCTATCGCGTATCTGGAGGAATGCATCGATTTGATCGACTATGTCACGCTAATGACTGTGAATCCGGGCTTTGCCGGTCAGAAAATGGTGCCGGATGCACCGCAGAAGATTCACAGAGTGCGTAAGCTTCTGGATGCATATGGAAAAGATATTGATATCGTTGTGGATGGAAATACAACCATGGAAAACAGCAAAATCATGAGGGATGCAGGAGCCAATGCATTCGTCGTGGGAACATCCAGTATTATCCGGGGACTGGATACGTTTGAGGATATGTACAAGGCGTATGTACAGGCGCTGGAAGAATAAAGCGAGGTATAGTTATGGTTGGTTTTGTAATCGCAAGCCACGGAGTATTCTGTGAAGGATTAAAAAGCAGCACGGAAATGATTGGCGGTACCATTGCACAATGTGCTGCTGTTGCGCTGCAGCCGGGGGAGGACCCGGATGCATACGGGGAACGGCTGAAAAAGGCGATTGAGGATACAGACAGCGGGGATGGTGTTCTTGTGCTGAATGATCTTCGTGGCGGTACACCGTTTAACCGTTCTCTGATGCTTTCCAGAGAACAGCATATCATCATCGTTGTCGGTGCGAATCTGCCAATGCTGCTGACATTGACGCTGGGTAGAAATGAGGAATCCACATTGGATGATCTTGCGGCCATGGCGGAGTCTGAGGCAAAGGAAAGCATTGGTACTATTCGCTATAACAAAGGATAAAAAGGAGCGATTCATATGGAAAATTTATTACTGGTTCGTATTGACGACCGACTGATTCACGGTCAGGTCATGACAGCATGGATGAAGACACTGCCGGCAAAGCAGATCATCGTCATTGATGATAAGGTTGCTAAGGATGACTTCATGCTGTTTGTATTGCAGAATGCAGCTCCAAGCGGTTTAAAGGTCATTGCTCTTACAGAGGATGAAGCGCTGATCAAGCTGCAGGGTGGTCTGGATGTGCCGAGCTTTGTTCTGGCAAAATCACCGCTGAGTCTGAAAAAGCTGGTTGAAAACGGCATAGATATCAGGGCTGTGAATATCGGCGGTATGGGAATGAAGGCAGGAAGAACGACAGTTTATAAAAATGTATCCGCAACGGATGAGGAACGCCAATGCATCAAGGATTTTCTGGATCGTGGGATTGATGTGGCGATTCAGATCATTCCGAGTGAAAAGCGTTTTGAATTGAACAATATACTTGCAAAATAATAAGGGAAGATAGATAAGGAAAAGAGGAATATCGAATGAAAGTAATGAGATTGCATGCCATTAACGACTTCCGTCTGGAAGAGATTGAAACGCCATCTCCCAAGGGGGATGAAATCCTCGTTAAAATAGGGGCATGCGGAATCTGCGGTTCTGATATACCCAGAGTATATCAGCTTGGTACCAGAGTATATCCGGTCGTAATCGGTCATGAATTCAGCGGAACAGTGTGTGCTGTAGGGAATCCGAAGGATGAAGAGCTGATAGGACGAAAGGCTGCAATATTTCCATTAATTCCATGCCGGGAGTGTGAACCCTGTGAAATAGGACAGTTCTGTCAGTGTGAAAACTACGACTATCTTGGTTCACGCAGCAACGGCGGGTTTGCGGAATATTGTTTACTGCCGTCCCGCTGGCATCTGGTGCTATCACAGAAGGATGATATTGATTTGGAAGCTTTGAGTATGTGCGAGCCGGCATGCGTTGCCCAGCATGCTCTGCGCAGAGGAAATGTCACGGCGGGGCAGACAGTGGCGATTCTGGGCGCAGGTCCGATTGGCATTATGACTGCCCGCTGGGCAAAGCTGTTTGGCGCAAAGCAGGTCATTCTTACAGATATCGACGAAACAAAGCAGAGATTTGCACAGGAGCGCGGCTTTACGGTTATCAATTCAGGAAAAGAAAATCTAAAGGAGCGCATAGATGCGATGACAGACGGACGCGGTGTGGATGTCGTTATTGAAGGAACCGGCTGCTCGGCAGGTATCAATGATGCCATAGAAATTGTCAGAGTCGGCGGCACGATTGTCTGGCTGGGGAATCCGCATGCGGATACAACGATACAGCTGAACGTTCATTCTCTGCTTCTGCGTAAGGAGCTGGAAATGCACGGGGTATGGAACTCCTACTATGCACAGACACCGATCAATGAATGGGAATATACGGCACGTATGATTGAGGAAGGACAGCTGGAGGTATCCGATCTGATTACGCATCGTGCAGGTCTGAAGGATTTGAAGCAGCTGTTCGATGATATTCATGAACACAATGTCACGATTTGCAAGGCAATGTACAGTGCTGCTCTGGATGTATGATGAAACCGGCAGGACCTGTTGATTTTACGGCCTTTATACGGAGTCATGAGGAGGCTGTTTTCGGAAAGAAACGCAAGCTGACAGGGCAGAGCTATTGTACTGCCTATCGGAAACAGATTGCGGCGCTGGATATGAAAATGAATGAGTTTCTCAGCAAGGAAGATCCCAGAGCCGGGGATCTTACCTTTCTGCTGGGACTGTTTGCCTTTTCCATATCACAGTTCTCTGTACAGATCAAGACAGATGTTAACCGATATGCCGCTGACTTTTATGCATTATTTGAAGAAGGTGAAGAAGGATGAAGTATACAGAAGCTAAAGATACGGTACTGCAGGAGCTGCAGACGGTTTTCGCCAATGTAAAGGAAGAAGAGGTTTTAGCACTTACCGCAGCGATATGTGAAGCTGAATCCGTGTTTGTAGTCGGTGTCGGCCGTGTGCTGCTTATGCTGCAGGCGTTTGTCAAGCGGTTGAATCATCTGGGAATTGAAGCAACCTATGTCGGTGCGGTCGATGAGCCGGCGATCACTGAAAACGATCTGCTGATTGTCGGCAGCGGCTCCGGAGAAAGTGCAGTACCGCTGGCAATCGTTAAAATCGCAAGAACCCACCATGCACGAATTGCACATATCGGTAGCAATGCATCCAGCTCCATGACACCGTATGAGGATCTTTTCATCCGTATCCCATGCAGCACCAAGCTGAATCTGCAGGATGAAATTAAATCGCAGCAGGTCATGAGCAGCCTATTTGAACAGAGTCTGCTGCTATTGGCAGATATGGTGGCATTGCTGATTGTCGATAAGAAACAGATAACGGATTTGCATGCCTTATGGAAAAAGCATGCAAATCTCGAATAGAAAGGGGCAGTTATGAAAGGATATATGAAAGCGGCAGTTCTTCACGGTGTAAATGATCTTCGCGTGGAAGATGTATTGATACCGGAAATCGGAGATCACGATGTGCTTGTCAAGGTTGCTGCGTGTGGTGTCTGCGGGTCTGATATACCGCGTATCCTGACACAGGGGACCTATCATTTTCCAACCATTCCGGGACATGAATTTGGCGGAGAGGTTGTTGAAATCGGAAGCGAGGTGGAGCCTGCCTATTTGCATAAGCAGGTTGCCGTCATTCCTCTGATTCCATGCAGAGGCTGTAAATCCTGTGAGGTTGGGGATTTTGCACAGTGTGAGGACTATGATTTTCTCGGTTCCAGAAGTGATGGAGGCTTTGCGGAATATGTCAGGGTGCCAAAGGAAAATCTGGTCATCGTTCCCGAGCATGTGAAACCGGAAGCAACGGCATTTCTGGAACCGATCAGCGTGGCACTGCATGTGGTATCGAATACCGGGGTAAGCTTCGGTGACGATGTGGTTGTGTTCGGTCTTGGCGCGATAGGGATTTTCGTAGCACAGTGGGCGAAGGCATTCGGCGCTGCCCATGTATTTGCAGTTGACCTCGATCCGAAAAAGGTGGAAATAGCGAAACAGCTTGGTTTAAAGGATGCACTCTGCGCGTCGATGGATGAGGTTCGTAAAGCAGTGGAGGAAGCAACCAAGGGAGCAGGATGTGATGTCGTGTTTGAAGCAAGCGGAGCACCTGTGGTATTTAATCAGGCCATGTCATTACTGAAGCAGAACGGACGCTTCGGACCTGTTGGAAGACCGGTTAAGGATTTGAACGTTGCAGTTGACACCTATGAAATGATTCTGCGTAAGCAGCTGACGATCAAGGGTACGTGGAGCTTTGAATTTAAACGCTTCCCGCACAATGCATGGGATATCGCACTGGATGCTTTAAACAAAGGTATTATTCAGACGGATGCAATCATATCACATCGCCTTCCGCTATCAAAAACCAGAGAGGCCGTGGAAATCATGGACAAGAAGAAGGAATTTTTCTATAAAATATTAATTGAACCGGAAATGGACAACTGATGTTTATGCACGGCTCTGTATCATCCTTGCCTTACATTCATCCAAAATCCAACATACATAGCCGTGCCTTTTTAAAATAGAACAAAAATACAGACATGAAAACCCTGAGCATGATCGCATAATCAAATTATAAAATATTGCCAGTGAAGAAGCAGAATCGCTGGCTTTTTGTATGGGAAATACTTTGATTCACCTATGAATAATAGAAAATACAGAGATAAGGCTTTGTGTTTCAAACTCTTATTACGTTGGTATAGACAGTAATAGTACATCCAGGAATGATATGGGAACCTGTTTAGCAAAGAAATTTGTCTTATGTAATATTATAAACGATATCATGAAAATCTGGCGGAAAGCGTAGCTGCACATACACATAAGTGATTCTTTGCGGATGAAACATCGGATACAAATATGCTCACATGTGGAATGAGCAGACAACAGAATGCAGGGCAGATTGTTCTGGAAGGCTGGAAATTGTAAGCTGCAGGAAATGAAAACCAATGGTAAACAGCAAGCAAAATCAAGTATTGTGCCATACTGTCGCTTATAATTATGGTAATGTTCCGTGATTCATAAGAAGGAATATGTTTTTTTTACGGGACGATAGTCCAACAGAAATAAGATGGTTTTCAGTGAACAGAACAAGGGAGGAAAGATAGATATGAAAAAATGGTATGATGAGGAATACACATGGGAAATAGAGGTTACAGGCTTTCTGCGCAGTGATCACACAGAACGTTATTGCAGAAACGGGGAGGAAATCGGGGATCGCTATACATGTACCTATGGCTGTCCGGTAAACCTATCGGGACAGGGCATCTGTTCCAAAACGATGACCGTGATGTTTCCAGTTATGGAGGCTGTACGTAGCGGCGGTGATTTAACCAATATCGGAGGAAACAGCACTTACAGCAAGGAGCTTGTATGTCCGGACGGCTGTGTTATGTTTTGTATGACGGCAAAGAAAGTACATGAGAATAATTTTTATAAAGGAAAATTCTATGATTAAGAGGTCAATGGGAGTGCTGTATTGAGTGTAAGAGAGAAACGCTGTAAAATTAAAACAGGAGGTAGGTGCTATGACAAATGAATTTATAAATCTTACAGAGGAAAACCTCTACAATGAGCATCTCTGCTGTATTATTCGCAGCAGAAAGCCGCATCCCGGCATAACGGCGAAAAGGGAATGGCTGTTTGACCGGCTGAAGGAAGGTCATGTATTTCGGAAATTAGATGTGAAAGGGACGGTATTCATTGAATATGCACCGCTGGAAACCGCGTGGGTGCCAATCATTGGTGCTGATTATTATTACATTTACTGTCTTTGGGCAACCGGCGAGTATAAGGGAAAAGGATATGGCAGAGAGCTGATGGAATACTGTCTGGCAGATGCCAGAGCAAAGGGAAAATCCGGTGTATGCATGCTGGGGGCAAAAAAACAAAAGGCATGGCTTACGGATCAAGCCTTCGCAAAGAAATTCGGATTTGAGGTCGCAGATACGACAGAAAGCGGTTATGAATTGCTGGCATACTCTTTTGATGGAACACTGCCTTCCTTTACGGAACAGGCGAAGAACTCGCAGATTAAGGATAAGGAACTGACCATCTACTATGATATGCAATGTCCTTATATTCTAAAGAACATAGAAATCGTGAAGCAGTATTGTGATACACAGGATGTTCCGGTGACATTCCATCTGATTGATACCTTGGAAAAGGCAAAGGCTCTGCCCTGCGTGTTCAATAACTGGGCGGTATTTTATAAAGGTACTTTTCAAACGGTCAATTTACTGCTGGATATCGCCGGACTAAAGCGTATAGTAAAGAAATAAGGATACACGGGCAGCTAAAGGAGTGGTTTGCCGTGTCTGATATACGTACAGATACAGAGGAAATGAACCGGTAATTATGCCTTATACAGTAAAATCTGAAATGCGAATGCAAATAAAATACCTTTTTGATTTCGTTGTATATCCTATCCACTGATTGAAAATAACGGCGAACATACTGTTTCTCTTATTGCTGCAGACAGCAGGTTTGCTCTGTAAGATAGAAGCATACTGAAATGTTCAAGAAATATTCAAGATGGCAGGCTGTTACCTTATATGAAAGCAATGTTTGTTATAATGAGGTCAGGTATCGTAAAGAATGATGTAAGTAATCTTTATGATTATAAGAGGTAGGGATATAATATGTAGAAACAGGTATTTAAAAGGTGTAGGGCGTCGTTTTTTTTCTATTCTGCTGGTATGTATGATCATGGGTGTACGGCTCATTGGAACCACTGTGATAAATGCTGCATCATCCATAGCTGTTCGCATTATGACATCGGATGGACAAACAGAGGAATTGGCCGGAAATTCTTTATCAGCGGCACTGCATGGAGCCGGGCTGACCGGTATCGACCGCCTGCTGGTGTCGGATGGCAGCATAACATCGAAAGACTGGGAATGGCTGAGAAACAACCGTGCCGCTTTTGCGGCCCTCACAGAATTTGAAATATCTGATCGGGTACAAACCGCAGATTTGCCCGATGCACCCGTGGGAAGTCCTGCGTATCCATCCATTTTTCCATATCAGCTTCAGAAGGTAGTAATACCTCAATCTGTACGAATCGGCAGCAATGCTTTTGATGGCTGTAACGAATTAAGGATTGTCGACATTACGAACGCATATGAAATCGGAGAAAGTGCATTTTCACAGTGCCATGCTTTGCAGTCTGTTGCATTTCCAAAGGTAACCTCAATAGAAAATGCGGCATTTTCCGGCTGTGACGGTCTTACCTATGCAAGTCTGCCTTCCTTATGTACGATAGGTGATCAGGCATTTTATTCCTGTAAACAGCTAAAAACTCTGGAATTTTCTCAGCTCGTAAGAGTAAACACTGCAGCATTTGAATCCTGTACAGCATTAACAGAAATCGAGATTCCAAACGTTACAAGTCTTGGATCCTCTGTATTTCGTAACTGTAAATCATTGAAGAAGGTGAATATTCCGGAGGTCATACAAATCCCGGAAAAAACATTTATGGACTGTATTTCCTTACAGACAGTCCATGCCCCTAAGGCTGAAGATATCATGGCATCGGCTTTTTATGGTGCTTCTGCTCTTACGGCAATCTCATTTCCTTCGGCAGTTGCAATAAAAGAAAAGGCTTTTTCAAACTGCAGTTCTCTACGTGCAATAGATTTGCCAAGAGCTTCGGTAATTTCAAAACAGGCTTTCAAAAACTGTACAGCACTTTCATATGCGAAGCTTCCCTCTGTTACAGTAATCAGCGAGGAAGGCTTCATGGGCTGTACGGCTTTGACCTCCATCCATGCACCGCTGGCAGAGCGTATTCGTGATGCTGCTTTCATGAGCTGCTCGTCATTAACGGATATCGTTTTACCAGGCGCTGTATATATTGATAATCAGGTCTTTTCCGATTGCAATTCCCTAACTGAAATCAAGCTGGAGCGTGCCGAACGTATCGGAAGTCGTGCATTTGAAAATTGTACAAATCTGAAAACGGCAGAATTTCCACAGGCAGATAGGATAGGTGAATTCGCCTTTCGGAATTGTTTGAAGCTGGATACTCTTCTTCTTCCTGACGGTCTGACTCCGGCGGCGGATTCCATCACGCTGACAATTGATATGACAGACGGTACGAGGGAAGCTTTGCAGGGAGATACTCTTCAGGCAGCACTTCAGACAGTCAGCCTGACAGAGATAAGCAGGCTTATTGTAATGGATGGAAGAATCTCGACAGCGGACTGGGAATGGATGAGGTCACAGCATGATACACTGCAAAATCTAAAGGAATTTGAGATACAAAGGAATTTGTATGAGATAGCCGATCTTCCCTCGGCAAACGATTACACTGCAATCTTTCCCGATTGTATTGAAAAGGTAACCATACCACAATCGGTTATCATAGGTGATTACGCCTTTGAACGATGTGCGGCCCTAACAGAAATAGAGGCACCAGAAGCATATCGCATTGGTAAGCATGCATTTGCGAAGTGTTCTTCCTTAAAGACCGCTTCTTTTCCTGAAGCTGACTTTGTGGATGAATATGCCTTCCAATTATGCGGGCAGCTTCAGAACCTGCATTTTCCTAAGGCAGAGAGCATCGGTAGCAGTGCGTTCACAGATTGCAGGGCACTTCAGAGAAACATTATGGATAAGGGCACAAAAGGCAGACCGAGAAACGGGCTGCTGACAACAAATAAAGGCTGAGTATCAAGCACCGGGAAAGTGCGGTATATTCAGCCTGTTTTGTTGTCTGGGGTTTCCAAAGGGGTTCCCCCCTTGGCACACGACTTTGCTCGCAAAGTGTAGTGTGTTATACGCTCTGTCGGCGTTGCCGTGAAAATGCCGTTGCCGCCGGAGAGGGCAAGGGCATTTGAAGCGGCAGGAAAGCAGGGCTGTGATTGCGTGGCGTGGAGCCGCAAGCGCAGGACTGGTTTCATCAGCAGACAGGGCGTATATGAATGCCCCCGTCCCTCGTCTTACGCTGGACTATGGGACAAAGTGTCCCAGACGGATAGCCACACTTACGAAAAAGCAGACGGATTTTTCTCTCAAAATTGAAATGGGCGGGAAGCCATTTTAGGGCTTTCCCGCCTTGATTGCCCATTAGCAAAGACGGGCGGGGCTGTCAACGGCGGCGCATGAAATGCGCCGTTCATCTTGACCGTTGACTGGCTCGACTGGCTTTGCTATCTCCCCAACAAGTTATTGTTTGTTGTTTTCCCAATTATCTAAACGGGCTTGCATAGTTTCTCGCCATTCTTCACTTGGACAAGCAGTAATCAATTTTCGATACTCTTCACTTGATGGTGCTTCTATCAAATAAGACTCTACCAATTTTAGCAAATCCCACTCTACTCCATACATTCCACCTTCGGGGAAAATGTCAATCAATACGCCTACTTCTTCTCTTGTCAATGGCGTTTTTACATTGGAGAGCAATTCGTCATACATGTTGATGGTTTCTACTGTAGGGTCATCTTTCACTGCGTCTGGCATTTGACCGAGAAGTTTCAATTTTATAATTGCCTCCTGCACCTTTACTCCCTCCAATTTCTCGTTCTCTATTTTCTCCCCCGCTGTGGGTTTGGATTTTTCAGCAAGTCCGACTTCTGTGCAATCTTTTTCAGCCACTTCTTTTCTTCCTCGGACAGCTTTTTCAAATTCAGCTTGAGCCGCTTACAGATAAACGCCAAAGCCGCTTGCTCCGGGTCGCTGTCTGGACTGGCAGTTTCCTCGGCGGTCTGCAAGAAATCTTCCAGCGGATTGTCCTCCGGAACGCTGAAAAAATCGTCCTTATGGGCTTCCCGCAGGTCAAGGGCTATCTTGTTTATGTCCTGCTGTATCACATAGCGGCAAAAGCTGTCATCGTCAATATGGGCGGCGACAAGCTGCCTTAACTGCGGGTCGGACAAGCCGGGATTGTGCTGCTTCATAATGGTTGCGCTCATAATATCCACAATGGCATTTGCGCTCTGTACCTGCTTGACTGCCGTTCCGTTCACATAGATTTCAAGGTCAGCCATCAGTCGGGGGAAATCCGGGTGTACCGCCAGCTCACACAAGAGGGAAGTATCCACCCGCCCACTTTTCAATAGTTCAATCATATCATCACTCAAGCGCAGGTCTGCAAGATCGGCGTTTGGGTGATTTTTTGTTTTAGAGCGTCCCAGCAGGTAATCAACGGTCACTTCATAAACCTTTGCCAGCTGGATAAGGGCATGGTGGCTGATGTCTTTGAGATTGTCTCCCTCATAACTGCCTAAAGCAGATTTGGAAAGATGAGTTTCCTCCGCAAGCTGTTCCAGCGTCAGCCCTCGTTCCACACGCAGGTCTTTCAATCGTTCCTGTATGGATAGTTCCATGCTCCCCCTCCTTGTCTGCCCGATAAATGGGAAGGTGTCGTATTAAATAAGTCTACCATTTTTCTTTTCCCAATTATCCAAGCGTACTTTCATAGTGTCTCTCCACTCTTCACTGGGGCATTTTGAAATTAAATTTCTATATTTTGAAAGCAATTCTGGTTTCATATATGTTTCAACTAAATGTAACAATGTCCATTCAACTTCATACATCGTACTTTCGGGAAAAATACCAATTAATGCCTCAACTTCTTCCTCTGTAAGCGGTGTTTTCACTTTTATAAGTAGTTCGTCATACTTGCTGACAAGCTCTCCTGCTGGATTACCTGTTAATGAGTCAGGCATTTGCCCAAGAGCTTTTAATTGAATGATTGTATCCTGCATTCGCATACTCCTTCTCGCTGTACTATTTTCATAGATTTCGATTTGTCTCTTTGTACTTATCATTTTACCACAATTCCGAGAGCGTGGAAATAGGCAGTTTTTTTGGCGGATTTCCTACCTTTCGGATATACGGCACAGACGGTCAAAAAAGTGTAGACTTGAGATAGTTCATCGATGGACAGCACCTTGAAAACCGAATGACCGTCCGAAAAGGAATACCCCGGCAGGGGAAGCATCGCAAGGAGCCGGACTTCTGGACACTTTGTCCAGAGGTCACTTCGGGACAAGTGTCCAGAAGCTGCGGGGAGCGTGCCAACGCCGGAACACGCCGCAGAAATGGGGCAGGAAGCCTTTTCGGGGAGAGCGGCAACGGAAAGCAAAATGGAGGAAACACATGAGAGAGAACCCATATAAACGACTGCCGCCCATAGAGCGCAAGCAGGACAGTTCCCTTTACCGCATGACACCGGCACAGAGGAAACAGGCAAACGCCCTGATCCGCCGGGAGTGCTGTTGCTGTGAGGACGGCAACTGCATTGTCCTTGACGATGGGGACACCTGCACCTGCCCGCAGACGGTTTCTTTCTCGGTCTGCTGTAAGTGGTTCCGCTGGGCGGTTTTGCCGCTGGACGGGACGCTGGAAGCGGAGATTTTCCGGGATAAGGACTTGAAACGCTGTGCGGTCTGCGGCGGTGTGTTCGTCCCTAAATCCAACCGGGCAAAATACTGCCCCGGCTGTGCCGCCAGAGTTCACAGGCGGCAGAAAACAGAAAGTGAACGGAAAAGGAGGTCTTGTGTGGACAGTTAGGGGCTGAAAAGTCCTTGATTTTCAAGGCTTTGCAAGCACAGAACAGGGGCAGGCAATAGAAACTACCGTCTGCCCCCGGAAACAGGCTTCTAACCGTCCACAAACACGATATGACAAACACCATTTATATCCATCAGCCGGAGAAAGCGGTCAGCTTTACCCGGCTGCCCAATTTCCTTTTTGAAGCCCCCACATTCACACCCCTGTCCAATGAAGCGAAGATACTGTACGCCTTTATCCTGCGCCGGACGGAGTTGTCCCGTAAGAACGGCTGGGCGGACGAGTACGGGCGGATTTACCTGTATTACCCAATCTGTGAGGTAGTCGCCCTGCTCCACTGTGGGCGGCAGAAAGCCGTCAACACCCTGCGGGAGCTGCAATACGCCGGACTGGTGGAAATCCAGAAGCAGGGCTGTGGAAAACCCAACCGGATTTACCCAAAATCCTATGAAGCGGTTCCAAACACCGACTTCAAGAAATCCCGTTCTGGTATGCCGGAGGACTGAAAACCGCACTTGACAAGTACGAAAATCAACCCTCTTGGAGTACGAAAACCGGACGAAAGATAGAAATACAAAGATTAAAACGATTTTATTTATATTCTATCCATTCCCTTCCTATCCGAGATATTATTTGCGGGATTTTCCTGTGGAAAACCCCGGAAGAGAAAGGAATGGGGAAAGGAGTTTATGGCACAACACGCAATTTTGCGGTTTGAAAAGCACAAGGGCAATCCGGCAAGGCCGCTGGAAGCCCATCACGAACGGCAAAAGGAACAGTACGCCAGCAATCCCGACATTGACACCAGCCGGAGCAAGTACAATTTCCATATCGTCAAGCCGGAGAGCCGCTATTACCATTTCATTCAAAACCGCATTGAACAGGCTGGCTGCCGCACCCGTAAGGATAGTACCCGGTTTGTCGATACGCTGATTACCGCCAGCCCGGAGTTTTTCAAGAAGAAGCCCCCAAAGGAGATACAGGAATTTTTCCATAGGGCGGCTGATTTCTTAATCGGGCGGGTAGGGAAAGAAAATATCGTGTCGGCGGTGGTACACATGGACGAGAAAACACCCCACCTGCATTTGGTCTTTGTCCCGCTGACAGAGGACAACCGCCTGTGTGCAAAGGAGATTATCGGGAACAGAGCCAACCTTACAAAGTGGCAGGACGATTTTCACGCCTACATGGTGGAGAAATATCCCGACTTGGAGCGTGGGGAAAGCGCCAGCAAGACAGGCAGGAAGCATATCCCCACCCGTCTGTTCAAGCAGGCGGTCAATCTCTCCAAACAGGCAAGAGCCATTGAAGCCACGCTGGACGGCATTAACCCGCTGAATGCCGGAAAGAAAAAAGAGGAAGCCCTCTCCATGCTGAAAAAGTGGTTCCCACAGATGGGGAATTTCTCCGGGCAACTGAAAAAATACAAGGTCACAATCAATGACCTGTTAGCGGAAAATGAAAAGCTGGAAGCAAGGGCAAAAGCCAGTGAAAAAGGCAAGATGAAAGATACGATGGAACGGGCAAAGCTGGAAAGCGAGCTGCACGACATTCAGCGGCTGGTAGACCGTATCCCGCCGGATATACTGGCGGAACTGAAACGGCAGCAGCGGCAGCATGGAAAGGAAAGGTGATTTTATAAGCAATATCAGATACAAAAAGGAAACAGAAATCGTGACTTTTCAGGGAAAGGAAATCACGCTGGAAAATCTCTCCCCGGTATTCACGCCGGAGCAGGAAGCGGCAAAACGCCGGGAGCTGGAACAGCAGCTTTATGAGGTATTCCGCAAGTATGCCGACAAACGGCAGAGTGAGGAAGCCGGAGCATAAGGTTTTCCAAAGCCATCGTTGATTTGCGGGGCTGCTGGCGGTATAATAAAACTGTCAGCAGCTCCGTTTCTTTTTTAAGAAAAGGAGCGACAATATGAACAACAGGATAGACGCGATCTATGCAAGACAATCGGTAGACAAAAAGGACAGCATTTCCATTGAAAGCCAGATTGAGTTTTGCAAATACGAATTGAAAGGCGGGAACTGCAAAGAGTACAAGGACAAAGGGTATTCCGGGAAAAATACGGAGCGTCCACAATTCCAACAGCTTATGCGGGATATTGAAAGCGGCCTTGTGCGGAAAGTGGTGGTTTACAAGCTCGACCGCATCAGCCGTTCCATTCTGGACTTTGCCAACATGATGGAGCTGTTCCAGCAGTACAATGTGGAGTTTGTGTCCTCTACGGAAAAGTTTGATACCTCCACCCCGATGGGGCGGGCGATGTTAAATATCTGTATCGTGTTCGCCCAGCTTGAAAGGGAAACGATACAGAAGCGGGTGCAGGACGCATGGTACTCCCGCTGTCAGCGGGGCTTCAAAATGGGCGGCAAAACGCCCTACGGATTTCGGACAGAGCCTTATGTGATGGACGGGGTGCGCACAAAGAAGCTGGTAATAGAGCCAACCGAAGCGGCCTTTGTCCGGCAGATGTATGAGATGTACGCTGACCCGCAGGTATCGCTGCATGACATTACAAAGAAGCTGACGGTGGACGGTATGCGTACTTATCATGGCAGGCCGCTGTCAAGGGCTACTTTGAGCGTTATTCTCCGCAACCCGATTTATGTCATGGCTGACCTCGACATATACGAGTTTTACAAAAGCCAGGGAACGGATATTTACAATGATGCCGCCGACTTTGCCGGGACAAACGGCTGCTATTACTATCAGGGCAAGGGGAATACAGAGGACAAGCACAAGCACCTGCAAGGACAGACGCTGGTACTGGCTCCACATGAGGGGTTTATCCCATCGGAGCTGTGGCTGAAATGCCGGAAGAAGCTGCTTGCCAGCCACACTTACCAGCCCGCAAGGAAAGCCCGGAACACATGGATGGCGGGAAAAATCAAATGCGGGAAATGCGGCTATGCGCTCATGTCAGCGCACTCCAACGGTATTCTTTACCTGCGCTGCACCGTCCATGCGGACAGCAAGGCGTGTCCCGGCTGCGGGTGCGTGAAGCTGCACGAACTGGAAGCGGTAGTCTATGGGGCGATGGTTAAAAAGCTGAAAGATTTTAAGACGCTGACAGGTCGGAACAAGGCTGCAAAAATCTCCCCGAAACTGACTGCAAAGCGGCTGGAACTGGCACAGGTAGAAAGCGAGATTGAAAAGCTGCTTGACACGCTGACGGGCGCAAGCCCTGTTTTGCTCTCCTATGCCAACAGCAAAATTGAGGAGCTGGACGCAAGGCGGCAGTCCATTGCCAATGAGATTGCAAAACTCTCTGCGGACGCTGTGCCGATGGAGAAGATGGAAAGCATTTCCGGGTATCTGGATGACTGGGAGAATGTCAGCTTTGAGGACAAGAGGCAGGTGGTGGACGCACTGATAACGGTCATCCGGGCAACAAATGAAAAGGTAGAAATTGAATGGAAAATCTGACGGGTTAATCCCCACCGTACCTATCCTTTTTGTGCTCTTGTCTATAATAGTGAGTTCAGTTTCCCAACGTATACGGTATTGGGGACAGCGCTTTTAAAGATTGTATAGCTTTAGAAGAATTACAGTTTCCATCAGCCGTGCGCATCGGCAGCAGAGCCTTTTTCGGTTGTTCCTCCTTGCAAGAGGTCAGTTTCCCTAACGTAAGAGCAGTGGAAAGCAGTGCATATTATGGCTGTACCGGATTAAAAAGCATTATTCTTCCTGCAGTGGATTCTATAGATGATAATGCCTTTTGGTTTTGTCAGTCTTTATCCCGCTTGCTCTTACCTCCGCAGCCACCGGTTATGGGAGAGAATATATTCATAGGAGCCTCTGATCAGCGGGAGGTACGCATATGTGATGAAACAGGAACCGTATTAAACGGTGTAGAAATTCAGCAATACCTGCAAAGCTATCTTCAAAAGGATACGGTATGGTATGGCTGTAATCTGTATACCGGGATGTTTAGCGTTGCATTGAGCATTCAAAAAGATCATAAACCATGGGAGGATTCCGGGAAAACCTTTGCGTGGAGAGGGGATACAGGAACATTCTCTTCGACAGAGCGGCTGCCTAACGGTAGCTTTCAGCTGTATGAAACGATGACAGGCTCTGATCTAGCTACAGGTATTACTGTCAAGGTAGATGAGCAGGATACGACAGCGGCTGTTGACTATTATACAATTTCGTTTTTTAATAAGACACAGCTGTTGAAGGAAATGGAACAGATTGTGCTGAAAGGGACAATGGCAGAAATTCCATCGGACCCAAAAGAGCCGGGAGCAGTTTTTACCTGCTGGAAGGCAAAGCAGACGGACAGGGAAGCCTATGACTTCCAGCAGCCGGTTAACGAAGCAATGAGCCTATATGCGGATTGGAAAACCGTTTTCAAGGTGAAAATTCGGTCATACAAAGATGGTGCAGTATGGAAGGATTGCGGCAAACAGTATATTTTAAAAGACAATGCCGGAGCGTATGTAGATATTGATGCGGTAAAAAATGGCGATTATACGATTTGTGAAAAAACAGAGCAGGGTATACATAACACCGGGGCAACAATCAGTATTTATGGTACAGACAAAACCGTTGACATAGAGTATTATACGGTTACAGTAAGGGATACGGCCTCCTCTCATATATGGAATGAGGAAATCGTGAGAAAAGGTAAGTGTGCGTCAAAGCCGGCTGTGCCTGAAAGGGATGGGTTTGTATTCGCATACTGGGCAGAGGATGCACAGGGAAAGCAGTCGTATGATTTCACAAAGCCTGTGGAGAAACAAACAACACTGTATGCAATATGAAAAAAGTGCAGTGCTTCATCCGAGCAACCGTCCTTTGCAGGAAACCATCCGGCAAACAATCCGACACATAAGGACAGCCACCAGAAAACGACTCCCCTGCGCCCTAAGACATCAGATGCTACAAGCACAGGAAGCTTCTTATTCCTATGCATTTGCTCGGCCGGTATGATTCTATATAGAAAACGGGGCAAGTAAAGGAATCACACAGCTGATTTCTATAAACGACGGAAATACAATAATGAGCCTGACATATGTTCATAAGGCTCAAAGTCTTTTTAGGATGCTGTACAAGGATATATACCAGAGTATCGGAAATGGAAAAAGTTTCTCCTGATGTTGAAAAGGGAGAATTTTTTCTATTTGCAGTATTGAAAGGACACTTGAAATCTCGTGGTGGGAAAAAGAATTATGAAAGCAGGAACACGTACTGACATGGCGGTGAAAACCGATAGATTGCTATGCTACAACAATAGAGACGGTGCTTAAAAGACTGCTTGAAATCTATGAATATCATAAGCTGCAGATATTCTGTAATAATACTGCAGCTTTTTTAGAACCCCTCGTATTCTTTATTAGTCAGAACCCATAGGCTATTTAAAAGTCAAGTCAGAACGAGCGGACAGACAATCATCATCGCATCTTTGATTTTGAAGATAATAGTACAATAAAGGCAATATACAAAGAGTTAAATTCTTAAAACATCGTATGCAATTCAGAAAACTACATCAGTGTTCCGGCAGGAGTATCATCGAATGACGGGAACCTATTCCAAAACGTAATCACAAGGACTTACTGTCCGATGTATTCAATGATTGTTCTGGTAATGATCAGCAGCGGGATTCTGGAATACACCGTCATACCGCTTGCCTTCATAATCTGTTCGGAATGCCCGCAGATAAAAATATCTGAAAACTTCTCCAGCTCACAGGGCGATTTGCAGCAGCAGGTAATCACTCTGGCACCTCTCATTCTGGCAGCTCTGGCTGATCTGGCAAGCTCCGGTGTCGAATTACGCAGAGATAGGATAAAGGCCACATCATCCTTTGTGACGATCCGTTCGGTATTCTCCATCCATTTTACATCCTTGACGATGATTGCATTATATCCCAGCAGCTGCAGATACATCTGAAATTCCTCCGCAATCAGGGCTGTAAAGCCTCTGGCAAAGATGAAAATGCGCTTTGCCTGCTTAATGTATTCAATCGTCTGCAGCATAGCGACCGGACTGATATTATCAATCGTTTTGGTGCTTTCACGATAGGATTTCGCAAGGATATTATTGACTCCGTAGCTGGACTCATGATGCTCCTTCATCTTCTCCTGCTGAGAAATGGCATAGCGCAGCTGGGATATTCCCTGATAACCGCACTTCTGAATCGCCCTGGATACGGTTGAGTGTGAAGTGAAGGTTTTCTCAGCAATATTGGTAATACTCATATATGGAATCTTTTCTTCATTCTGGTTCAAGAACTGTATGACGCCCTTTTCCGCCTCAGACAGCTTTTCATATATACCTTTATCAATTTGTATAAACATATGCTTACCTCCCTGTGTTTTCTCTATCATTGTACCATGAATGGCCATTCATGAATTTTACGATTTATCAAAATTTCAGAATGTGTTTTCAGCGTGAAAGCGCTGTATTTTTTATATAATCAAGTATAATGTGCTTGTAAATCAAAAACGTACGTATATTTTGATATTATGATATTCGTATATTTCAGAAAGTTAACGCTGAGATGTACAGGATTACCACAAAAGGAGGATCCAGATTCTCCATTGCATACAGGTTATTAAAGGAGGAAATTATGTATACAACATTAAAGGAAGTGCTGAAGGAGGCAGAGTCGCTGCATATGGCGATTGGGGCGTTCAATACGCATAACCTGGAGATGCTGCCTGCTATCATCAAAGCAGCGGTTCATCAGAAAACACCGGTTATTATTCAGACAAGCTGCGGAACCGCGAATTATGTCGGTCACAAAAATCTTGTCGCAGTCTGCCGCTCTATGGCAGAGGAATACGGAGTCAATGTCGTTCTTCACCTGGATCATGCTAAGGATTATGATGAGATTCGCAAGGCGATTGACGCAGGCTACAGCTCTGTTATGTTTGACGGGTCTTCCCTTCCCTTAAAGGAAAACATTCTGGGGACAAAGCGGGTTGTCGATTACGCCAGAATCCATCATGTAAGTGTGGAGGCAGAGCTTGGGACTGTCGGAGGAACGGAGGACGGTATCGCCGTGAGCCAGGAGGATGCCTGTTACACGGATCCTGAGGATGCTGTCGAGTTTGTGAAGCAGACGGGAATTGATGCTCTGGCAGTGGCAATCGGGACGAACCACGGCCAGTACAAATCAAAAACGAATATAAATTTTGAACGCCTGAGGGAGCTGCAGAAGGCAGTTGATATCCCTCTGGTCATTCATGGAGGAACCGGTGTTAAGGAAGAGGATGTAAAACGTGTCATTGATCTGGGCATCCGCAAGTTCAATGTTGGAACCGAGCTGCTGGTCGGCTGGAATCGTAAATCCAGAGAATGTTATGAAGAACATCGTGAGAATATATCCAATCGTGATAATGTCGTACCATGTCTGGATACTATTACGGAAATCGTAGAGCGAAAAATTCATTTGTTTAAAAATATGGATGGTGAATAGCATATGAAAGCAGGATTCTATATTGGCGACTATGGATATGAAGTACGTGATATTCCAGATCGTAAGCCGGAAGCGGATGAAGTGAAAATTCGCGTTGCCTGGTGCGGACTGTGCGGAACCGATATTCATAAGTTTCAGGGGAAAAACGGCGCAAGTGTTGTCATACCACCCATTATTTTGGGACATGAGTGTTCCGGTATCGTTACAGAGGTAGGGCCTGAGTGCAAATACTTTAAGGTTGGGGATCGTGTTGCCTGTGATCCCAGCTGGGGATGCGGAAAATGTATCTGGTGCCAGCAGGGACTGCCAAACTTCTGTCTGGAGCGTCATGGCGTAGCCAAGGGCTTTGCGGAATATGTTTATCCGCCGGAAAAGAATGTATATCATATAGCGGATACACTGGATCTGGAGGCTGCGGCCTTTACGGAGCCGTTATCCTGTGCGGTCCACGGTATGGATCTGATCGGGATACAAAGCGGTAAAACGGTTGCCATGTATGGTATGGGGGCCATCGGTTCCCTGATGCTGCAGCTTATTCGATTAACAGGTGCTGCCAAAATCATTGTGATTGAGCGGGAAGAGGAAAAACGCAGACTCGCTCTCGAGCTGGGCGCAACCATGGCCATCAGCGATCAGGAAATCGAGGAAGTCGCTAAGCAGGAAAACATTGATTATGTCATTGAATGCATCGGCTTAAAATCCACCATGGAACAGGCAATTCGCATTGCGGGGAAATATGCGAAGGTACTGCTTTTCGGTCTCGGTGACCCAGAGCAGCCAATCAGCTTCAATCAGTTTGAGGCTTATACAAAAGAACTCAGTATTTATATGTCATTTCTGAATCCGTTATGCAGCGAGCGTGCCGTGCACCTGCTGGAAAGCGGACAGATCAATACAAAGAAAATAATAAGTGCAAAGCTTACCTTGGAGGAAATGGGAGAGGAACTAAAGACCCTGCGTTATGCAAGAAAAGGGAAGGTCTTGGTTTCCGTAAGCGGCGAGCACTAACAGGAGGAAATAGTTATGGTGTTATCAGCAATCTTAGTTGCATTATTAGCTACACTGGGGCAGTGGTGGTTCTTCGGCCCTGTCACGAAATGTCTTGTTTATCCATTGACCACAGGTACGCTGGTTGGTCTGTTCATGGGGGACCCGATGACCGGTATGCTGGCGGGGGCCAACATTCAGTTGATTTATCTGGGATGGATTTCCGCAGGTGGAACCATGCCGAGTAATACCATCGTCGCAGGTATCTTCGGTACGGCGATGACGATTTTATCCGGCGCCAATCCGACGATGGCCGTAACCTTTGCGATTCCGTTCAGTATGTTTGGACTGTTGCTGAATCAGGTATATATGACAGTCAACGCCGCATGGATTCATCAGGCGGATAAGCTGCTGGAAAAGGGCAATCTGCGCGGTGTGCGTTTTATGAACTTCGTGCCTTCCTTCTGTATGGCACTTGTCCTGTATGGAATTCCTGCCTTCCTTCTGGTTGTATCCGGTAGCGGCTGGGCAAGCGATCTGATCAATGCCGTTCCGGAAAGTGTCATCAGTGCACTCCAGGTTGTCGGCGGTATCATGCCGGCCTTGGGTATTGCAATGCTGTTGAGCTATCTTGGTAAGAAAAAGCTGGTTCCGTGGTTCTTCGGCGGCTTCTTCCTGACCGTATATTCCGGTCTGGGACTTACTGCAATCTCCATTTTCTCTGCAATCATTGCACTTGTTATGTATCTGAACAGCAATACTGCACAGAAGCAGACGGAAACGAAGAAGGTAAAACGTCTCTCGTTAAATAAAAAAACAGAAACAATCGAGGTTTCACAGCCGGCTGAACAGGCTGCAGCAGCTGAACTGCCGGAGTATACAAAAAAGCTTTCCAAGAAAACACTTGTTAAAACATGGTTATGGACAACGAGTACCGAGGCCTGCTACAACTATGAGCGTTTACAGGCTCTGGGTGCTGCCAACCTGATGCTGACACCGATTCGTGAGCTGTATGACACGAACGAAGAACGTGTAAAAGAACTGAAAAAATATATGGTATTCTACAATTCTGAAGTATTCACCGTAGGACCGATCATCAACGGTATCGCCTGTTCCATGGAGGAGGCACATGCGAATGGTGAAAACGTTACAGAGAAGGATATCAATGCTGTACGTACCGGTCTGATGGGGCCGGTTGCCGGTATCGGTGATACGGTCATGCAGGGAATCCTGTTCCCGATTCTGTTTGGTATCGGGTGCTCCATGGCGCTGGATGGAAGCTATTTAGGACCGATCCTGTCCTTTGCAATCTTTGAAATTTTAATCTTCGGCTGCGGATACTTCATGTTTATGACCGGATATAAGCAGGGAAAAACATCACTGCTGAAAATTCTTAAAAACGGTACGATTGACCGTATCATCAACTCCTTCAGTATTGTAGGTCTGATGGTTGTCGGATCCATGGCCGCAACCAGAGTCACGGTAAATACTCCGCTCGCAATCAAGGTAGGGGAAGGAACAACCACAATTCAGAGTGTACTGGATTCTCTTGCTCCGGGTCTGATTCCGCTGGGAATCACATTGCTTGTATGGTGGATGCTGAAGAAGAAAATCAATACTGTATGGATCATTATCGCAATCTTTCTGGTAGGTATCGCAGGCTATTACAGCGGTATTCTGGGTTATGTAGGATAGAAGGCGAAAGAGGACAGCTATGGTAAATATCATTTTGATCAGTCACGGCGCATTCTGTGAAGGTCTGCTTGCCAGCCTGCAGATGATTGCAGGCGGAGATTACGGAGTGAGGGCGGTGCCTCTCATTCCGGGTGAGTCTCCGGAAGCCTATCGTGAAAAGCTTGAAACTGTCATGAGGGAAGCCGATGACGGCAGCGGTTCAGGAACCATCGTTTTGTCTGATATTGCAGGTGGTACACCTTTCCAGAGTGCCGCATATCTTTCAAAGGATTTCAAACTCGGGCTTGTTTCCGGTATGAATATGCCGATGCTGCTGACGCTTGCATTGGAGCGCAGCGAAGAAACAACGCTGGAGGAGCTTGCGGATAAAGCAGGCATATCGAGTACAGTTGGCGTAAAGACAACGGTATTCAAGAAAGGAGAGAAAAAACAACGTGCAAAACTTAGTATTAACAAGAATCGATGACCGTCTGATTCACGGACAGGTGATGACTGCCTGGATCAAGAACAGAAAAGCGGATCAGGTGGTAATCGTGGATGACGGAACAGCGAATGATGAGTATATGATCGAGGTGCTGGAGATGGCAATACCGGAAGAAATCGCAATAGGAATCTTCACCAAGGAAGAAGGTGTGCAGTTCTTTGAGCAGGGACTGGACGCACCGACGATTCTGCTGGTCAAGGGGCCGGAAGCATTAAACTATCTGGTAGATCACGGCATTACCATTGAGGAAGTGGATGTCGGAGGCATGGGTGCCCGAGCTGATCGAAGTGTGCTGTATAAGAATATCTCAACAAGTCCTGAGGAAAATAAGGCGTTCTCTGAATTATTGGAGAAGAATGTAAATGTCTTCATACAGGTGATGCCGCAGGATAAACCGGTAAGTGTTAAGGAATATCTGAAGTAGAAAATAGAGAGTGATGGTGGATAGATATGAATCATGAAGGTATGGAAGGAAGCGTAATCGTAATTACGGGAGGCGGCAGTGGTATGGGCGCTGCCATGGCGAAGGATTTTGCGGAAAGAGGTGCCGGTATCGCAATCCTTGATCTGGATGAAGCAAGAGGATCGGCTGTTGCGGACAGTATCACGGACGCAAATGGAAAAGCAGTTTATAAAAAAGTTGATGTTACAGACAAGCAGGTGGTTCTGACTGCTGCCGATGAAGTAGAGCAGGAGCTGGGAGCTATCACATCCTGGATCAATTCCGCCGGTGTAAGCAAAATGGTACCGTTTCTGAAAAGCAGTGAGGAACTGTGGGATTTGACAATCAATGTCAACCTGAAGGCTACCTTCCTGTGCTGTCAGGTTGCGATTGAAAAAATGCTGAAGCATGGTGGGGGAACCATATTGAACATGTCCTCCCTGTCCGGTAAGAAGGCAAGCGCATGGCAGACCGTATACTGTGCAAGCAAGTTTGGTGTGCAGGGACTGACACAGTCCATTGCAAAGGAATTTGCGGATCGCAATATACGTGTAAATTCCATATGTCCGGGAATTGTATACACGGAAATGTGGGAAAAGCTGAAATATGAATATGCACAGAAGAAGAGCATTGATCCGGAAGAGGTCATGCCGTATTTCAAAAAGAATATCCCGATGCATCGTCTGGTTGATCTTCAGGACGTTATCAATGCGGCAGTATTTCTGCTGACAGATAATTCCGCTTATCTGACAGGGCAGTCCATCAATCTGACAGGCGGAGAATGGATGGATTAAAAAGGCAGTAGAATGAGGAGGGATCATCATGGGTGCATTGGATTTCAGTGGAAGACAACAGCTGTATTATCAGCTGTATAATCTTCTGTTTCAGGACATCATCAGCGGTAAATATCCTGTAGGCTGCATCATACCGGCGGAGAGCGAGCTGATGAATACCTATCATGTATCTCGGGCAACCGCACGGAAAGCGATGGAGATGCTTGCCAATGACGGGCTTGTCAGTAAGAAGCGCGGGTACGGAACCTTTGTCATATCGGCACAGCCCAATACATCACCACAGCGCGTAGTCCGCTATACAAGGAAAAACAGAGTGGATCAAGTTATCGCCGTAAAACGAATGATCAATCAAAAAGTAATGAAAGCGCCCAAGGATATCGCGGAGTGTCTTCAGCTATCTGATGATTGTGATATCATTCGCATAAAGCGTGTACGCTATGCGGGGGAGGAGCCGTTCTATCTGGAAATCAATTATTTCGAGCAGTCCTTTGTACCGGAAGTCATGGAGCATGATTTTTCGAAAGAATCTCTGCGTGTCTTTCTTTCCAATGCCTATCAGATTCAATGGTCCTTTGCCAAGCAGAAAATCTATTCCATTCTGGCAGACAAAGAAATGGCAGAGCTGCTGCACATTGCTGTCGGCAGTCCGCTGCTTTATATACGCCGCATATCCTTTGATAAGGATAATCATCCAAGGGAATGTGTCTGTACCTATTATCGTGCAGATACCTACCATCTGGAGATTGAGCTTGCCATATAACAGGAGGTTCGTTCATGAAGCAGACACTGATTTTGCTTGCCGGCTATCCCGGTACGGGTAAAAGCTATCTGGCAGAGCTGTTAATGAAGCAGTTTACCGGTTTTGAAATTTTATCACCGGATGAGATCAAGGAAGAGTTCTGGGATGCCTACGGTTTCCGCAATGAACAGGAAAAGGAAGAGCTGATTCAGAAAAGCTGGGTAGAATACTATCATAGAATGGAGTGGAAATTCACACGGGGAATCAGTCTTCTCAGCGATTATCCGTTCAGCTATAAGCAGCATGATCAGCTGCAGGAGGTCTGTGATAAGCATCATGTACAGATTATTACGATTCGCATGATTGCCGATCTGGATGTTCTATTTGAAAGGCAGAAAAAACGGGATTTGGACACCTCCCGTCACCTCGGGCATATCCTAAAGAAATATCATAAGGGTATCTGTCTGAAATGTCATGAGGAAGCGGACAATCTGCTGGATCATGATGAATTCATACAGCGCTGTACCTGCCGGGGATATGGAACCTTTGCACTGGGTACGACCCTGCAGCTGGATGTGACAGATTTTGCGACAGCTCCATATGATGAGCTGATGATAAGAATAAACGAGCTTTTGGAATTTCAATAACATTTTCATCGTCAAAATAAAAAAACATTGGTCTAAAGTAAGGCGGAGACTACTTCGCAGAAATGCTCAAACTCTTATGAAGAGGACTATTTCATGCGTACCTCGATGCGCCTTCAAGCATACAAAGGGCTCAGATCATTAGATTCTTATTAAATAAGCGCTGCTTGTATTTTAAAGAAGCACCTGATTTAATTGGACTTTTTAAACAGACAAAAATGCCGTCATTCCCATATGGAATGGCGGCATTAACACGATCTTCTATTACTTATCCTATAATATTATCTTTGTCCTTATGTCTGCAAGACTGCATGATACAAGAATGATGTAAGACCTTCTATCACCACATCTGTGCCTGTCAGATAAGTATTCTTTAATGTTAATGTAGTATCCTCCCTTGATATAAGGCTCAGCCCTTATAATTAAGCATATTATTTAATTCTTCTATATAAAGCGGATATGAAATATACTATAACTCAAACTGCATATATATAATTCCCACTTTTTAAACTGAACCTGAATATAAGATTTTTATCCTATACTTTCCAGCCAGGCTTTAACATCTTCTTCTGTAGGATTATCGAATCTTTTGCCTGCAACAATATTCAAGTTTGAATACATAGTTTGCAAATCTGAAATACTGCTTTCTATACCACTGCCTCCGGATGTACAGAAGGTATATATTTTTGAGTTACTAATATCGTATTTATCTAAAACTGTTTGAATAATTCTCGGATTTGTTCCCCACCATACAGGATATCCAAGATAAATCACATCATACTCTGTTATAGCACTCAAATCATTCTTAATGGAAGGCCTTGAAGCATCATCCTTCATTTCACGATTAGCTCTACAATTATCGTTATTATAATTAAGGTCATCTTCAGTATACTTTTTATCTGGGATAATTTCATAGATATCCGCTTTAGCTTCATCAGCAATCAATTCTGCTACAGCTTTCGTATTACCTGTTGCTGAAAAATATACAACCGCTATTTTGAGATCATTCTCCTGCGCTGTGTTTTTCTCAGATGCTGGTATACCTGTTGTATTATGACTACATGCAACAAGTACTGTTAAACATATAATGTATATAATTGTAGTCAAAATTCTTTTCATATTTGACACCTTCCTTTTCTCATTGAACAATACCCCCTGTTCCGGGTTGTGACCGATTGCGCCTGCAATCGGATGTGGCTATTTGATACTTGTATTTCATACATACCAGCGATAGCTGAAATGCTAAGCTGCTTAAATACAAGTGATGAAAGCATATGCTTCTGATAATACTTTACAAGGTACAGATTTGAAGTACGGATAGGAGACAATCAAACACAAGGCTTTGATATGCAATCCTCATGGAAACATATTTAAAGTGCTGTCTTTTCAAGTGCAAACATAATAAAAGCTCTTACAGCTGCAAATAATAGCTGTTCCAAGTCCGAGCCGCAGTATTTGTTGTTAGTGATACTTTGTGCCTAATATTCAAATTGCAAATATTGCTCATCCGTAACAGGTTCACACCATTCATTTGATACTTCAATTCCCGGTACTTCTATCGCCAGATGAGAGAACCATTCATTTGATGCTGCTCCATGCCAATGTTTTACTCCTTCCAGAATACTGATGCAATCACCTGCTTTCATTTCTATTACACTTTTTCCTTCTTCCTGATAAAACCCGCGTCCTGCAACACAGATTAAAATCTGTCCACCACCGCTCTTCGCATGATGGATGTGCCAGTTGTTGCGACAACCCGGTTCAAATGTCACATTGTAAATTGCCACTTGGGAAGTTGAAACAGGTGCAAGAAAGCTTCTTCCTGAAAAATACTTTGCAAAATCATCGTTTGGATCTCCGATTGGAAATATCATGTCTTTTGCATGTGCCCGCATTGCTGCATCTTCATAAGGTAAATCACCTTCATTCACATTCCATACTTCTTTTGCCAAAGTAAATACAGCCCATCCCTTCGGCCATCCTGCATAAAATGCAACATGTGTGATAATGGCAGCAATTTCCTTCTGCGTAACACCATGCCTTTTTGCATTTTGTAAATGAAATTTTAATGATGTATCTGTAATACCGGATGCCATAAGAGCGACAACGGTTATAATACTTCTGGTTTTCACATCGATATCATGATTGTTCCAGTTTTCTCCAAAAAGCACATCGTCATTAAAATGGGCAAATTGTGGTGCAAATTCTTCTAATGCGTTTCTTCCTGCTGTTTGTATTATCTTCTTCATGTTATATCTCTCCATTTTTATAATGTTTCTACCCATTTAATTATTTGCTGTCTGGTTGTGTAGTTAAATATCCTTCCTTCTTCTATAACACTGTTTGGTACAGAAGGCTGCAATTCTCTCATCGTATTTCCAAATCCACTTCCACCGGAGGTAGCAAATAAAATTATTTTTTTATCTGAGAAATTATATTTTTCCAAGAATGTATGTACGATTGTCGGTGCAACATACCACCAGATGGGAAATCCTAATATTATCTCATGATAGGTATTCATGTCTATATCTATATCAAGTAATTCAGGTCTGTATGTCTTATCACTCATTTCTATACTGCTTCTGGATTTTTTATCCATCCAGTTAAGGTCACGTTCTGTGTATGGTGTCTTTGGAGTAATCTCAATTAAGTCTGCTTTCGCACAATTGGCAATCATTTCTGCGACTTTTTTTGTTGTTCCGCCTGCACTGAAATATGCCACTAGTCTTTTTTTCATACTATCATCCTCCTCAGCGTAAAAAAATAAATGCATAAGCTTAACTTACACATTTATTCTATAATTTATTACTATATCATGTCCAATACCTATACTGCATATATATGCATGCCTAAAAGGCATTCATTTCCTTTATCACCTTATGTTCAGGCTGTGAGTAGGAGATATTTCATCTCCATGCAATTACAGTAGCTGCAATAATCTCAGGATATATTTCTTTGTACTAGAATATCTTCCTTAGCAAAGCCCTCAACACTAGCTGCCATCACATGAGCGCTTGTACCAAGATTGCTGTGAACTACCGCCAGCTAAAGAGCAGGCGGCTTCCAATGAATGCCTGCACATTCATCAAAACGTTTTGTTCGTGTTCAAATACACGTAACTGGTACGTTCACTGTACCTCTACTCCATCGCTCTCGCTTTGGCATACATGGATATACTTTTCGTATGATATTGCTTGCTCCATTGATATCGGCATTCATTAGAATGCCATTTTTGCTTCTATACAATCCTCGCTTGATTCTTTTCCCTGTGAAGGTATGCGCTACATCGTTTCCATAGACTGGTATTTAATCCTCGTCAATGGAACTAGCCTTCGATTGTATTGCTTCTTCACAGATTACGACTCTGATCCCTGCCACTTCTCCTTTGTATACCACTGAGAGTGAATAGTATACAAATAGCAAAAAAGCCTTTAAATAAAGGCTTTTTTTGTGTTTGTTGATACCATTGGGTACATTTTGAGTACAACTTATCTGTGTGTACTACTGTAAAGAGTAATGTAGGATATGTTTTTTTATACTTTTATAATTTATTTTAGCTTTAATTTTCTAACTTTAATGTTAGAGAATTATAAAATTCAGGATCTGATAGATTTAATGATTTGAAATTATCTTTTAACTTAATTGCGCAAGGTTTGAAGGTAAGATATGTTAATCCTCCACTAACCGCACCACCCACAACAGGAACTACTTTGGATACACTCTTAGCAAATACATCTTTTGTCATTTTAAATCCAAGTGTTGTCGCTACTTTTTTTACAATCGGATACAAAGTTGTCTTAGTCAAAGCTTTTTGTGCTAAAGTTTTTGACATTTTATTTCCTGCAGTTTCAGCAATGATTTTGACACCTTGATTTGCTCCATTAACACCAAACATAACTCCTAGAAAAATTAGTAATTGATTCATTGTTTCGTCACTGATGCTATTTTCGCTCAATTCAAATTCTTGAAATCCATATAAATAAGCTAATTTTTGCATTACGCGTAAAAGAAATCCAAAGTATTGAGCGACATCTGCAGGTATTGTTGCAGCCATTGCAAATCCACCAGGCATTCCTGCTGCAAAAGAGATAGCAGAAACTTTATTTGTTTCGTACTCTATAACTTGATCAGCTATTTCGTTAATTTTTTCTCTTGGTATGCCCATGGATGCAGGATTTGAAGAAATAGCTTTTAAAACTTGTTCTTCTGGATAATATTTGATTAACTCCTTAAATAAAAATTCGCTTCTTTCAATTTTGACTCCTGGAACATGTAAAGCACGTACCAATATATCTTGTGGAGTAATCTCGATTTCTGAAACTTTATCTGAAGCTAAGCTTGCTAGCTCTTGTGTTTTTGATACAGAAGTATTTATTACACTTCCCGTGGTATCTGCAATAGCTTTTGTTGTATTTTTAACTAATTCGTTTGATTTGGAAGCTAATTCATTTAGATCGACGTTTTTTGTTAATTCGCCTACTTTCGATAAAGAATCTTTAAAAAGTTTGTTAAGGTCAGCCATTGTATTTCTCCTATATTTTGTTATTTTTCTTCTCGTTTTTTTCTTGATGATTCAATTTTTTCTTGATTATGTTTCATGACATTTTGCAAATATTCCAATTGCTTCTTGGATTGTTCTTCTAAAGATAATTCAGGAAGCTTTTCTTTCGTTAAAATAGCTTGATATTTTTCTTTAATAAGCTCTTTTTGTTTTTGATAGTACAAATCATCCATTAAATAGTTTTTATGCTTGTTGTAGGCTTGATTGATTTCGTTAATGGCTTCAACTAGTGTGGCGTTTTCGGAATGAGAATCATTCCCGTAAACTGTTAACTGTGCGCAGTAACGATCATCTTCGGTCTCTATATCATTGTATGGGCGTCTATTTACTTCAATTTCAATTCCAAGTTCATTAGCTTCTAGTAATTCAAATATAAAGTCGATTACATCATCCATGGATGTGATTGATTTTTTATTGTTTGATATTTCGCATAACCAATCTAAAGAAACATTGCATCTTTTTGCAATGGTAACAAGGATATCTTGGTTAGGCGTATTTTTGTTGTTTTCATAGGCTGATACTGAAGGCTGAGGTATATCTAATAAATCCGCAAACTCCTTTTGTGTCATATTCATATCTTTTCTTAGTTGCTGTAATCTATTTCCAAAACTCATATTGTCTTCCACCTTATTAAGTATTTTTTAATATTATATCATAATTTCATATAAAAATAAGAACGCATATATAAAATATAATCAAATCATATAAATATAATAAATAATTATTGACAATTCCGATAGAACTCTTTACAATCTAAAATATAAGATTTTCATATAAATATATAAAAAGATAATCTTATACATGACCCAAATATGAATCAATACATAAGAAAGCGAGGTGATTATTAATGGCAAAGAAAATTTTATTAAGAGCAAGTGATGTAGCTGAGATGTTAGATGTATCTATTAGTAAGGCATACAAAATCATTCATGAAGCGAATGAAAAACTAGAAAAAATGAACAAGCTTACTATTAGAGGAAGAATTCCTTATGAATATTTAAATGATATTCTTTATTTCAGTGAGTCGAAAGTGAATAAGGAGGATGAGTGAAATGGCAACAGCGAAGAAAAATCCAATAACTAACAAATGGGATATTCAAATTCGATACAAAGATTCTTTTGGAAACAATAAGAAAACCACACGTAGAGGATTTGATACAAAAAAAGAAGCAGAAAGAGCAGCTTATGATTTTATTAAGAAACAAGAAAAAGATTTTAATATGTTATTTTCTGACTTCATCGACATTTATATGGACGACATGAAAGGTCGACTAAAGGAAAATACGGTCCGTACAAAAAATTATATTATTAATCTAAAAATCCTTCCTTATTTTGCGAAATTTAAAGTGAGTGAAATTACTCCGGCAAAAGTTAGATCTTGGCAAAACGACATGATAGCAAAAGGATATAAGGATACGTATTTGAAAACTATCAATAACCAATTAAGTGCTATCTTCAATTTTGCAGTTCAGCTATATGGAATAAGTGAAAATCCAGTTAAAAAAGCTGGAGGAATGGGAAAAAGTTACTCTGAAGAGATGAAGTTTTGGACGAAAGATGAGTTTGTTCGATTCTTAGAAAAAATTATGAATAAGCCAACATCTTACATCATCTTTAAAGTTTTTTATTGGACCGGTATGAGATTAGGGGAGTTATTAGCTTTAACTCCCTCTGATCTTCATTTGAATCAAAAGTATATTTCTATAAATAAATCTTATCAGCGAATAGGTGGTAGAGATGTCATTACTGATCCTAAAACACCTAAAAGCAAGAGAAATATAACAATTCCTGACTTTTTGGTTGAAGATCTAAGAGAATATTTAGATATATTATATTCCCCAGATCCTAACGAACGTGTATTTCGTGTGACTAAGTCTTTCTTAGAAAAGGAAATGAGAAGAGGAGCTAAAGAAGCAGGTTTAGAAAGAATTAGGATTCATGATCTTCGTCATTCTCATGCAGCCTTATTAATTGAGATGGGATTTCCGATTTTAGCGGTATCAAATCGACTAGGTCATGAAAAGATACAGACAACATTACAGGTGTATGGACATTTATATCCTAATAAACAACAAATGATTGCTGATAAGCTTAATGAACGATTTGGAAAGGAGCAATAGAATGCCAGGATTAAACAAAAACAGAAAAAGACCAATAACATTGGTGTTTCGAGTTAGTTCAAATGAGGCTAAACAAATAAATGAAAGAATTGCTATAAGTGGATTACCAAGAGGGAAATACTTTATCAAGACCTTTCTTGGACAAGAAATAACGATGAAGGGTGGAAAATTTGAAAGTGATCGTCTAAGTTTAGAATTTAAAAGATTGTATGAAAAAATATGTTCATTGAAACGTGATGAAGAGATTAATGATGTTTTAGAAGAATGTATTGCTTTGATGAAAGAGCTAAAACCATATTTTCCTGTAGTAGAAGGTCACAAAGATGAAGACGATTTCCCGGAATTGGATGATCCATTTATAGATGTCGAAATCTTTTAGAGGTGACATGAGTGGATAAATTAGATTATGCAAAGAAATATCTTAGTTTAGGCTTATTAGTATTTCCATTACAAGAAAATACTAAAAGTGGACAGGTTGTAACCTCTTGGTTGATAGAAGCTAGTAAAGATGAAAAGAAAATCCATAGTTGGTGGAATCGTAATAAAGACTTTAATATTGGAGTAAGGACAGGGAATGGATTGATTGTAATCGATGTAGATAATAAAAACGATAAGAACGGCGAAGAAGCAATCAAATCATATATAAATAATTTTCCACAAACATTTACTGTTAAAACGCCAAATAAAGGATTCCATTTATATTATCGAGTAGATAAGGAAGTAGGATGTAAGGTTGGTTTATATAGCGGAATTGATATCCGAGGTGAACATGGATATGTTGTGGGGGCTGGGAGCAATCTTGGTGTTAAGAAATACGAGATATTAAAAGACATCCCAATTGCTATGGCAAATGAAGCAGTATATCAGTTTATAGAAAATGAAAAGCCAAAAATGAGAACAGTTTACATTTATGAAAAAGATAAGATTGTTGAAGGAACTAGGAATGACACTCTTTTTAAATTGGCAACTTCATTAAAAGGTAAGGGATTGTCCCATGCTGCTATCGAATCTGCTATTAGGGCTGAAAATCTTTCGAAATGTTTTCCACCCCTTGATGACAAAGAAATTGAAACCATATGTAATAGCGTTGAAAAACAATTTAGTAAGAGAGATAAGAGTGAAGATTATCATCCTGATGATGAAATTAGCACACGATTAAAAACAGTAGATGAGATACAAATCAAAAAATTAGAATGGTTGGTCGATGACTTGATACCAAAAAACCAAGTAACGATATTTGCAGGAGATGGTGGAGTTGGGAAGACTTCTGTTTGGGCTCATATTGCAGCCAAGTTAAGTAAAGGAGACCCATTGTTTTTTGAAACCGAGACATCAAGGAGACCTATGAAAGTTATCTATTTTTCTGGAGAAGATCCTACTGATGCAGTGTTGAAGAAAAAGTTATTGGACAATCACGGTGATATAAAAATGATAAGAACAATCGATGTTGATGATGAAAGGCTTCAACACGTTCGTTTTGATACTAGATATTTGAAAAATGTAATTGTGGATAATCGTCCGGATATCGTTATCTTTGATCCTCTACAAAGCTTTTTACCAGAGCATACGAATATGTCTGCAAGAAACCAAATGAGAGAAGCAATGAATCATCTATTATTCTTAGCTAGAAAATATGAAGTAACATTTCTTGTCATGGTGCATACAAATAAAAAATCAAATGCTTCGGGTCGTGAAAGAGCAGCTGATAGTGCAGATATATGGGATATCTCAAGAAGTTTCCTTTTTGTAGGAACATTAAATGATAACGTGAGATATTTATCAAATGAAAAAAATAATTATGCTCCTTTGCAAAAGACATATCTGTTTAAAGTAGGAAATGGAGCAATTGAATTTGTAGGAGTAAGTGATAAAAAGGATATTGATTTTCAGAATGATAAATTAAGAAATCAAAGGAATGCGACATCACAATCATTAGCTAAGGAAGATATTCTAAATGTTTTAAAAGGAGGAGAAAAGACTAGCCGAGAAATCGAAGAAATATTAAGGGCTGTTGGGTATAGCCCAAGCGTGATAGATAGAGCCAAAACAGAATTAAGAAAAGAAAAATTAATAGACTTTAGAAAGGATGGTTCCAATCGAGAAGGTAATAAGCAAGATACAATATATTTTTTACTATAAGCAAAACGCAGCAAGGCACTAGTATCGTGCTTTGTAAAATGATATGTATTATCGATATTAAGTGAGCAAAACAGCAATCCGCAGTACACTAACAAAATTTTGTTTTGAAAGAGGAACTAGCATATTAAAGGTGCTTTGCTGATTTGCTAAATATAATTCGATAAATTAAGTAGAATAACAGAACGCATTTTAGAGTTTTGCTAAGGTGCTTTGCTAGTTTGATTTAAAAAACATGACGATATGACGATTGTCGGACAATATCTTTTGACCGTCACACCGTCACTTCTTAAATAAGTTAAATTTTAGATTTTATGTGTTAGCAAGCAACGTATTTTGTCCCCAAAATACAACATCAAAAGCTGGTACGACCAGCAAGATTGGAGGTTCATATGAAAAGAAATCATGAAATAAAGATACGATTTAATGACGATGAATTTAAAATCTTAAACAATAAATTAGAAAGAACGAGCTTAAGTAGAGAATCATTTTCTAGGGCTTGTATATTAGGAAAAGAGATAAAAGTACCGCCTGATCTAGAATATTATAAGTTAAAAAATGAGTTCAATCATATTGGTAATAACTTAAATCAGATAGCTAGAGCATTGAACAATAGGCAAGACATATCGCTAAAAACCATCATGGAAACCATTAAAGAATTACGACAAATGATCAAAAATCTTGATGAAAAAGTAAGGGGCTGATCAAAGCAGTAACGTCAATTTGGGCTATCCGAGATCGTTTGGATAACGTTATCAAGTATGTCGAAGATGAAAAAAAGACGATGCAAACGCTCTTGGATTACATCAGCCAAGATAATAAAGTTAAACAAAAACAGTATGTAACTTGTCTTAATTGTGATGCATTTGATCCATTAAAATCGATGCAGATGACCAAAAAATTATTCCATGATCATAAAAGAATTGTAGCGTTTCATGGTTATCAGTCATTTAAAATAGATGAGGTTGATGCAAATGTTGCACATGAAATTGGAGTAAAGCTTGCACAAAAAGTGTTTGGAAATCGTTTCGAAGTTGTCATTACCACACATCTAGATAAAGACCACATCCATAATCATATCTTATTAAATTCAACTTCATTCGTTGATGGAAAACGATTCTGTAATACCAAAAAAGATTACTGGAACATGAGGAATATATCCGATGAACTATGCAAAGAATATGGATTATCCATCATTGAAGGTCCATCTTATGATTCAAAAAAGTTGAATTATCATATCATGAAAACCTATATGAATGACATTAAAAAAGATATCAATGCTCTTGTAAAGGAAAGTAATTGTATTAGGGATTTGAAGGATAATATGAAAAAGAAAGGATATGAGTTCGATAGAATCGATGGAGAAGATGTCGTTTATCATCCTTATTGTAATGAATCGATATATCTAAAGTCATTAGGAGAAAGATATCATCTTGATGAAATTGAAGAAAGATTAACCGATAAATGGATCCTACCACAAAATGTTGCACACACACAAAGTTATTATCAATGCAAAGAATATTATCAACTTTATAAAAGAAAACAGTTACCAAAACTTGCCGGAATTCATGTTGCTTATCTTATTTCGATCAATATCTTACCTACAAGAAAGCAGCATATATCTAAAGAAGCAAGACAAGCGCTCAAGAAAATGGATCAATATTCTAGAGAAATCGAAATTCTTGCCAAGAACAAAATAGAAGATATCGATCAATTAAATAGCTATCAAAAACAAAAACAAGGTGAACTCAATGACTTATTAAAGCAAAGACAAGGGTGTTACTATCAACGACAACGAGCAAGCAGGATGGATGAAAAAGAAGAGTGGTCAGCAAGAGCTAAGTTATTTACACCAGAAATCAAAAAGCTAAGACTTCAAATCAAAGCATGTGAGAACATTAGAAATCGAAGCTTTGATAAAGACATTGAAAGAATAGCACAGAAGAAAATCAAACAAAGAAATGCAAGATAGGAGGGAAAAATCATGAAAGAAATCAAGTATAACAGAGTAGGAGATTATGAAATTCCATCATTAAAACAAGAAAGACCTTTACCAACTTTATCAAGATTTGGAAGAGAATATCTAAGAATATTAAAAGAAAAACATCCGGCTCATTACTTAGCCTTACGAGCAAAAGACGAACTGAATGAAGAATTGATTCGTATGGATAAAGAGTTAAACCAGCGATATGAAACTCTTGTTGAACGATATAAATTATCTAGAAACATAACAGAAGAATTAAAGGAACAAGACCAAATGAGATGGGTTCAAGAGATGAATAATATTAAGAGTTGTGTAGAAGAAATTATTTGGAATGAAGTAGATTGAAGTAGGGTAACCTACTTCTTTTAATTTAATCATTTTAAAATTCAATTTAGTCATTTTCCTCAAAATTGACTAAATTAAAGTGTAGTAATAGCAATTATATTATCGAAATTAATAAAAAACTTTTAAAAGTGCAAGAAAACTATATAAATGATTACAAATAAAATATATAATTATAAATAGTATGGAGGATAATCTATGAAGGTATGTTACAACAAATTTTTTAAATTATTGATTGATAGAGGAATTAGAAAAATGGAATTTGCTAAGATGGCAGGTATTAGTCAAAATACGATGGCGAGACTTTCTCGAAATCAGAATGTTTCATTAGATGTACTAGGAAAAATATGTTGTACTTTGGATTGTAAGATAGATGATATTCTTGAATTTATATCAGAAGATAAGGAGAAATAGTAATGGCAAAAGATAATACAAAAATTGGATTTGAAAAACAAATATGGGACGCAGCTTGTGTTCTATGGGGGCATATTCCTGCTGCTGAATATAGAAAAGTCATTGTAGGTCTTATTTTCCTACGTTATATTTCTAGTGCTTTTGAGAGGCGTTATCAACAGCTCATAGATGAAGGAGATGGGTTTGAAGATGATAAGGATGCTTACACAGAGGAAAATATTTTTTTCGTACCTGTCGAAGCGCGTTGGAAAAAAATCGCTTCTGTAGCACATACACCAGAAATTGGAACCGTTATTGACGATGCAATGAGATCGATTGAAAAAGAAAACACAACACTTAAAAATGTGTTGCCAAAAAATTATGCCAGTCCTGACTTAGACAAGCGTGTATTAGGTGATGTTGTTGATTTATTTACAAATATGGATATGGGTGATATTGAAGAAAGTAAAGATCTTCTTGGTAGAACCTATGAATACTGTATTGCTCAATTTGCCGCTTATGAAGGGGTAAAAGGAGGAGAATTCTATACTCCTTCAAGTATTGTAAAAACGATTGTTGAAATACTTAAACCATTCAAGAATTGCCGAGTTTATGACCCTTGTTGTGGAAGTGGTGGTATGTTTGTACAGAGTGCTAAATTTATTGAGGCACATAGTGGTAATCGTGGAGAAATTGCTGTTTATGGTCAGGAATCAAATGCAGATACTTGGAAAATGGCTAAAATGAATATGGCAATCCGTGGTATTGAGGCAGATTTCGGACCATATCAGGCGGATACATTCTTTAATGATTTGCATAAAACACTTAAAGCAGACTTTATTATGGCAAATCCTCCATTTAACCTTTCAAATTGGGGACAAGATAAGCTGAAAGATGATGTTCGTTGGAAATATGGTACACCACCTGCCGGAAATGCTAACTATGCTTGGATTCAACATATGATACATCACTTAGCACCTAACGGAAAAATTGGGCTTGTGCTTGCGAATGGTGCATTATCCTCTCAGTCGAGTGGAGAAGGAGAAATCAGGAAGAAAATCATCCAAGCTGATCTTATTGAAGGTATTGTTGCAATGCCAACACAGCTTTTTTATAGCGTAACCATTCCCGTTACCCTTTGGTTTATCAGCAAAAACAAAAAACAGAAAGGAAAAACACTGTTTATTGATGCCCGCAAAATGGGTTATATGGTTGACCGAAAACACAGAGATTTTACTGAGGAGGATATTAAAAAGCTGGCAGATACTTTTACAGCGTTCCAAGAAGGTACGCTTGAAGATGTAAAAGGGTTTTGCGCAGTTGCAGACCTTCAGGAAATTGAAAAACAAGATTTTATCCTTACTCCGGGAAGATATGTTGGAATTGAAGAAGTCGAGGACGACGGAGAACCATTTGAAGAAAAGATGGCTCGCCTTACATCTGAATTATCAGATATGTTTGCTAAGTCCCACGAGTTAGAAGATGAAATTCGTAAGAAGTTGGGGGCGATTGGATATGAAATATAAATTGGGAGAAATTGTTGAAGTAACAATGGGACAATCCCCTAAATCAGAGTACTATAACAACGAAGGAGTTGGCTTTCCCTTTTTACAAGGAAATAGAACCTTTGGCTTTAAATATCCAGCTTTTGACACATATACAACTGTAATGACAAAACAGGCTAAAGCCGGAGATGTAATAATGAGTGTAAGAGCGCCAGTTGGTGAGCTCAACATTACGCCAATTGATATGTGCTTAGGGCGTGGCGTTTGCTCACTGAGAATGAAAAATGGAAATCAGAGTTTCTTGTTTTATATGATGAAATATTATGTTCCGTATTTAATTAGAAAAGAAAGCGGAACAGTGTTTGGTTCTGTAAACAAAAATGATATTAACAATTTGGAAGTTGACATTCCCTCAAACGAAGATATACAAAAAAATATTGCTCGATTTTTGGAAATGATAGATGACAAGATTGAATTAAACTCCACGATAAACAATAATTTAGTGGCTTATAGGTTGATGTATCTAACATCAACCTATAAGCCACTAAATTATTGTTTAGAATATGACCAGAAGACCACTTTAAGAAATTAAAACAAGTAAAATAAATTAGTAAAGGAGAGATATTATGCAGGGAATATATACCGAAGCCGATTATGAAAACTCTGTAATCGAGCTATTCAGAAATGATTTAGGATATGAATACGCATATGGTCCCGATATTGAAAGAGATTTTTATAGTCCATTATATGAAGATGTTTTAGTTGAGTCTCTTTATCGTTTGAACAGAGGGGTGTCTGATGATGCTATTCAGGACGCTGTTTTTAAACTGAAGAACTTTGAAAACGGTGAACTTGTACAGAAAAACACAGTCTTTATGGACTTTCTTCAAAACGGTATACCGGTAAGATATTTTGTTGGCGGTGAGGAGCGTTCCTCTATCGTCTATCTTGTTGATTACAAAAACCCCGATAATAACTCCTTTATTGTGGCAAATCAATGGACTTATATTGAGAATAGTAACAAACGTCCAGATATAATTCTATTTTTAAATGGTCTGCCGGTTGTTCTGGTCGAACTGAAATCTCCTTCTCGTGAAGAAACAGATGCTTCCGAAGCATACAGGCAGCTTAGAAACTATATGCAGGAAATACCGTCAATGTTCATTTACAATGCTATTTGTGTAATGAGCGACCAACTGACTTCAAAAGCTGGTACGATCACCTCTGGTGAAGATCGTTTTATGGAATGGAAAACTAAAGATGGTAACTATGAAAATACACAATACGCACAATTTGACACTTTCTTTGAAGGAATGTTCCAAAAAGAAAGATTACTCGATATTATAAAGAACTTCATATGTTTTTCAAATGAAGGGATAAATTCGTTTAAAATACTTGCTGGATACCATCAATATTTTGCGGTAAGAAAAGCGATTGAATCAACAAAGCATGCAACTGTTACAGATGGTAAAGGCGGTGTATTCTGGCATACTCAAGGAAGTGGAAAATCCCTTTCAATGGTTTTCTACGCTCACTTGCTTCAAGAAGCTTTGGATAGCCCTACTATCGTTGTTCTTACCGATAGAAATGACCTTGATGACCAACTATACGGACAGTTTGCAAAGTGCAAAGATTTCTTAAGACAAGAACCGGTGCAGGCAAAAAGCAGAGAAAATCTAAAAACACTTCTTGCTGGAAGACAGGCAAATGGTATCATTTTTACAACAATGCAGAAATTCGAGGAGTCTCATGAACCTCTTTCAGAACGTCAGAATATTATTGTTATGGCAGATGAAGCTCATAGAGGACAGTATGGCCTTGCAGAAAAAATTAAGATTACCAAAAATGAGGATGGTGAGGATGTTGCAAAACGAGTAGTAGGAACTGCTCGCATTATTCGTAATTCCTTACCTAACGCTACATATATAGGTTTTACTGGCACACCAATATCTTCAAAAGATCGGAGCACACGTGAAGTGTTTGGTGATTATATTGATATATACGATATGACGCAGGCTGTTGAGGATGGAGCAACACGACCTGTGTATTATGAAAGTCGTGTAATTAAGTTAAAGCTTGATGAAGCTACTCTAAAATTGATTGACACTGAGTACGACATAATGGCAGCAAATGCTGATGATGAAGTTATCGAAAAGAGCAAGCGTGAGCTTGGACAGATGGAAGCAGTACTCGGAAACGACAATACTATCAATTCCCTTGTAGGAGATATTCTAGATCATTATGAAAATAACCGAGAGAATTTGCTTACTGGTAAGGCTATGATTGTTGCCTATTCTCGTCCTATCGCTATGAAAATTTATAAGCGTATCTTAGAACTGCGTCCTGCTTGGACAGAAAAAGTTGCTGTTGTTATGACTTCTGGAAATAATGATCCGGAAGAATGGAGACAGATTATCGGTAACAAACACCATAAAGATGAGCTTGCGAAAAAATTCAAAGACAATAATAGTCCACTGAAAATTGCGATAGTTGTTGATATGTGGTTGACTGGCTTTGACGTACCTTCTCTTGCTACTATGTATGTTTATAAGCCTATGTCTGGTCATAATCTAATGCAGGCTATTGCCCGTGTAAATCGTGTATTCCGGGATAAAGAAGGGGGCCTTGTAGTTGATTATGTTGGTATTGCTACCGCATTAAAGCAGGCAATGAATGATTATACATCTCGTGATAAAAAGAATTATGGAGACACCGATGTTGCTAAAGTGGCATATCCAAAATTTTTGGAGAAGTTATCGGTATGTCGTGATAAATTCTACGGATATGACTATTCAAAATTTAAAAGTGGAACAGACCTTGAAAGAGCTAAAACCATCAGTGGAGCTGTCAACTTTATTATGGACAGAGAAAAGATCGATGAGAAAGACTCTTTCGTAAAAGAAGCTCTTATGTTACACCAGGCATTGTCTCTTTGTTCTTCGCTTGTTGATGAGGATGATAGATTCGAAGCTGCTTTCTTTGAATCTATACGTGTACTTGTTTTGAGACTCGCCAATACAGGTGTTGGAAAGAAAATTTCATTGCCGGAAATGAATGCAAGAATCAATGAACTTTTGAAGCATAGTATCAAAAGCGATGGTGTCATTAACCTTTTTTCAGATATTAAAGAAGAATTTTCGTTATTCGACCCTAAATTTCTTGAAGAAGTTGCCAATATGAAGGAAAAGAACCTTGCTGTGGAACTTCTAAAAAAGCTGATTGCAGACCAGGTATCTGTTTATCGAAGAACCAATGTAGTTAAATCTGAAAAGTTCAGTGAAATTATGCAGCGTTCTCTCAATGCTTATCTCAATGGTATGTTGACCAATGAAGAAGTTATTGAAGAAATGTTGAAGCTTGCTAAGCAAATCGCTACCGCACAAAAAGAGGGAGATCAATTAGGATTGACTGCCGACGAACTTGCTTTCTATGATGCATTGACTAGACCGCAAGCAATTAAAGATTTTTATGAAAATGAAGAATTGATTGCAATAACTAAGGAGTTAGCAGATACTCTACGCAAAAATAGGACAATTGATTGGCAGAAAAAAGAATCCGCAAGAGCTAAAATGCGAATGTTAATTAAAAAATTATTGAAAAAACATCGTTATCCACCTGAAGGTATGGATGATGCGGTTCAAACTGTCATGACGCAATGTGAAATGTGGGCTGACAATCAATGATTGAATAGGAGTGTAATATTATGGCTTATGGAAAAGCAATAGAGTTATTTTTAGTAAATGGAACAGCAGAGAGTTTAGTAACTGCTGAATTATCAAATTGGAATGGTAAAGCAATTAAAATTCCAAGAACAGAAGTTCAACAATGTAATCGTGATGATTTAAGAAATGCGGGAGTATATTTCTTATTTTGCAAAGAAGATTCTGATATAGATTCTGTTTACATAGGAGAAGCTGAAAATGTGTTGGATAGGCTAAATCAACATTTAAGAGATTATAATGCAGATAAAGAAAAATATTATTGGAATTCAGCTGTTGTTTTTACTGGTAGAGATTTAAATAAAGCATTGATACGTTATTTAGAAAATAGATTTGTCGACATAGCAAGAGAATGTGGCCGTTATCAAATATTAACTAAAAATACATATAAAAATACAGTGATGAAAGAATCTCAAATTGCTTCTATGGAAGAGTTCATTGATAATGTAAAGATAATTATAAATACATTAGGATATAAAGTTCTTGAACCAGTTCCACATGCAGACGAAAAAACAGTGTATTTGTATTGCAAAGGAAGTGGAGCAAATGCTAAAGGATTTGTTAGTTCAGGTGGATTTACAGTTTTAAAAGGATCGAAAGTTTCAGATCATACGGTTTCTTCATTTGAATTAAGAGGAAGATCCTACTTTAATTTAAGGAATAAACTGGTAGATGATGGAATTATTGTGAATGATATTTTTGAAAAAGATTATGAATTTAATGCTCCTTCGGCTGCTTCAGCAGTAATTCTTGGTCGTACAAGTAATGGAAATGTAGATTGGAAAAATGCCTTTGGTATATCCTTAAAAGATATAAATGAGTAATTAGATTATTAGAAATAGTTTTATAAATTAATAAGTTTTTCATAATTTTTATATTTTTATTGATCATACACTATATTATAGAAAAGCTTTGAATAATAAAGAATATTGAATTGAATATTTATAAAACTATTCAAAAAGATATATGTTATACCTATTAAGTATAAGATAATTAATAAATCATAAAAATTAAATAATATTAAAAAATTGGAGGTTAAAAATGTCGCTGATTGATACATATAGAAATAATATTTCCAGAAAACGCTCTGAGTTTTCAAAGTTATCTTCTGATAAGGCAAAGGAAAGCGATAAAAAGGCTCGACAGAAACAAAAAATTATTTCTGCAACAAATTCTTTAAAACGCTTATCCTCACAGTCAACTATTCGATTAAAAACATCTGAGATCGAAAGGGCAGAAAAAGAAATTGCCAAGATTGATAAGAAGATAGCTGAATTAGATAAAAAAATAGCTCAGAAAGATAAGGAAATTGCATCTGAAGAAAAGAAGTTACGTGGTGAAGAAGAAAAATTACGTAAAAAACAAGAACAAGAAGAAAAAAAACGACAACAACAAAATGAACGAACCTTAAAAAAGATACATCAAGCTATTTCAATACAACAAAGGCAACAAGCAGATATGCAGAGAGATATTGAACAGTTAAAAGCAGTTCCAGAGAGAATAATTGTTCTATTTTTTGCTACAAATCCGAAAGGGACTTCTCAGTTGCGTTTAGATGAAGAAGCGCGTTCAATCCAGGAAATGATTAGAAAATCTGAACACAGAGACTCAATCTTGTTTGAGACTAGATGGGCTGTACGCCCTTTAGATATTCTCCAAGCAATTAATGAAATTAATCCAGATGTTATACATTTTAGTGGACACGGATCTGAAAATGGTGAACTTGTATTAGAAAATACCGATGGTTCTGCAAAGCTTGTTACTAAAGAAGCTATAACTCAAACAATAATGTCAGCTTCTGACAAAATACATTTAATATTTTTTAATGCTTGTTTTTCTTATGAACAGGCGTGTGAGGTGGTTAGCTATGTAGATGCAGCTATTGGTATGACAGATTCCATTAGTGACAAAGCTGCTAGTGCCTTTGCTGCACAGTTTTATTCATCGTTAGGGTTCGGCCACTCTGTAAAAAAAGCATTTGAACAGGCTAAAGGAGTAATGATGCTTGAATCACCAACAGAAGCAAATATACCTAGATTGTATAACAAAGATGACATAGATGTAGATACTTTATACCTTGTGTGTCCTAATAATTAATTAAAATTTATTACATAACAGAGTTTATTTTCTTACACAATAATCACTCTAAAAAATAGATGATTTTTATTTTATAAAAAATCATTATAATATCTTGTAATCAATGAATTGGATAGGATAGACTTAATTGTTAAACACAAAAACGACTAATGCAGCATTGGGTTTTGAAATACTTATGTAGAGGTTATGTTTAGTTGTGTATGCATAATAATTGTCTGTAATATTTTATTATGTTCAAAGAGATTATAAATGATAACGAATTAATTGCTATATAATAACAATAATTCTTGAAATGGGGCCATGATAAAAAAATAGCAGATCATGTAAGAATGCAATTTGATCAAACTAAGATTTTTATATATGTAGATTTTAATGATTATTCTATCAGCATTGCAAAAGAAGGGGAAATCTAAGATTTAGACCTATAATAATATTTGAATAAAGAAGTAATACACGTATTTGAGTATGTAGATAAAAAAGATATACTTATTTCTAAATGAATATTGCATTACCATTGCTTTGCTAGTCAATGATATGCAGTATTAAAATATTTTATAAGTCTAATATTCGATGATACCGTTATGCTACCAACATATGATAAAACTTCTATATTTGAAGTAATCGATAGACAAAATAATAATATTTGCAACAAAACGTTAACAAATATGTTCACTATAATCATTTTATTTCGGAATTTGAATAATTCAATAAACATCAAAAGGCCTTTATATAAGGCCTTTTTTATATGCCAATTTTGTCCGTGAGTACAAAATGAGTACATAAATTATTGAATATGAATAATTAAATAAATTGAAGTCGATTTACATTCTTACTAATATAAAGCATAATATTAGCAAGAATGTAAAAGGCGGTGAGAGTGTGGAAGGAGTAATGGATTCTAAAAAAAAATTGAGGTTTTGAATGTTAAAAAATTAAAGAATGTGAATGTATCGAGACAGTCTATTTATAATTTTATAAAAAGGAATTGTATGGAAAAAAGTTGGCCCAGGTATTTATATTTCAAAAGATGTGTTGGAAGATGAAGCTTATGTTTTGTCACAGCGTTGTCCAAAAGGAGTTATTTCTCATGATGATGCCTTATATTATTATGGTCTGGTTGATCGAGAACCTTTTGTGCATTGTATTACAATTTATAGTGGATATAATCCTTCTGCTTTAACAAACTCAGGTTACAAGGTTTATACTGTAAAAAAGGAGCTTTTGGATCTAGGAAAGACTACAATCACAAATCAATTTGGTCATGAAATCCCAATGTATGATTTGGAAAGAACAATTTGTGATTTAGTGAGAAGTGGACGTAATTTAGAAATTCAGGATTTTAATATGGCGATTAAAACTTATTTACAAAGAAGTGATAAAGATCTGAATTGTTTAATGGTGTATGCAAAAGCATTTCGAATTGAAAAGATAATTAGACAATATATGGAGGTTTTATTGTAATGTATCTAACTCCAGCACAAATAAAAGGTAGAATTAAAAATGTCGCCAAACAAAATGGATCGGATCCTATAACTTTGTTTATATGATGGAGCGTTTTCTTGAAAGAATAACGTATTCTAAATATAAAGACGATTTCATTGTTAAGGGTGGAATCTTGGTTACTTCTATGATTGGTATATCGATGCGATCGACTATGGATATTGATACAACAATACGTAATTTTGATTTAACTAAAGAAGAAACCAAAAGGATTGTAAATGAAATTAAAGATATTTCTCTTGATGATCACATTGAATTTATCTTAAATGATGTATCTGATATCATGGACAATATGGAGTATCCAGGAATAAGAATTCATATGGATGCAGAATTAGAAAATTTAATAGTGCCAATCAAAATAGATATATCAACAGGTGATGTGATTACACCTAGAGAAATAAGATATGAATATCCGTTGTTGTTAGAAGACAAATCAATACAACTCTGGTCATATAATTTAGAGACAATACTTGCAGAAAAAATTCAAACAATTCTTTCTAGAGGATTGTTGAATACACGTATGCGTGATTTTTATGATGTAACGACTTTATTTGATCGTTATAACGATTCAATAAACTATAATGATTTATCATTGGCATTTGATAAAACATGTAGAAAAAGAGAGACACTTTCTGTATTAGAGCATTATGAAGAAATATTATGCTCAATAAGAGAAGATTCAACATTGCAGAATTTATGGAAGAATAATTGTCGTAAATATAGGCTACTTCTTTTCTTTGCAAAAATTATGAAAAGTTTCGAAAATAATCAAGTTTTTTTCTTGCTTAACCCTAAAAATTCATGGTGCTATATTCTAACTCTATAGTCTAAAAAACGGGTGCTAAAGGAACTATATCTGCTTTGAATCTCGTAAAAATGCTTTATATATAGGGGCTTTATAAATAATTAAACCACAAAACATTTCCAGCGTGTGTATTCAATCTTGCCTTTATATAAAGAGTAAAAGTAGCGAATATAAAAGTCGGCCCCCGATTTTTATACTATAGAAATATTCTAAAGACGGGATTGACATTATTTATTATCAGGATTATAATATAAGCGAATACAGGATTGTTACTCTTTGAGGCTTTACCTGCATGTGTTTTAGATTGCATGTTTGTGAAGTTTCGAAGAGTTTTTTGTATATATAAGGAGTTGATGGTATGTTAAAAAATATATTCAAAATGAAAAAAATTTTTCAAATATATTCTCCAGTTAATGGGAAGTGTGTAGATTTAAAAGATGTAAATGATCAAATGTTTGCCGATAAAATTATGGGAGAAGGAGTTGCATTCAAATACAATGGAAATACTATATATTCTCCGTGTAAGGGTAAAATTGTTGCAGTGGCAAGTACGAAGCACGCATTAGGTATAGAAACAGAAGATGGTATTGAAATCTTGATACATGTTGGATTAGAAACTGCTGAGTTTAATGGTAATGGATTTGAATTGTTAGTTAATCAAAATGATAAAGTAACAATAGGGCAGCCATTATTAAAAATTGATAGAGATTTTTTTGAAACACATCATACCGATTTGATAACACCTGTTGTTGTGACAAGTAAAGGATTGAATATAGAATTTACAAATAAAGAGGAAGTAACTATAAAAGATGTTGTAATGATGATAAATAGGTGATAAAAGATGAAAGTTGTCAAATGCATTAATAATAACGTAGCTATATGCCTTGATGATGATAATAATGAATTGGTTGCTTTCGGAAAAGGAATAGGGTTTAAAAAGCCGCCTTTCGAAATTGATGTAGCAGTTATTCAAAAGACATATTATGGTATTGATGAAAATTATGTTCATATGATAAATGAAATTCCTGAAGAAATTTTGTTACTTTCTGAAGAAATTATAAAATACGCAGAATATGAACTGGATTATATCTTTAGTCCTAATATTATCTTTACATTAGCTGATCATATCAATTTTTCTATAGTAAGGTGCAAAGAAAAATTAAATATAACCCTTCCTATTGTTCAAGATATAAAATTCTTGTATGAAAAGGAACATGCTATAGGTACATATGCGTTATTTTTGATAGAAAAAAAATTAAATATAAAATTACCGTTAGAAGAGGCTAGTTTTATTAGTTTACACATTATAAATGCAGAAGCTAGAAAAGCAGGTGAAATAGATGGCTATGCAGAAAATAAAGTGATTATTAATAAAATTACAAAACTGATAGAAAATAAATTCAATATAAGTATTAACAAAGATGGAGCGAATTATTCAAGATTTGTTTCACATATTCAATACTTATTAAGACGCATTGAAAGTAAAGAGGAAATAAAAAGTGAAAATAAAGAGTTGTATATAACAATGAAAAAATCATTTCCAGATACTTCAGATTGCGTAGATTCAATATCTGAGTATTTATTGCAACTTTTCAAATGGGAATTGTCAATTGAAGAAAAACTATACTTGATTATACATATAAATCGATTATGTTCACGAGAGGATTGTTACCAGTAGGGCTTAACCTAGAACACAAATCAAATTATTTTTGATTATGTTTTAGGTTTTTTTTGTTAAATGAAATTAAAATAGGCGCCTTTTAATGGCATTTAACACATATTTATAGGAGGTTGGTATCAGAAAAAAGATATTGTTGATAACTTATTTTATGAATCAAATTTAATACTTTAGCTAAAAGCACATATTAATTGAAAATTGTAAAGTATACGACATTAATGAATTTTTAAATTGTGAAGGGAGAAAAATAAATGTCAAATTATTCTAAAAATGCAGAAGATATTATTACATATTTAGGTGGCAGTAAAAATATTGAAGAAGTTAAGCATTGTTTTACTAGATTGAGATTTAAAGTGAAAGATAACTCGAAAGTAAATGTGGAAATGCTAGAAAAAATACCTTGCATAGTTCGAGTTATGAAAACAATGGGTCAGATTCAAGTTGTTGTAGGAAATGAAATAGATGAAGTTTATAAAGCTGTAGAAAAATGTTTGGAAGGAACGAGTATAGATCTTTCCAAATTAGAAGAACCAGTAGAAACAAAAAAAGAAAAAACACCTAAAGGAATTAAATATTATGGTGGTCAAATTTTAAATGCAATTTCACAAACTATCAGTCCAATTTTAATGGGGATGGTAGTTGCTGGATTATTTAAAGCAATATTAACCATTTTGACTTTGACAAAAATTGTAAGTACAGATAGTCAAACTTATATTTTATTAAATTTAATGGGTGATTCTTTCTTCTATTTTATGCCTGTATTAGTTGCTTATAGTGCTTCAAAATATTTTAAGTGTAATACGGTATTAAGTTTAATGTTAGCTGGTATTTTGCTTCATCCGAATTTCATAGATTTAGTAAATAGTGGAGAAAGTATTAGTTTGTTTGGGTTACCTGTTCATGCTATTTCTTATAATGCTTCATTATTACCTGTATTGTTTACAGTTTGGGCTCAATCAAAACTTGAAAAATTAGTAAGTAAGACATTTTTTACTAAACTAGGAATGCTATCCTTATTCCCAACGTTTTTAATTATGGCTCCACTAACACTGGTTGTAACAGGTCCATTTGGTTCAATTGTCGGAGAATTGATTGCAAATGCAATGTTAGTAATTTATAACAAATATGCAGTATTGGGTGTATTTGCAATTTGTTTCTTGATGCCATTATTTATTTGGACAGGAAGTCATTGGGTTTTTATGCCAGTAGCATTATCAAATATGACAAATTTAGGATTTGATCCATTCTTATGGCTTGGATTTACTGGATGGAACTTTTCACAGTTAGCTGTATCAACTGTAATTATGTTGAAAACAAAAGATAAAGATTTAAAACAAATCGCTGGTTCTGCTGCATTTTCTATTGCAACCGCAGGTATTTCTGAACCTTGTGCATATGGTTTAACATTAAAATACAAAAGACCAATTATTCCTTCTTTTATTGGATGCGCTGTAGGCGGATTATTCTTTGGAATCTTTAAAGTTAAAGTATTCCAAATGATTAATGTTTCTCTTTTAAGTTTGCCTCAGTTCTTGGATCCAGCAGGTGGAAACAACTTTATGCTTGCTATAATTGGAATAGTATTAGTATTTACTGTAACGTTTGTATTAACTTGGTTTTTTGGTTTTGATGATAAGAAAGATTTAGGCAAATAGGTGATTATATGAAAATTAATGATAGAATTTATTGGATTTCTGGAGGACCTTGGGGATATTTAGGTAATGCATACGCTATTAAACATTCAAATGGTTATGTGTTAGTTGATACAGGAAGCCCAGAAGCACTAGATGTAATTGTTAAAAATTTAAAATATTGGAATATTGATGAGAACAAAATTACACATGTATTAATAACTCATGCCCACGACGATCATACTGGATGTGCACATTATTTTCAGAAATGTGGTGCAAAAATTGTAATGGGAAAAGAAGATGCTAAAATGCTAGAAGATGGTCATTTAGGAGAATATAGTCCTTGTACAAATCATGTTATGCCAGCTTGTAAAGCTGATATTTTGATTGATAAAGATGAAATATTACAGATTGGTGACTTAGAATTTGAGATATTATGCTTGCCAGGACATACAGATGGAACATTATTATATTTTGTTCGAATTGATAATGAAAATGTTATGTTTAGTGGAGATATGTTTTATACAGATGGAAAATGGGGAGAAGAAACAAGAACTGGATGGAAAGGAGACTTGTCTTATAACTCTAAAAAATTAGGCGAATCCTTTGAAAAATTATATAAATTAAAAGAAGAACCGGATCTTGCATTGGCTGGCCACGGAATTCCTCGATTTGGTAAAGAGGCAGAAGTGATTCGTTTAGCTTATAAATACTATTTGAAATTTGATAGATAGAATTTATAATGGAGTGCTTGATTTAAATTTAAAAGATATTATGATAAAAGCAATTATATTTGATTTTAATGGTACTATGATTTTTGATCAAGAAATTTTAGAAAAATCATGGACATTATTTTTAAAAAATTTAATACATAGAAAACCAACTGATGAAGAATTCTCCAACTACATTCATGGAAGAAATATAGAAGAGAGTATACATTATTTTTTAGGTGATGATGTAGAAAATATCAATACATTAAAGCTAGAGAAAGAAAAAATATACAGAGATTTTTGCAAGGCAGACAAAGAAAATTATAAGTTGGTTGACGGCTTGCCAGAATTTTTAGATGATTTAAAAATGAAAAATTATGTATGTGCTATTGCAACAGCATCGGGACTAGATAATATTAGGTTTCATTATGAAAATTTAAAATTATATAAATGGTTTGATTGGAATAATATTATTTATAACGACTATAGTTTCAAAGGAAAACCTTCACCTGAAATTTATGAGAAATGTATTCAAAATCTTAATTTAAAAAAAGATGAATGTATAGTATTCGAAGATTCTATATCAGGGATTATTGCAGCAAAGGATGCTGGAGTTTATAAAGTAGTAGCAATAAATAAAAATAAAATGCTACCTTGCGAAAAAGCAGATAATATCATTTCTGATTATAAAAATGCGATAAAAATACTCGAATAAAAAATTATAACTGATCATCAAATATGAATTAGCAAATAAACATAAGTTGCATGGTCAGTTATATTTGTAATCAATAATTGCTGACAATTTAAAAAATTTATCAAATTTTGTATATCTATGAGGAGAAATAATGAAAAATATCATTTTAACAACAGTTTCTGAACCAAAAAAAGATTGTAATGGCAGTCCTGTATTTTTAACAGATGAAACAATTGAAGAAAGAAAACAAAAAATACTTACCAGAATGCGTAAACTTCATCTTGATAAATTAGTTATTTATGGTGATGTTGAGCATGGTTCTAATTTTGAATATTTAGTTGGATTTTTTACTCGTTTTGAGGAAGCATTATTAATTATAGATAAAAGCGGTGAAATAAATATTGTTCTAGGTAATGAAAATTTAGGTAAAGCTGGAAAATCTAGAGTAAAAATCAGTAAAACTATACATGTGTCTTTATTTTCACTTCCTAATCAGCCAAATCGTACAGATATATCATTTAAAGATTTACTTATTTCTGCCGGTTTAGATAAAGGACAAAGAATTGGTTTAGTAGGCTGGAAAAACTTCACTTCTATTTTAGAGGATAACAAACACACATATGATGTTCCATATTATATTGTTAAAAATATTATTGATATTATTGGCGATGAATACTTATTAAGTAATGAATGTTCAATATTTATTGGTGAAAATGGCGTCAGATGTACAAATAATCCAAATGAAATAGCTCATTATGAATATGGTGCAGCATTAGCTAGTGATTGTATTTTAGATGCCATGAATGATTTAAATCTTGGCATAAATGAACTAGAACTAGGTGATAAACTTGTTAGAAATGGACAACATACTTCTATTGTTACAATAGCTTCTAGTGGTCCTAGATTTATTAAAGCAAATATGTTTCCACGTGATAATACTGTTAAATTAGGTGATCCTATTTCTTTAACGGTAGGATACCGTGGTGGCTTAAGTTCAAGATGCGGATTTGCTGTCGAAAATGAAACACAACTTCCTGAAGGTCAAAAAGATTATTTAGAAAGAGTAGCAATTCCATACTTCAACGCCTATGTTGCATGGCTTGAAAACATTAAATGTGGATTACAAGGTCATGAAATATTTGATTTAATTGAAAGTGAATTACCACGAGAAAAATATGGTTGGTCATTATGTCCAGGTCATTTAACGGCTGAAGAAGAATGGATGTCTTCTCCTATTTATGAAAACTCAACTGAAGTATTACAATCTGGAATGTTATTACAAATCGACATTATTCCATCTGTTTCTGGTTATACAGGTTCTTCTGCTGAAAGTACAATTCTTTTAGCAAATGGATCTTTACGTAATCAAATCAAAAAAGAATATCCAGATATGTATAACAGAATGATTGAAAGAAGAAATTACTTAATTAATGTTTTAGGTATTAATCTATCTGAAGATGTGATGCCTATGTGCTCTACAGTTGCTTATTTAAGACCATTCTTACTAGCCCATGATAAAGCTTTAAAAGTAATTAAATAAGAACTTTAAACAAGAAAAATTACAAATTGATGATGCAAAAGCAGTAAATATAAGATGTTATATCACAATATAGCATTTCAATTTACTGCTTATTTAATATATGTTTATAAAATGGTTAAAATTTGTATTTGATTGATAAAACAGAATTTTAATAAAAATATGCGAGTCATATTGAGTTTTCTACAAATTTAGAAATAATAAAACAATTGATGAGTCAAATTCTAGCGATTGAGTGAAGCAAAATCTTAAGTGTTTGGGAATAGCTTGAACTCAATATGTACTCACAGTGACTCCAAAATGAGTACAAAATATACGGAAAAGGTTTGGAATATAAAATAATACAGGAAGTAATTGTGTAAATGACCATATAATGTATATGTTGTATGGATTTAAAAGTATACAAAATCGAGGTGGGGTATTCTGCCTGCTTGTTAGATAAAAAATGGAGAGTATGTATGCTGTTTTAATTCAGGCATCATCTCTCCGTTTTCATTATGATATGTATAAGGTATTTGATACAGTTCCATATACCTAGGTTTACTCATTCAGGTAGGATAACAGCTGTCGGACAAATTCTGTCTGCGGCTGTTTTTTCACTATATCCGGTGTATCGAACTGTTCAATATTGCCATCCTTCATAATCATGACGCGTGTTCCAAGACGAAGTGCTTCACGAATATCATGTGTGATGAAGAAAATTGTGATGTGCAATTCATGGTAAATCCTGAGAATTTCATCCTGAAGGGAGTGGCGGGTGATTTCATCCACGGCACCGAACGGCTCATCCATTAACAGAATTTTCGGATGAGAAGCAAGTGCACGGGCAATACCGACACGCTGCTTCTGCCCTCCGCTCAGCTCGTCGGGATAACGGTTCAGCAGCTGCTCCTCCAGCTTCATGATATCCATCATTTCCTTCACACGTTTCTGAATCAAAGAGGAATCCTGTTTCGTCAGGGACAGTACATAACCGATGTTTTCCTCAATCGTCATATGCGGAAACAGACCGATGCTTTGGATGACATAGCCGATATTACGGCGCAGCTCATTCTGATCCACCTTGCGAATATCCTTATTCTGCACATGGATTTCACCTTGATCCGGAATCAGAAGGCCGTTGATCAGCTTCAGAACAGTTGTTTTACCGCTTCCGCTTCCACCGATAACACTGATAAACTCTCCGTCCTGAATATCCATACAGAAATCCTTCAGGACAGTATGCTCTCCATAGGAGTGGAAGATATGCTCCATTCTTATGCTGCTCATTTTGTCACCTCCAGAAGCTGCTTCTTCACAAGGAAATCTCTTGCGACATCTGTCTCGTTTCTGCCATTGGTTTCAACATCATTGTTCATCTCCGCCATTTCTTTTTCACTGATCTGTCCATTTAACAGCTCCAGAACACTGCGCAGCTGGGGATATGCGGCAAGTGTCTCCTCGCGGACTACAGTTCCTGCATAATATTTTTCAAAATAATTGCTTTCATCCTGCAGTACAACGATAGCGGGATCACTGATTCTTCCATCCGTTGTGAAAACCAGAATGGCATCCACCTCCCCCTTCAACAGGGCATCATATTTCAGACCGATATCCAGGTCCACACTCTTTTTGAAATGAAAATCATTTGCTTTTACCATAGCATCATATCCGTCATCACGTTCATAATAGTCATATTCTGCGCCAAAGGACATCCGGCTGGATACGCTGGCCAAATCAGCATAGGTCTTTAAGTGATAGCGCTGTGCTGTTTCTTTTGTGACCGCGATACCATAGGTGTTATTGAAGCCGTATAAGCCTGTCCATTCCAGATGATACTGCTGCTTATATTCCCTGATAAGCTCCTTGTACAGGATATCGTGCTCAGGTATTTCTTTTTTCTTTAACACAAAGCTCCATGAGGTGCCGGTATATTCCGGATACATGTCAAAATCACCCTTAACCATTGCCGGATGAATATTGCTCGTACCTCCGCCGACTCCCTTGGTTATTTCAACGGAAAGGTCTGTACGGTCTTCGATCAGCTGCTTCAACATTTCTCCGATAATAAATTCCTCTGTCATTGGTTTTGTGGCGATATGAATGGTATCCTTTTTGGAAGGAATCGCAAGCATGGTTGTGCATCCCGCAAGCAGAATACAGAGAAGCACTACGGCCACAGTGCGCTTCTGTTTTCTGGAATGCTTCCGTTTTGTGAAAAAGGATTCCAGAATATTCATCAGAATATCAAAGAGAAAGGCAAGTACGGCAACTGCCAGACTTCCTGCCAGCGTCATCGTTAAATTATTGGTTGTGATACCGCGGTAAATGGCAACACCCAGACCGCCTGCTCCGATAAAGGAAGCAATACCCGCCAGGGCAATCGTCATCACCACCATGTTTTTAAATCCGGATAAAATAACCGGCATGGCAAGCGGGAGCTTAATGCGCCAGAGAATCTGTGAAGCAGTACTTCCCATACCGCGGGCAGCCTCCAGAATATCCTCTTCCACACCTGTGATACCGGTATAGGTAGCGCGAATAATAGGAAGCAGTGCATAGATGCTTAATGCGATGATGGCGCTCGTATTACCGATCCCGGTTACCGGAATCAGAAAGCCAAGCATGGAAATGGAAGGAATCGTATACAGAAAGCTGATGACTCCAAGTGTCAGAGAAGAAGCCTTTCGTTTCTCCGCAATGAGAATACCGACACTGACACCTACTATGGTGGCAAAGACAATAGCGATTGCGGATATCTGTAAATGCTCATAAATAAGCGGCAACAGAAAATCCCAACGCTGTGTAATAAAAGTAAACAATTCCTGTATCATACGCTTTCCTCCCCGAATGCCGTCACATCCTGCTATGTTTGTTTTATTGTAACTTTATTGCGGTAATCCTGCAAGGAATTCGTCTACAAACTTAGAAGCGACAGCTCCATCACTCACTGCAGTGACGATCTGACGCAGAGGCTTATCACGAACATCTCCGATGGCGAATACACCGGGAATACTGGTCCGTGTTGTTTCGTCCGCTACGATATAGCCTGCCTTGTTCACTTCCAGCTGTCCCTGAAAGACTGCGGTATCCGGGATGCGTCCGATAGCGACAAACAGCCCCTGTGCAGCTATGACCTGTGTTTCCTTTGTTTTTAAGTTTTCAATAACGGCTCCACTGACCTTGTTATCTGCGAGAATTTCTTTTACACGGCTGTTCCAGACAAAGCGGATGGTGCTGTTTTCCAGCTGACCTGCATACACCTTGCTTGCTCTGAGCTCCTCGCGACGATGAATCAGGGTAACGCTTTTGCATATCTTTTCCAGATATAGGGCGTCCGCAATGGCACTGTTTCCACCACCGACGATAATGACGTCCTTTCTTTTGTACATCATGCCGTCACAGGCTGCACAGTAAGCGACACCGCGCCCTCGCAGGCTGGATTCGTTTGGCAGACCAAGCTCTCTTGGATAGGCTCCGGTGGCGATGATTACCGTCTTTGCTTCAATATCACCTTCGTCCGTATGCAAAAGCTTTGGCTGTGCTGTTAAATCCGCACCTTCAACGCCGGCATAAGCGGTTTTGGCGCCAAAGCGTTCTGCCTGCTGCTGCATCTTTTCTCCAAGATCAAAGCCGTCGATTCCTTCCTCAAAGCCTGGATAATTCTCTACGATTCCAGTGGTTGCCATCTGGCCTCCCGCTGATAGCTTTTCCAGCACGAGAACCGATAACGCGCTTCTCGCACAGTACAAAGCTGCACTATAGCCAGCAGGACCGCCACCGATAATCACCACATCATACAGTTGCTTGTTCATAAGAACACCTCACCTTCTATTCGATTCCTGCAGCTTTTTGTTCCTTCATCCATGTGATTACCTGCGCTTTTGCCTGTGGTGCAATCAAAAGAGTGGATGGCTTTTTATCATGGAATACCATCAGGCTTGGAATTGTTTCCACACCATAGCGCTCAGTAAGCTCTTCATTATCATCAATGTTCACCTGTACCAGTGTCAGGTCTGGATACTCTCCTGCAATCTGTTTCAAAACCGGTGCCAGGCGCTTGCAGTATCCGCACCACGGAGCCCAGAATTCCACAACGGTTCCTTCTTTTTCAATCAGTTCATAAAAATTCTCATTGTTTGCTGTTACGAGTGCCATACTTCATTCCTCCTTATTTTTATGGTTTTCAATAGCAATCAGCTGTTGGCTGATATCTTCAATTGTAATTTGAGAAAGGTATTGCATACACACCGCATTCAGGGAAGCCTCCAGCGTGTCTACAACAGTACCCATACCGGTAGCTACCATACAATAGGTATTCAGTGCACCGCTTCTCCAGCCGGATTTCGTCAATGGCTGCTGTAACGCCTGTGCAAGATCGGACAGCTTGATCGTGGATGCATCACCTTGCAGCTCATAGCCGCCGCTGTTACCCTCTCTTGTTTCCAGCAATCCGGCTTTTTTCAGCTTGGCCATCACCTTGCGAATGCGCGCCGGATTTGTACAGATACTTTTCGCCAGCTCCTCACTGGAAACCTTTGTATTGCGATGCCTTAGATAGGCAAGTGCATGCAGTGCAATAATAAACTCGCTATTCATAGGCTTATTCGCTTACCGTATCATACGGCCAGTCATTGATACCACCAAAATCATACACATTCTTATAACCCATCTGTACCAGCTTGTCGCTTGCCTGTTTACTGCGGACTCCCGTTCGGCAATGTACAAGCAAAACAGCATCCGTATCCGTAAGCTTGTCCTTCGCTTCCTCCTCAATCGTTTCATTCGGTACAAGGACGGCATCCGGTATATGTTTTTCCCTATACTCCTGCTGTGTTCTTACATCAACGATCGTGACCTTTCCGGCATCCATCATTTCTTTTGCTTTCTTCGCGTCAATTTTGTGATAGGCATTGCTGTTTTCCTGTACAGCTTCCTTATTCTCCTCCGTCGGCATATCCTTTGCGCAGCCCTGTAGTATGACCATGATACAGGCAAATACGGTAAACAAAGCTATTTTTTTCATACAATACCTCCTTTTACTGTAATTATAAAAGTTACAGTTAGAATAGTCAATCATCCTGCCCTAGATTTTCGAACATCTTTTTTATCTTAAGCTGCCACGTATTGTAACCTGCCATATAAAAAGGAAGCAGTGAGCTTCCTTCATGGTATGATTCCTAGGATCTGCAGGTATCATTTCTTCGACAATTTCACATACTATTTTATGTTCTGTTAATATTTACTTTATATTTTATCTCTATAATAAGGAATGGATATCTTACCTGTTCCTGCGAAAAATAAATTCCCGATGATATGCCATAAACTTCATCCGGTTTTCGCTCAGATAGCATTCTGCAAGCCTGTAGTTCTTACGAAGACTGTAGGCACTGTCCAGATTATCTTTTTCCAGCAGCTCTTCACTGAAGATGATATAGCCATTTTCATCAAATGTAAAATAGCCCTGATCAAAGAGATAATCATGATTGCGGCATAAGAGCAAACCATTGTCGTGGTCGATTGCCTCATAAATATGCGCACAGTCACGAAACGGCTTGATGTGTGATGCAATCAGCATATGTGGTATATTGATACCGCAGATTGGACAGCTATGGTCAAACTCATGAAACAGCGTATCCTTATAAAATACCTGCAGCGCCTTGGTTTCATCCCGGTCATGGGGGATCCCTTTTCTTGGAATGATGCCATGTATGATATTCTTATATTTATAATCGATCATACTGTAGCTGGTATTCTTATAATCAATACGCATATCCTCGTGAGCAACGATACTGGAGGTGTACAGCGCAGTCAGTGTGATGGATACCAGCGGTACTTTTTCATCACTGTATTCCTGCAGGATATCCGATATTCCCTTCAGCAGCCGCGGATGGAAGCGCAGCTTTTCCTCCACGACCTCAAACAGAGTTGTCTGCAGCATGAGCTGAAGGCTTTCTCTGTCGACATATTCCAGGACAAGCTGTTTATCACGAAACGGATTTGTCCGCATCTGTTCATGATAGTATCTGAAAATTAAAGGATCCTTGATAAAGCTTTCAAATATAGACAGAGCCTCCACACCGGAATTCTGATTGCTTTTGGCATAGATTGTTGCCGCAGGCGTTAAATCAATTCCACGCGGCGTTGTCTTCAGCATTTTCTTTTCATTCAGAAAGCCGATCAAATCCCGAATTTCACTGAGCTTCATGGCATAATACTCGCCTGCAATCTCCTCATATACACGCAACGGGGCATCATGTAAGCTAACACCCTGCAGCTCGATGGCATCCAGGATGCTCAAAATTTTCTTAAATAGCATTTTTCTCATGTCTTCACCACTTCCTAACTCTATTATACACATATTTTTTAAAAAAATTTTCTAACTGGTCAAATTGTGATAGTATTCGACAAATCAAAACATTTACAATGTAAGCAATAAAAGGAGAGTGTTAAAGAATGAAAGGTCCAGGAATTAAAGATTACTTGGAAGTTATTGAAAACATGAAGGTGACTGCACAAAAAGAAGGCAAGGCATTTATAGAAGTAAACTCCAAGGAGCTGCATGCGAACGTGAGCCCAAACCATGCAACGATGCCAACCTGCTGCCAGGCAATCTACAAGCTGATGCTGGAAGGTGATGAGATTCTCAGAAGACCAAAGGGAAATACCGGCTTTGGTTCTCATCTGACGGTACGCTTTTATGTAGAGCAGCTGGAGGAAAGAGAGCGTATGTTCCCAAATAAGAAACGCGGAAGACCGGCAAAGAGTGAAGAAGAAAAGCTGGCCGCAAGAAAAGCAAAAATGAAGAGAAATACAGAGGATTTATGCAATCTTATCAAATCCTGGCTGGGTGAGCATGGCTGGGAATACATCGAAAATAAGGATTTCATTGAAGCACACAACGAGAGCCAGCGCTGGGTGATCAATGTACAGGGGATCAAACGGGGAAGAAAACAGACACTGCCGGTGAAGCTGAGCGAGGTTTTAAAGCATATTGAGGATACAAATACACATTACAGTATTGCATTTAACGACTCTGTTTCCTATCGCAGGCAGTGGAATGAAATTCCGAAAGCAGTAAAAAACAGTCTGAATATGAGTGTGATTCTGGCTGATAAGAAAGGTAATATTACAGAGCTGTAATCTTCTGCCGGCATGCATACGCTATCCGGCATACATGCTTCGACATAGCACCTGATATATAGAACAGGAGGATTGAGCAATTTCGACATGGCTCGCTTCCTGTTTTTTTCGTAATCGCCAGCTGTATAATCTAACCGCCTCCTGCCTGCAAGCCGGCTCTGATATACACATGCCGATAAAAGTCATGACTTTCTGAAATAGAGATGGTAGAATGAAGACAGAGAAGCAGATTTGTATCAAAACGGAGGTGTGTGCATGAAGGGGTTTGAAAGAGAGGATCAGCTGTTTTCACTATGTGGCTTGAACTGCGGACTTTGCAGTATGCATCTGGGCGGGTATTGTCCCGGGTGCGGGGGAGGTGCCGGAAATCAGGCGTGTGCGATTGCACGGTGTGCTATGCAGAAGGAGGATACACCGCTGTATTGCTCTGCATGCTCTGAATTTCCTTGTGAGCGGTATGCAGAACCGGATGCGTATGATTCCTTTATCACGCACCGCAACCGCATGCAGGATTTCATGCGCATGCATACGATAGGTGCCGCTGCATATCACAAGGAACAGCTGGAAAAAATTGAGATTCTAAAGGAGCTTTTATCAGATTATAATGATGGCAGAAGGAAAACGCTGTTTACACTTGCTGTAAATCTGCTGGAGCTGAAGGAGCTGAGAGGTGTCATGCAACGTTTATCAGAAGTAAAAACGGATACGTACACAAGAAAGGAAAAAGCGGATCTTGCTGCGTCCCTGCTGCAGGAGACCGCTGCTAAAATACCTGTTGAATTAAAGCTTCGAAAGAAACCGAAACAGAAATCCGCCGGATAAGGCTCCGTAAAACGTTCGTCACATAAATTTTCAGATTCAATATGATAGTAAAGAGGAGTCTGATAAGCATGTGGAATGCCTTTTTACTTGTCATTGCCCTGAGTCTGGACAGCTTTCTGGCCTCTCTTGCCTATGGTGGCGAGCATATACGCATACCCTGGAAATCAGCGGTTCTGATTTCCTCTATCGGTGTGCTGTTTCTGTCGTTTTCCCTGTATACAGCAGCATTTATACAACAGTTCATACCGCCGTATATCTGCCGCATGATATCCTTCGCGATTTTCTTTATGATTGGTCTTAGCTCCTTGTTTCAGGGAACCATCAAGTCGTTTCTCGGTACCTATAAACGGAAAAAGCTGAGCTTTGAATACAGTGGAATATCGTTTGTTCTGGACATCTATCTGGATGAAACCAAGGCAGATGCGGATAACAGCAAGCTGCTTTCCCTGAAGGAGGCACTGTATCTGGCGGTGGCTCTGTCGATTGATTCGCTGGCAAGCGGCTTTGCACTGGGAATCAGTATTGTACAGCCTCTGCCGGTACTGGTCATCAGCTTCTGCGTCGGTATACTGGCTATTCTGGGGGGATCCTTTTTAGGCGGCAAAGTACTGTCGCTGAAAGAATGCAGGCTGTCCTGGGTCAGTGGAGTTCTGTTTCTGATTCTGGCATTTTCAAGAATACTCTGAATACATATCTGCTTTGGATATGTATTTTTTGGTTCGTGCTGTTTTATAAGGATTACTTCTGTATCTGGCTTACTCCAGCCTCCATTTTTATTGCATGTACGATAGGTTTTCGTGTCGGGCACCTGCTGGGAAACCGGCTTTTAAGCAATGAAGTTATTGATTATTAACTCCTGTATACCAACATAGGCTGATGAATTAAGAAATAGGCTATCCTCCCTGCAGTCCTGGAAAAGGCCTGTGCTGCTTCAGGAATTGGGAAGCCGGATAATGTTGCTTTTTTCTTCCTACGCGATATACGTGTATAGCTCAAGATAAAGAGCATACTGAAGGGAAGCGGACAGGTTCAAGTGTATGAACAGGGTTTTATTATAGCTTTATATATTTGAGAGTGAAAGAGAAAAAAACTGTTTTATCAGAAGAAAATGCTCATAAAACAGTTTCTTGTTTGGGATTGTATGTATTACTTTATTATCATAACCTGATTCTTCAGCTCTTGAAAAGAATTACAGACCAGTATCAGGCTGGATACGGCTTCAATCTGTTCATCATTCAAAGAGAGCAGCCAGGCTGAGCAATCCTCGTGATATTTACTTTTTAGCAGCTTGCGTAACAGCGATATCCTCCCTTTCTGTATACCAATCTTCTCCCCTTCGATTTTTCCTTCTTCAAAGCTGTCCTCCAAGCCATAGCGATAACGTGCTTCTCCCATCTGAATGGCCATTGCGGTTGACCACAGCTCATCATCCTTCTGCATTTCCTCGTACTTATCCACGAATACCTTCACCAGCCTTTCCTTTGACTTCAGTATATCATTTTTTTCATTATTTTCAAACAGGTATACCAGCTGTTCAAAGTCATTCAGCCTCTGTAATTCCTTTTCCTTCACGATATCATTGATTGCCGGCATATGAATATAGGTGCGAAGGATGAGCGGATAGTAGCTTTCATTCTCTCCCTGCTCATTGCGCATCTGATACTGATTGATCAGATTTCTGTTGTTCCATGCATACTCGTCAATGAAAATAATCTGATATACCGGCTTTAAATCCTTGTACTTCTTACCGCTGTTCAGCTGATTGTTCAATGCTCTGGCACCGTAAAATTCAAAGCGCATCATTTCCGCTATTCCCTTATAGGTCGTCTGCATCTCGATATTGAAATGTCGGTTTTGTTCATCCTTCACATGAACATCCAGAATGATGCGCTTTTTTCCAATGATGCCCGGATCCAGGTTGGGATTGAGTACGGTGCTTTCCTTTACCCGGATTCCGGTAACACGTTCAATAATGGTGTTGCGGGCGTACACAGAGCCTTCATCCTCACGGGAAAGGGTGTACTTAAAAAATAGATCATTGCTGTAGCTGAGTTGATTTATTGTGTTTGACATTTTTATGTCCTCCATTCTGTAAGGGCGCCTTACACACCTATATACGTATGGAAGATACTGAATTCCTAAATAATCCACTATTCGTGTATATATTATCGAAATTTATATGTGTCAAAAGAGAAAATAAATTCGCAAAGAGCTTTTTCATGTGATATGAGAATCTTCTGTATGATATATTCGTGCCATGCAAGAAAGCAGCTAACTCCATTCTGTACCACATCATAAGCTTTTTCCGGCTTTCCGGTGTTTCGTAACAATTCATACTTCATTTGCTTGCTTTTCAGATAATGTCTGCTATAATAATAAAGTTTGATTATAAAAGTAAATGGGGTGATGATATGAAAAAGAGAACTAAAGTAATTATTGGAATCGGCCTGAGTCTGCTGATTCTGGTATTGGGCGGTCTTGGATTTGCCGGTAATTATTTCTATACACTGGCGATTGATGCACATAGTGATAAAAGCGTTGTTTTTGGAAATGAAGAGGAGGATCCCAAAGCAGCACAGGCATCAAAGGATTCCTATAATGAAATGATGGCGCGTGATACAAAGGATGTCTGGATGAAAAATAAAGACGGCTATAGGCTGCATGCTTATGAAATCAATCAAACCGGGAATAAATGGATCATTGTCGTTCACGGCTACATCAGCGAAGCAAAAAACATGGCAGAGGTTGCAAACCATTTTGCGGAACAGGGCTATCGCGTTCTGGTGCCTGATCTTCGCTCACACGGACAAAGTGAAGGTGATTCCATCGGTATGGGTGCATGGGACAGTGAGGATATTGTTGAATGGTCGAAGTATATTCTGAAGCAGGACAGTGCAGCAAGTATTGCCTTGTATGGAGTATCTATGGGAGCCAGCACGGTCATGATGGCGAGTGGAAATGAACAGCTTCCCAAAGCTGTAAAGGTCGCAGTGGAAGACTGCGGCTATACAAGCGCCTGGGATGAATTCAGCTTCCAGCTGGATGATCTGTTTGGATTGCCGTCTTTTCCTGCACTGGATGCCGCAAATTTTGTGACTAAGCTTCGTGCAGGCTATGATTTAAAGGATGCGGATGCGCTAGCCGCAGTAAAAAAGAAAAAGATCCCTATGCTGTTCATTCACGGGGATGCGGATGATTTCGTTCCGACAGATATGGTGTATCCTCTATATAAGGCAGCTGCCGGTGAGAAAGAGCTTATGATTGTAAAGGGTGCCGGACACGGAAAGAGCAGAGAAATCGATCCGTTGGCCTATTGGAGAAAGGTGGATTCCTATCTTGGGAAATACCTGTAGATGCATGTGACAATTTCATATAAACGTTTGAAATTGAGATAAAAGGATTCCTAAAATCAGCAAAAAGTGTTATATTATTAGGGAATACAGGAGGTATTGAAAATGAGTAAAAGACCAGTAGTATTAGTGGTTATGGACGGTGTGGGAATCAGTGATTCCGAGTTTGGAAATGCCGTAAAAAAAGCGTATAAACCAACATTAGACAACCTGTGGGAAAACAGCCCGCATACAGAAATCAAGGCACATGGTCTTGCAGTTGGACTTCCTACAGACGATGATATGGGAAACAGCGAGGTAGGGCACAATGCACTTGGCTGCGGACAGATTTATTCTCAGGGAGCAAAGCTGGTAAATGAAAATATTGAAACAGGCGAAATTTTTAAAACAGAAACCTGGAGCGGACTTGTAAATAACTGTAAGGATGGAAAGATGCATTTTCTCGGATTGCTTTCTGATGGAAACGTGCACTCTCACATCAACCATCTGAAGGCTTTAATCAAAAAGTCAAAGGAAGATGGTGTTAAGGAAGTACGTGTTCATGCATTACTGGATGGACGTGATGTTCCGGAAACAAGCGCATTGACCTATGTAGATGATATAGAAGCTTACATGGCTGAGCTGAACGATGACAGCTTCCATGCCTGCATTGCAAGTGGTGGCGGCCGTATGACCATTACCATGGACCGTTACGAAGCGAACTGGGCAATGGTTGAACAGGGATGGCATGTGCACGTTCTTGGAGAAGGAAGAGAATTTACGTCTGCTAAGGAAGCAATTGAAACCTATCGTGCAGAATCCGGTGTAGTAGATCAGGATCTGCCTGGATTCGTTATCGCGAAGGATGGAACGCCGGTCGGTACGATTGAGGATGGAGATAGCGTTATACTGTTCAACTTCCGTGGTGACCGCGCACAGGAAATCTCTCTGGCGTTTGACGGAGATGAAAGCTTTGACAAGTTCGACCGTGTCAGAATGCCGAAGGTGATGTTTGCCGGAATGCTGCAGTATGATGCTGATCTGAACATCCCTCATAATTTCCTGACATATCCTCCAAAAATCAAGTATACATTGACGGAAGAGCTGTGCAAGCACGGTATCCGTGAATATGCAATCAGTGAAACACAGAAATTCGGACATGTGACGTACTTCTGGAATGGTAACCGTTCTGAAAAGCTGGATGAAAAGCTGGAAGATTATGTTGAAATCAAATCCGATGTAATTCCGTTTGAACAGCGTCCATGGATGAAATCTGCAGAAATCACAGATGTTCTGTGTGCTGCAATAGAATCCGGAAACTATGATTTCCTGCGTACAAACTATCCAAATGGTGATATGGTTGGACATACAGGAAACTTTGAAGCTACCGTGATCGGTGTGGAATCTGTAGATTTACAGCTGGCTCGTGTAAAGAAGGCTGTTGATGCAGTTAACGGTATACTTATTGTGACCGCTGATCATGGAAATGCCGATGAAATGTATGAAAAGAAGAAAAAGGAAGATGCCCCTGTAAAGGCGAAGACATCACACACACTGAACAAAGTGCCTTTTATCATCTATGGTGCTGATGTAGAGTTGAAGCAGGATGAGCAGCTTGGTTTATCCAATGTGGCGGCTACGGTAGCTGATTTGCTGGAAGTAGCACCAAACGAACACTGGAATGAAAGTATCATTAAAAAATAATCATATTATATAAAATCTGCCTAGGTATATATAATATAGTAGCCAGTCCCTTAGCTATCATAGCGGACTGGCTTTTTTGTAGAAACGGGTCTTTTTTATGTATCTTTTGAAAAATGACAAAAAGGAAAAACTACCTCATTTATATTCCCCATATTTTTTTGAGGGAATAAAGAGTTCGTGATATTCTTAACGTGTAAATAAATGAAGGAGGGATACGATTGTATACAGCAGGAATTGATATCGGAGGTACAAATACAAGAATCGCACTGATCAATGACTTATATGAGATTGTGGAAAGATTACAGTTTCCTACAGATGTAAACAACCCACAGGCAACACTTCAAAAAATTCAGGACACGGTGCAGGGCTTTTCCGTGGCTATTGCAGGAGCCGGTTTATCCTGCCCGGGTCCATTGGATTTGAAACAGGGAATTATTCTGGACACTCCCAATTTAAAAGGGGGATGGCATGGCCTTGCGGTAAGCAGAGAGCTGGGTGCACGTTTACAGGTGCCTGTCTTTCTGGAAAACGATGCGAATCTCGCATGTCTTGCAGAAGCTGTGCTGGGGCAGGGAAAGGAATATTCCTATGTGCAGTTTCTGACCATTTCCACGGGTCTTGGCTCAGGTCTTGTCATTGATAAAAAAATCTATCAGGGAGCGCATGGCTTTGCGCATGAAATCGCAAACATTCCCTTGTGGAGAAACGGTCCCCATCATGGCTCCATCTATCCCGGTGGTGTGGAAGCCATCTGCAGCGGAACGGCGATTACAACACGCGCAAGAGAAGCCGGCTTGGATGTTGAGCATGCCGGAGATGTGTATACGCTCGCATGCTCACAGAATCAGACAGCCATTGATATCATGGAGGATGCTAAGGAATATCTTGCGAATACAATCGCCATAATCTATGCGTTTGTCGATCCCGAAATTGTCATTCTGGGAGGCAGTGTCGCAATCAAGATACCGGGATTTGTTGAGGATGTGGAACAGAGGGTGAAAACAAAGGTGTATCCGAATGTCCGGCCACTGGTAAAGGTAGTGAAAACAAACCTGAGTGAAGACAGCGGATTGCTCGGAGCAGCCTGTCTTGCATTTCTACAAGTGTAGAAGCTGCAGACAAAGGAGGTGTCTATGAAGTCTGAAAAAGAAAATTATTATATAAAGGAAATATTGAAAATACTGGTACAGGGTGACATTGTCGCAACAGGTAAAATTGCTTCCATGATTGCTCTTTCAGAAAAAGCAACCAGAAATAAACTGGAGCATTTACAAAATTATCTACAGGAAAACCAGCTTGGTACGATTGAAAAGAAGCCGCGTGTCGGTATCTGGCTGAATATGGATGAACAGCAGAAGGAAAAAATGCTGCGATTGCTGGATGGTGCGGAACATTTCAGTGTAGGCTATGACGCTACACAGCGAGTCAGAGAAACACTGCAGATATTCTTTCGTATGATGCCCAGAGAAACCATCACGACACAGAAGCTGGCAGAGGAGCTGTATCTCAGCCCGCCAACCGTATTGAAGGTGATTAAGGACTGCGAAAAATGGCTTGCGCCGTACGGTATTGAAATCAATAACGAACGAAGCCGCGGATGTTCGCTGAAATATGATGAAACAAGCTATCGAATCGCATTGAAGGACTATATTATGCTCGATCATGATCTGGATGAAACACGCAGACAGACACAGGAGTTTTTCTCCAATATTGATATTGATTTAATAAAAAAAGCGATTATCGAAACGGAAAATGAATGGAATTATCGTTTCACAGATACTTCCTTTTACGAAATACTCATTTACTGCTGTCTGGCATATCAGCGTAAGGATTTCAGTACACCGCTTCGCATTGCACAGGAGGATCAGGAAATTCTGGAGCGCTATAACGAATATCCGTTTACAATCGCTATTTTCAAAAAGCTGCATGAGAAGATGCATGTAATCTTCTCCAATGAGGATGTCATGTTTCTGGCAACACAGATTTTATGCTCGAAATTCATCGGCATTAACAATGCGGTGGATATGATTTCCAATATCTCAAAATATGATCAGAAGATATTGAATTTTATCGACGAAATGCTGGTTACAATCGGAAATATTCTGGAAGTGGATCTGACAAATGACAGCAAGCTGCGGGAAAGTCTCATCTTCCATATGCGCCCAACCATCTTCCGCCTGCGTTACGGCTCTCCACAGAGCAATTCGCTTGTGAATTTTATAAAGACCGAATACAAGACGGTCTTCCGTGCGGCATGGTCGATTTCCATGATGTTTGAAAATTCGTTCGGTCTGCAGATTACAGAGGATGAGCTGGGATATATCGTACTCTATATTCAGTCAGCTTTGGAAAGAAGAAACCAGCGTTACAGTGCTATTCTCCTTGCGGAAGGCAATCTGGGACATGCACAGCTGTTAAGCGAGCGGATTCGCAAAACCGTGCCGGAAATCAGCAATCTGAAGGTCATCAGTCATCATGATTTCAAGCTGTATGAGCATCCGGATGAGGATATTATCATAAGCTCCAAGCTGTTAAAGGAAACGGACAAGCGTGTCATCGTTATACCGAATCTGTTAAGTGATACGGGGATCGGTATGCTTCGGAATTTCATGGATAATCTGAATCTTCGAGTGTCAGAAGAAATCAATCCCTTTGAGCCGATCTGCTTTCAGCTGTTTTCTCCCGAGCTCATGTTTATCAATACGCCCTTTGATACGAAGGAAGAGCTGTTGAAGTACATGTGTGAGCGCATGGAGCTGAAGGGCTATGTGACCGGAAAGTTTTATGATTCCGTCATGGAGCGGGAAAAAGCGACAACGACGAGTATCGGAAACCGTGTGGCACTTCCCCATGGGGCAATGAGTGAAGTAAATGAATCCCATGTCGCGATTGCGGTATTACCGGAGCCGATCGTCTGGGATGATGATCGTGTGGATGTCATCTTCCTATTGGGCTTTAAAATGTCCACACATGAGGAGATCCGAAGAATACAGTCGTTCTATAAACAATATATATCGCTGATAGAAACGGATGAAAAGGTAAAAATCATACGCAGTAAAAAATCAAATCTGGAGCTGTACCGCTATTTGATACAGTAGCTGACAGAAGTATACATTATAAAATATAGCTTTACCATGTAATATCATAAAAAATAAACGAGGAGGAACATGATATGCAACTAATAGATGTATTGGATGAGAGAATTATCGACTTAAACGCAGAGGCAGCAAATAAGGAAGAGGTACTGACTTTACTTGCAGGTAAGCTGAAGGATGCAGGATATATCGCAGATGTGGAGGCTTTTAAAAAGGATATCTATCTGCGCGAGAGTGAAGGTACGACAGGAATCGGTAACTATATCGCTATTCCCCATGGAAAAAGTGATTCCGTTACACAGGTCGGGATTGCAATCGCAAAGCTGAAGCATGAGATTGAATGGGAGACACTGGATGATAAGGGGGTTCGTCTGGTTTTCCTGTTTGCGGTAAGCAATGATCATGAGTATGCGCGCAACCACATGCTGTTACTGGCGGATATCGCCAGAAAGCTGGGAAATGATGAGGCTGTCGAACGTCTGCTGCAGGTAGAAAATGTAGAAGAATTAAAGGAGATATTTGCGGGAAAATAAAAAGTACCACATTTATCTTCCCATCTGTTTCAAAGAAAAGAAAAAAAGGGCAGTATTAAAAATACCACAATGAATCGGAAGGAATGTCGGAAACATTTTATAATATAGACAGTTAAAGAAAGGAGGACGTACAAATGAATATCGTTGCAGTTGCAGCTTGTACATCCGGAATCGCTCATACGTATATCGCAAAAGAAAAGCTCATTCGAGCTGCGGAAGGTATGGGACACACAATCCATGTGGAAACACAGGGAACGATCGGTACTGAGGATGAATTAACAGCGGAACAGATCAAAGCCGCAGATGTTGTCATTCTTGCCATTGACATCGCCATTACAGGTACGGAGCGCTTTGAGGGGAAAAAGACAGTAAAGGTTCCTACCAATGTGTGTGTGAAGGCACCGAAGCAGCTGATTCAAAAAATTGAAGCAGAATTAAACAAATAAAGAAAGAGAGGAAAAAGGATTATGAAAAAATTTGGTGCTGAGCTGAAACGCCATGCTCTTACCGCCATCTCCTATATGCTGCCGCTGGTAGTTGCTTCCGGTCTGCTGATCGCTATCGGAAATCTGATGGGTGGAGAGGTAGTTACAGATTTAAGCAAGATGACGATTCCTAGTGCATTGACATCACTCGGTGTATTGGGAATGGGTCTTCTTCCATCATTTATCGCAGGTTATATTTCTTATTCAATCGCAGATCGTCCGGGTATTGCTCCAGGTTTCCTGATGGGGCAGATTGCTTCCTTCCTGGGAGCTGGATTCCTGGGTGGTATGGTCGGAGGTTACATTGTCGGTTATATCGCATTGTTCATCAGAAAGCATTTGAAGGTTCCACACTGGGCAGAGGCACTGATGCCGATGATGATCATTCCGACATTATCTTCCATCATTGCAGGATTACTGATGTACTTTGTAATCGGTACACCAATCGTATGGTTAACAGAAGGTCTGACAAACTTCATCACAGGCTTGGATCAGAGCTCTAAGGTTCTGTACGGCTTTATCATCGGTGCCCTTGGCTGTCTGGACTTCGGTGGTCCGATCAGCAAGGTTCCAAATCTTATTTGCGACGGGTTACTGCTGGAAGGAATTCTGGAGCCGGAAGCAATCAAGGTGCTTGCCGCCATGGTTCCGCCACTTGGAATCACCTTATCCCTTGTTATCTCTAAATTCATCAAAAAACGCATCTATACATCGACTGAGGTTGAAAACATCAAGGTTGCCTTCCCGATGGGACTGTGCATGATTTCCGAGGGTGTTATCCCGATTGCTATGAATGACCTGATTCGTACGGTTATCTGTACCTCCATCGGCTGTGGTGTGACAGGCGCTATCAGCTTTACTCTGGGTGTGGGAAGTGCCGTGCCATCCGGCGGTGTCTTCGTTATCCCGGCCATGACCAATCCATTCGCAGCCCTGCTCGCACTGCTGGCCGGTACGTGTGTGACAGCTGTTCTGCTGGTACTTATCAAAAAGAAGAGAACAGACGCTGATGAAGTTCAGGTGGAAGAGGTCGAAGAGGAAATGGATCTTTCCGGCATCACATTCTCATAAAAAGAAAGAGGGATCGCAATGTATGTATCAATGAAAGGCATGCTGCAAAGAGCCAACGAAGGAAATTATGCAGTCATGGCAATCAACTGCTTTAATATAGAAACAGCAAGAGCTGTCATAAGTGCAGCGCAGGATTTAAGAGCTCCCATCATTGTGAATATCGTTCAGGAGCATATGGTGAATCACTGTGACAGCGAGCTGATTGCGCCGATCGTAAAGCTGCTGGCGCAGCGCTCGAGTATAGAGGTTGCATTAAATTTTGATCATGGGGAAGAAATCGGATATTTGAAAAAAGCCCTGCATGACGGATATTCCAGTGTTATGGTGGATGCCTCCCGCTACGATTTGGAAGGCAATATTAAAATGACGAAGGAAATTGTTGAATTTGCTAAGCAATTCGACGCATCCGTAGAAGGGGAAATCGGATGCATGGGTGGAAGTGAAGGCGGCAATTATACAAATGATGCGATGAAGACAGATCCGCAGCAGGCATTGCGCTTCGCAAAGGAAACCGGTATTGATGCACTGGCTATCTCCTTTGGCTCCTCTCATGGAAACTATCCAAAGGGATATGTTCCTGAATTTGACTTTGAACGCCTGAAGGAAATCAAGGAGCTTACCAAAATGCCGCTGGTACTGCATGGCGGTTCCGGCTCCGGGGATAAAAACATAGAAAATTGTGTAAAATACGGTATTAACAAAATCAATGTCGGCTGTGATTTCATGAATGCCAACGTTGACAGTATTAAAAAGCATCTGGAAAAAGACCCGAACATCAATTACTGGGTCATGATGCATCAGGTTGAAATTGATAGTCGCGAGATTATCAGGCATTACATCAGATTATCAAAATCGGAAGGAAAATCCCTGTAAGGGAAGAAGGAGCTAAACTTATGTTAATGAATATGAAGGATTTACTTGCAGTTGCACAGAAAAATCATTTTGCAATACCTGCATTCAACATCGGAAGCGATCAGCTGTTAAAGGTTGTTATGAAAAAAGTAAAGGAATTAAATTCACCGGTTATTCTGGAAATGAGTCCGGATGAATTTAACTTTGTAGGAGATGCACAGATTCAGGCTATGATTTATGAAGCAGCACAGACCGATGTGCCTGTATGTATCCATCTGGATCACGGGGATTCTTATGAAACAGCAGTACGCGCCATCCGTGCAGGTATGACATCTGTTATGATTGATGCATCCACACTGCCTTATGAGGAAAACGTGGCTGTCACAAAAAAAGTAGTGGAAACCGCACATATCGCCAATGTATCCGTTGAGTCAGAATTAGGAACCATCGGTACAACCGGTAATTCAATTGAGGGCGGAACACAGGGGGTTATCTATACGGTTCCTGAAGAAGCAAAGCAGTTCATTGAGGACACAGGAATTGATACCTTTGCCGTAGCTATCGGTACAGCTCACGGAATTTATCCAAAGGATATGAAACCGGAGCTGCGTATTGATATTCTGAAAGACATTACCAGCAAGGTGGATGTACCACTGGTACTGCACGGCGGATCCAGCAATAAAGACGAAGAGATTGCAGCAGCAGTTGATAATGGCATTTGTAAAATCAATATCTCCAGTGATATCAAGGTTGCATTCTATACACAGTGCCGCAAGACTCTGAATGAAAATCCAGGTTATCGTGAACCTCTGGAAATCTATCCGGAAGCAATGGAAGCATGTGGAAAAGTCGTTGAGGAAAAGATTCGTCTGTTCAAATCGAATGACAAAGTGAAATATTACTACTAAGAACAAAGATAATTTCTTATAAAGGTGAAAAGGGATTGGTTCAAGCGATGGAACCAGTCCTTTTCATATAATAAAGCAACAGGAAAGAGAATGGTGATGACAGGACTCTTTTATGGGTATACTTGAAAAGGAGCTTTTCATACGTATACGTTATATTTGAGGCCTCTGGGGCTGGATGAAATTCTGGGTAGAGAAACCATACCGTTTGTACCTTCAAAAAATCGCATAGCAATGTATCAGAATAGTATAAAAATAAGTGCAAAAGATGTATTTGAACTGATTACAAAGGGTATGTATCCGGAATTATATCGGACATATCAAGCGGTGCCTGACTATTATGAGAATTATGTGAATACGTACATTGACAGAGATATCAGTGAACTGATACACCTAAAGGATAAGCTGAAATTTCATGATTTCCTTCAATATCTTGCTGCTCTTACAGGTCAGCAGATCAATTCTTCTGACCTGAGCAGAAAACTGCAAGTAAGCAGTAACACGATACAGCATTGGCTTTCTATATTGGAATCTACCGGTTTGATATATTTTCTACAACCGTATAATGATATATCCATAATGAAGCGTGTTGTAAAATCAAGTAAGGTGTATTTCAGTGACACAGGTCTTGCAGCTTACTTGATAAAGATGAATTATCCCGAAACTCTGCGTATTTCCAATTTATCCGATGCTTTTTTTGAAACATTTGTAGTGAATGAAATAAGAAAAACCTTTTTAAATAATAAGGAGCCGTTTCATGCATATTATTATCGGGATAGTAAACAAAATGAAATTGACCTTGTCCTTCTTTATAAAGGAAGGCTTTCACTCATAGAAATAAAACAGGGTGTTTCTTTTCAAGCAAGTGATGTAAAGGGATTTGATCAGTTGAAATCGTCGCTATATCAGATTGAAAATCGTATTATTCTGTGTAATACTCTGGAGAATTATCCAATCAATAGGGATGTTCAAGCGGTAGCTTTAAACAGCATATAAGCCTGTTGATTATAGATTAAGTATGATAAGACTTTCACCTGTGATAATCGAACCAGAAGTGAATATAAAGATATGAACAGATTACCCACAAGAATAAAAGCACGCAGGAACTCCAAAGAGTCAAGGCGTGCTTTTCTCATAAATATCATTTGCATGAACAGGTTTTCGTTTAGGAATGCGGTGTATTTTGCTGAAATTGGTACAGCACAACAGCAAGCTTCAGCAGCACATAATCATGAAGGCTTCTCGGATCCAGACCGGTCTGCTTGCGTATTTGCAGAAGCTTATACTGAAAGGAGTTCCGATGCATATTGCAGGCTTTTGCACAATGAAGAATGCTGCCGTTATGCTCCTCATACAGGGATAAAACCATCATGATTTCCGCAATTCGCTCAGCACTGCAATCCTTGAATAGATGCTTCAGGTAATATGCTCTCTCCAGCTCATTGATATGCGGCAGCAGCATACCGACCCCGATATCCTCATAACAGGAAACCCTGTGTCCGCTGATCCGGCTGCCCCAGAGGGCAGCTGTTTTTGCTCTGCTATACGAAAGCGGCAAATCGCTGATTTTCTCAGTCACAGTGCCGATTCCCCAGAAAATCGCATGCGGACATATCTCCCGGATACTGCCAATCCACTGCTGGATATACATCCTGTTCTGTGCAGGGATAATGAAAATCAGCTCCTGCACATATAACGCCTTTTTCTCAATATAGGTGGAAAAGGGAACAGCCTCCAGCAGACGGTGTATACGGTCGATCTGCTCATCCTTCAGCTGTCCGTCAATCCTTGCACATACAATCAGTCTTGGACTCCTTTGTGTCAGATTGTCATTTTGAAATAAGGATTCATTCTCAAAATTCCCGCTCAGCACCCGCTCAATCAGAATCCTGTCACTGGAACGCTTCTGATGACGGATGTCACGATAATATGCATCCTTGACAAGAATCTGTGTCATCTTCTGCAGGATTTTCGCATAGCCGATAACATCCTGTTCCTCACCTGTAATGCCAATCACACCGATAATTTCATCATCAAAGAATACCGGCATATTGATTCCCTTACGTGCACCGTAATATTGTGTATCGTTTTGCACGCTCAGCTGCTCGCGGTTTCGAATAACACTGAGCGCGCCGGTATGCAGACGATGCATACGCTTTGGATCTGTGCTGGCGATAATCAGACCGTCCGCATTTATGAAATTGATTTCCTCAGGGATGACTTCATGGATATTATCAACGATAATCTTTGCTAGCTCTTCAGAAATTTTCATAAGTTCTCCTGTTCTATAACACAAAAATATGTAATAAAATCATGGTTATATTTGTATTATAACACATATGATTATTCCTATCTGCATATTAGAATTATATTGTAAGGGGAAAGGAGATGAACATGAACGTTCTAATAGCGATGGATTCATTCAAAGGCGCGCTGTCCTCTGAACGAGCAGGAAAGGCTCTGGAAAGAGGAATCTTGCGGACAAGCGGACATCAGACGACGGTTTGCAGTGTAGCGGATGGAGGAGAGGGCAGCGTCCATGCACTGGCAGCCTGTGTAAAGGGGGAATACAGGACTTGGCAATGCCGGGATGCCTTTCATCAACGAATAACCGTGCGCACACTGCTATTTGAAGAGGAGGAAAGCCTGTGCTGTGCTGTGGAGGCTGCGGATATCTTCGGGCTGCATAACTGCGAGGTTTCCAGTGCCACTGCTGCCACTGCATCAACCTATGGACTCGGTGAGCTTCTTAATCAGCTGCACGGCCATGCCATTCACAAGGTACTGCTGTTTCTCGGCGGAACAATCACAACCGATGGTGGTCTTGGTGTCCTACAGGGACTGGGCATCAGGCTGTATGACCAAATGGGAAATGTGCTGCCTGACGATTGCAATCCACTGTTTGCTTTTGATCACTGGGATGAAGAAGCCTTTCATACCGTAAGAAAGAAGCTCGGTGATATGAAACTTCTCATAGGCTGTGATGTTTGTGCACCACTGTATGGAAAAGAGGGCTGTGTGCTTACCTATTCTGCACAGAAGGGGGCAAATGCCATGCAGATGCACAAGCTGGAACAGCAGCTTCATCTACTGGAGCAGCGAAGTGCAAGAAATCTTATGCAGGAAGGCTGCGGTGCAGGTGGCGGCTGTGCTGCAGGACTGCACATACTCGGTGCGGAATTAACCTTTGGCTATGAGCTGATCAACCGTTATGTCCGTCTGGAGCAAAGACTGCATACAGCAGATCTGGTGATTACGGGAGAGGGACAGATGAATCATCAGACCCTGCAGGGAAAGCTTCCGATACGTATTGCGCAGGCAGCGAAGAAGGAAGGCATTCCTGTGCTTGCCGTATGCGGGCAGAGGGAAGTGGATTGTGCAGCACTTACTGCATATTTTCAAGGCATTTTCACCATACAGCAGGGAATCTATCCACTCCATGAGGCACTGGCACATACAGAGGAATATCTGGAGGAAACCGGTTACCAGCTGATGCGTCTGATTACCATGGCAGCAGGGATATCGCACACAGTGTTAAAGAATCAAAAAGTAACGATAGCAGAAGAGCTCTGCAGGAAAGGTAAAACAATATGATAAATCAGTTAAGAAAGAAATTAAAGGAAAAAGAAGTAATCATCGCAACCCGTATCGATTTTACATGGCCGCAGCTTATTGAAATCATCGGCAGCAACGAGCTGTATGATTATGTGGAATTCCTGGCGGAATATGCCCCATTTGACCATTACGACCTGGAGAACATGGCACGCGCAGCAGAGCTGCACAATATTTCCATGATTATAAAGCCGGACTATCACAATCGTATATATGTGGCGCAAAAGGCTATGGCATCCGGTTTTGAGGGAATCCTGTTCACCGATCATACAACAGCGGCAGAGGTGAGAGAGACCATCCGGCAAATTACACCGGCTACACCGGATGGAGGCGCTCTTGGCTTTGTGAACAGACGCTGGATACGCAATGCCAATCTGTCCAGTCAGATGGATTACGCACGGGATGTTTGTGATATCGTTAAGGGCTTTATGATAGAAAAGGTTGAGGCAGTACACAATTTGGAAGAGATTTGTCAGGTGGAGGAGGTCGATTTCCTGCAGTTCGGTCCTGCTGATTTCTCCATGAATTCCGGGTTTGATAAAAGCGCACATCCGGATGAGGTCAAAGAGGTTGAAAAATATGTAATCGAAACAGCACTTCGATATGGAAAACGCATCCGTGTAGAAATACGGAATGCGGCGGATGCGGCCTATTATTATGAGCTTGGCGTTCGTGATTTTGCACTGGGAACAGATTTGCGTATCCTTAAGGATTTCTATAAAAATGAAGGAGATCAGCTAAAGGAAATCATCATGGGCTGACAACCGTGCTTGTTTAAGAGCAACTAAGAACATAGAGCGAGTACATAGAACCATATATGGAAACCAGGAAACGCAACTATCAAAGTACCGTGAGGAGGAATGAACTTATTATGCGTGTAAGCTATGATACAATGCTGCAGGAATTCAAACGTGTTTTAACGAAGAAGGGGTTTCAGGAGGACAGAGCAGAGGCTGCTGCGGCAATCTTTGCACAGAATAGTCTGGCAGGGGTCTATTCGCATGGACTGAATCGTTTTCCAAAGGTTGTGGAGTATTTGGAGAAGGGAGGAATAGATCCTGATATCAAGGCAACCTGTGAGCTACAGCTTGGAGCGTATGAACGCTGGAACGGACATCGCGGTTTTGGTCCCCTGAATGCCAGACAGGCTATGGAAAGAGCCTGTGAGCTGTCAAAGCAGTATGGCATTGGTATGGTAGCACTGGCCAATAACAATCACTGGATGCGTGGTGGGAGCTATGGGTTTCAGGCAGCGGATGCCGGGTGCATCGGTATCTGCTGGTCAAATACAAAGCCGAATATGCCTGCATGGGGTGGTGAGGATCAGAGAATTGGAAATAATCCACTGGCATTTGCAATTCCGCGCAGCAATGGGCAGCATGTTGTAATCGACTGTGCAATGTCTCAGTTCTCCTATGGAAAGATAGAGGATTACAGGCTGAAGGGCCTGCAGCTTCCGGTGCCTGGCGGATATGATACCGGCGGACAGATTACAAGGGATCCCGGTGAAATATACAAAACAAAAAGAGTGCTGCCTATGGGCTTCTGGAAGGGGAGCGGGATTTCGATTGCACTGGATATGATCGCAAGTGTGCTGACAGCCGGGAATGCGGTGCATACAATCGGGACCTTTGAAGATGAGATAGGACTATCTCAGATGATGATTGCCATAGACCCATCGAAGGCAAATACTGAAGAGCAGACCGATGCCATTGTGGATGGTATCCTCGCTTATATCAAGGCATCCAAGCCGATTGATGAAGCAAGGCCTGTTTTATTTCCGGGTGAACCGGAGTGGCAAACGATGGAGGAGCATAGGAAAAACGGGATTCCTGTTATTGAAGAAAAATGGAATAAGGTTCTTGCAATGTGATGTGAGAGAAGCTTCTTTAGGTCCAATCGTTGTGTGATGGGCCTTTTTCCATACTGTAAAGTGAGTATGATATCTTTGCTGATAGGAAATAAATATACACTATGAAGGATGTTTTGTATAGACAATTGCTACTCAAGATATATTATCCTGTAAGGTACATACAAATACTGATTTATTTGTTATAATAGGATTAACATACAATGAGGTGAGGTAAATGAAAGAGAGTAAGCCTAAATATTTGGAAATTGCAGATGCGATTCATCAGGAAATACGACAGGAAATATATAAACAGGGAGATAAGCTTCCTGTTGAGCGGGAGCTGCAGGAGCGCTTTGGCGCAAGCAGAATGACCATCCGACATGCCCTGCAAAAGCTGGAGCAGCAGGGAGTGGTACGCATTGATCGTGGCCGTGGTGCGTTTGTAATGGATTTGATGATTCAAAGAAGCAAGGAAATACTGGGCGTTACAGAACTCATGGAGCGAAAAGGATTGAAATGCCATAGTAAGGTGCTGCATCTGGAAAGGATAAAACCGGATGAGCATATACGTGAGGCAATGAATCTGAAGGAAACGGATGAAGTCTATTTTCTGCATAGGATCCGTTATGCGAATGATGAAGCAATCGCTGTAGAATATGCGCATATCAATGCATTATACTGTCCGGGTCTTGAAATGTTCAACTTTGAAAGCTTTTCTTTATATGATGTTTTCTATGAGCATTATCACCTGGATTTATCATGGGCAAGAGATGACATTCGGGCAGACAGCATTCGCGGTGAAGACGCACATATTCTGTTGCAGGCAAAGTCAGGTCCTGCTCTGATTGTTTATAATACGGCGTATGATTTGAATAATAATCCAATCGAATATACAAAAACCATTTACAACTATAAGATGTTTACTTATACGGTTGTAAGTACGGAAACTTCAAAAAAATATAAAAACAAATAGGCTGAAAGACACTGTACGGTGTCTTTTTATCGAAGGGGGTATGTGTATGAAAAGTACAGAGGAGCAATTGCGAAAGCGGGGAAAGGCATCATTGGATGATATAGAAGAGCTGTCATCCTTGGAAGTGAAGAAGCGTATACTTCTGCTATCACATGAAACGGCATGGATAAGAAGTGCTGCAGCAATCAGCCTGAAAAAAGATGTGGAGCAGGCTGCTGATGAGCTTCTTCAGCAGCTGGAAAAGGAGAAGTGCTTATACACGCGGATAGCAATTTGTGAAACGCTTGAGGCAGGTGATCAAAGAACAGCTGAAAAAATGGCTCTGTATCTGGGAAGGATAGGGACAAACCAGTATAAAACAGTTCCCGAGACAGTATCCGCAAAAAAATCCTATCCACTTCCGCGGGATATTATAGCGCGCTGTATGGGAAAAATGAATCCATGTACAGCCTCTGTTTTAGTAGCTGTTACAGAAGGTGACGATAAAGCAAAAGTAAGTGAGGCTTTGGACGCTATAGGGTTTATGGCCTTTTATCACCCGGATATCGCTTCACCACAAATCTGTGATTCACTTTTGCAGCTGGCTGAAAAATGGAAGAAAGACTCTTTGATTCTGTGGAAGCTGCTTCTTTGCATGTCTGCCTTTACCTGTGAAAAAAGTGAAGCGTTTGTTCAGGCATATGCAGAAAAAAACGGCATTTTGAAAATACAGGCGGAGCGGTCACGAAAAATCATAGAGGAAAGAAGGAGGAATGTGAAATGACGCAAAATATTTTCGATAATGATGAATTTTTTTCTGCGTATATGGATTTACGTCTGCATAGGAAAAACTATAATGATTTTATGGAGCAGCCAAAGATGCAGAAGCTGATGCCGGATAGTAAAGGTAAGGCGATATTGGATATCGGATGTGGTTATGGGCATAACTGTCTTCATTTTGCAGAAAACGGCGCTGCACATGTAACCGGGATCGATATCTCAGAAAAAATGCTGAAAGAAGCAAGAAGAAACTATGCACATCCTGTAATTACATATATGCGAATGGATATGGCGGAGCTTGGCACCTTAAACAATAGCTATGATCTTGTGTACAGCTCTCTAGCCTTTCATTATGCTGAAGATTTCCCTGCCCTGGTACATGATATTTATAAGCTGTTACGACCGGGTGGCATCCTTCTGTTTTCACAGGAGCATCCAATTATAACTGCGACCTATGATGGAAAGGGTCACTATAATCACGATGAGCATGGAGATTGTATTTCCTATACCTTTTCTGATTATGGAAGGGAAGGAAAGAGGAGCGGCTTCTGGTATGTCGACAATGTGGAAAACTGTCATCGCATGATGGGAACCATCATCACCACGCTTGCACACACTGGTTTTTTTGTAGAAGATATGGTGGAAACGCTGCCGGATGAACATGCGCTGCAGGAATGTCCGGGTATGATAAAAGAGTTTATCAAACCAAGCTTTCTGATTGTTCGGGCGAGAAAAATGACAAGAGAAATGTGAAAGGCGATGTGAGGATAAAGAAATGATTGCTTATGACGCCTGATAAAATGACTTGAGCTGGGCATGACTGCGATGAATTGCAGTGATAAAAAATTATAATAAAGGAACGCGCATAGGAAATATAAGCGGAGACGGACTGCATAAAATTATTTTATATTATATATGATTTCTAGTTGCTGTTGTATGAAATGGTATGTTTCCAGCTATGGTTATCAAAGTAATTTCTACGAATAAACTTTCTTACAGTTGATTGCGAAAACCGTAATTTATAAATATAAGCGGTTTCATTTTTCTGATGAAAGTGGTTGACAAGAGAAATTGCGTCTGTTAGAATGTAAATGAATTAAATAGTAACCAGGATTTGTTACGGAATATGCCGGCATGACCTAAGTGATTTTTAGTATAAATCATTTGGGTCTTTTTTATTCCATTTATTTAATTCCTATGTGATCACATAAAAAAAGAGGTGTCATTATGAAGGTTATCAATCGTATAAACAACAATGTCGTACTCATCAAGGATGGAACACAAAAGATGATCGTAACCGGAAAAGGTCTGGGATTTCAGGTATATCCCGGAAATGATGTGAATGAACAGCTGATTGAACAACGTTTTATATTACAGGAGCATACGGATGATGTCTATTATATAAAATTGTTAAAAAGTCTTCCAATGGAAACACTGAATGTCTGTGAGGAAATCATTGTTAAGGCAAATGAAATGCTGGGTAAACCGGTTTCCGGAAACCTGATGTTTGCACTTGCGGATCATCTAAAATTTACAATGGAACGCATGCAGAAGCATATGCTGATAGATCATCCTCTCGCAAACGAAATCAAGCAGTTTTATCCTAAAGAAATGGAAGTTGGCTACTACGCACTGCGTCTGATTAAGGAACGTTTGCATGTAGACCTTCCACAGGGAGAAGCCGTATTTCTGACAATGCATGTCGTAAATGCATTAGGTGGACTGAGCGAAGCATATGATGTTTCACAGCAGACAGATGTTATGGCAGAAATTGTTTCCTATATAGAAACATATTTTGATTGTACGATTGATCAGAACAGTACATCGTTCTCCCGTTTCATAACACATTTAAGATATTATCTGATCCGTCAGCTGAATTTTGAAATAGAGGAATCCATCAATGATGAACTGCTGGAGATTGTACAGGAAAAATATCCAAAGGCATATGCCTGTGCACAAAGTATTGCAGACAAAATGGATGTACTTTATCAAAATACATCAGCAGATAGTGAAAAATTATATCTTACCTTACATATTAACCGTTTACTGAAAATGCAATAGGAGATAGTGAAAGAGAAAATCCAGTTTGTAGTATGAAGCAACCTTCGTGTAATATTTGTGTCCGCACGCAAAGTGCGGGGGAATGGAGTCATTTATGAAAAATCAGGATTTAGCAAAAGCAATCCTGGATCATATAGGGAAAGAGGAAAATATTAAAAATCTGACCCATTGTGTTACCAGATTGCGATTCACCTTAAAAGATAGAAAAAAAGCAGATGTCAAGTATATTGAGCAGTTGGAGGGAGTATTGGGGGTACAGGAACAAAACGGGCAGTTTCAGGTTATTGTAGGCAGTAAGGTGACAAAGGTCTATCAGGCACTTACCGCATTAACAGCTTTCAATGATGAAGAAAAGGAGACAGGGCCAAAGGAGAAGAAATCCTTCCTATCAAATCTGTTGGAGACAATATCCTCCATTTTAATTCCAAGTCTGCCTCCGATTATCGGTGGAGGTATGATCAAAGGCTTTCTCTTTATGTTCTGGGAGTTTGGATGGATTGAATGGGGAAGCAATCTCTTTAATCTATTGAATATCGTATCGGATGGTATGTTTTATTTCTATCCGTTTCTATTAGCCGTATCTGCCGCAAAGCGGTTTAAGACAAACCCATATATGGCGTTGGCGGTTGCCGGCAGTATGATGCATCCGACTATGTATGAGGGCATCAATGCAGGCTTGGAAAGCTTTCAGGTTTTCGGCTTTATCAGTGTGCCATATTTAGATTATAATGCCTCTGTCATACCGATCATTTTATCCGTTTGGATATTAAGCTATGTATACCGCTTTTTTGAGAAGCATATCCCGGATATTATCAGTGTTATCTTTACACCGATGCTGTCACTGGTTATCATCATACCTGTCTCTCTGGTTATGATTTGTCCACTTGGATTTTATATCGGTGAGTACCTTGCCGAGGGAGTACAGGCACTAATCAGCTTCTCACCGATTATCGCCGGATTTGTGATTGGCTTCTTGCGTCCGCTGACCGTTCTTACAGGAACGCATCATGCAGTACGTGCAATCGTATCTCAGCAGCTTGCTACCTATGGATTCACAACAATTGGAGCTATGAATTATATGAGTACTATGGCACAGGCTGCTGCGCCATTAGCTATCTATCTGATATTGCGTAAGCGGAATGAAAAAATGAAGAATATATCTCTATCCGCAGCAATTTCAGGATTTCTGGGAGTTACAGAGCCAGGTTTATATGGCATCATTGTAAAATATAAGGTTGCTATGATAGCAACGATGATTGGTGGAGGAATTGGTGCTGCTATCTGTGCGGCATTCAATGGTGCGGAGTATGCCATGGTCATGTCCTCTTTGATTACCATCCCTGCAACATTTGGAGAAGGCTTTATGGGAATTGCCATTGGTCTGCCTGTTTCCATTGCTGTAACAATGGCCATTATCTTTCTATTGAAAAATAAGCTGATCGAAGAGGATGGAAGCGTAAATATCAAGGAAGTACAGGCAATCGTAAAACCTACAATAACAGCATCAATGGATGATAAGGTCATATCCGTGTACAGTCCGGTAAATGGCAGCTTTACAGATGTGAAGGAGCTGCCGGATGATACCTTTGCACAGGAGAAAATGGGAAAAACCATTGCCTTCCATTCAGAGGAGGATGTTATATATGCTCCGGTGGATGGTGAGGTAACCGCCCTGTTCCCTACACTGCATGCAATCGGTATCCGAAGCAGTGAGGGTGTGGATATCCTTCTTCATATCGGAATTGATACGGTGAATTTAAACGGTGCCTTTTTCACTTCTGAAGTACAGCTGGGAGACACGGTTACTAAGGGAACTGCCTTAATACGATTTGATCAGGCGAAAATAAAAGAAGAAAACTACAATAGTGATGTCATTATGATCATCACGAACGCCAACCAGTATCTCGACCTGTTTGTGAAAGATAAAGAGCATGCAGTATCTGCTGGTCAGGAAATTATGAATATTATATGTTAAGGAGAATATAAAAATGAAAATGATAATCGGTAAAGACGTTGAAGAGATGAGTCAGGTAGCCGCAGGCTATGTGATGAGTTATATGTATCAGGATAGGGAACGAGTAAATCTTTCGATAACAGGTGGGACGACACCGCAGCGTATGTATGAAATTTTGGTACCTATGGTAAAAGATAAAAAACAGTTTCAGCATGTGCATTTCTATAACTTTGATGAAATACCCTATCGAAAAGAGGACCGTGAGGGTGTTACGATATCCGGTCTGCGGGATGCATTCTTTACACCTGCACACATAAAAGAAGAACAGATTCATAAGCTCGATCAGTTTAATTATCAGACACAGGACGAGCGCATTGAAAAAGACGGTGGGCTTGATATGGTGATTTTGGGAGTAGGGGCAGACGGTCACTTTTGCGGTAATCTGCCACAGACGACAAAATTTGGTGATCTGACAACCCGTGTGGAAAATGATCAGCGTTTAAAAGCACGCATCTTGCCGGAGTTTCATAATGTTGAGGAAGATGTTCCTGAGTATTATATTACAATGGGTCCACGCAGTATTATGCGTGCCAGACATATCGTCATGATTGCCAGCGGAGTAAAAAAAGCAGGCATTATCAAAACACTGCTGGAACAGGTGGTTGATCAGGATGTGCCAGCCTCCATTCTGACATTGCATCCTCATTTCACTCTGATTGTGGACGAAGAAGCGGCATCTCTGCTGTAAAGAATAAGATAAAAACCCTGTAAGTTATGGATATTATGTCCTCTATAACTTCAGGGTTTTATTTTGTAAGGTAAGTTCCAAAAGACTTTGCCCATTATATACATGCACTATTGATAGGAAAACTGCAAATACAGCTTAGTATTAAACGGATAGTTTGGATAACGCATTTACTGTTTGCAGATGCTATAGAGTTGTGTTTCGCTATCGTTATGTCATACATAGGGTTATGTGGCTATGCAGGAAGTCTTTGCTTCTTTAAAGCTCGCTGCCATGATTGTCATATCACCACATAGATGAAGTTTTGTATCACAAATTTGAAGAAGTGTATCCCATTTGTTTATATGTTCGTCGTTGATCGTGCCGTTTCCTTCAATTACCGTTAGGAGGTGGAAATCCTTATGGTGTATCGTGGTATCTCCATGCAGCTCTATTTTCTTTAACGTAAAGATGCCGGGATCATTTTGGTATACTGTCTGTATACAATCTCTGCTTTGTATCAATTGTATCGGTGTGCGCTGTTTCAATACTTGCGGATAGTATATATACTTTGCAGCCTGTTCTATATGCAGGGGTCGCTTATGTCCTGATTCATCTGTTCGTTCATAATCATAAAGCCGATATGTGATATCAGATTGACATGTGAGTTCGTATATCAGAGATCCCTTACCTACCGCATGTACGGTTCCCGGCTGTAAATAGAAATAGTCATTGCTGGCACAGGGAAGATAGCGAATTCCATTAAGAAGCTTGTGATGAGCAACCGCATCCAGAAAATCCTGTTTCTTTTGCCAGTTGTGCCCCAGACATAACCGGGAGCCATCACTGTGAATGACATACCAGGCTTCCGGCTGAGCGTCTGTTGTGGATGTTTTATCAGGATGTACCTGAATAGATAAATCCTCATTTGCTGCCATTATATTTATACGCAGGGGAAATTGTTTACATGACAGATGAAAATATTCAGGATGATTCTTATAAAAATCAGATAAGGTATACGCTTCCTCATATATCTCGCAATCACATGAGGAATTCGCACTGGCACAGCTGATTTCACCTATGGATCTGGGATTTGTGAGATGGAATTGGTCTCCCAGTGTATCACTTCCCCATATCCGGTAATGACCAATCGGCTTAATACGATATAGTCGTTTCATATTAGAAACGGACAAATGTTTTCATGATAGCGACTTCTTTTCCTTCACTTTCTCCATATGGTGTAATCGTATAAGACCTTATGGTTGCAGGGATACATACGCTTTCAGCAAAATGAATGACGAATGGCGCAAATTGTCCTTCCGGACTTTCAATGAGAGCTTCCTTACCGCTGATTAAATTCAGAGCATTGGTTTCTCCATCTGTGCAATGCGTTGTTTTTCCAGTCATCCAGATTCTTCTGCATTCCAGAAATTGAAGTTCACACAATCCCGTACGTTCTTCTTTATGTACACTGTCTTCTTCTATCAATACCGGATCAAAAGCACATTTTTCTTTAATCCAGCTGGTATGCTTATCCCATTGAATGTTCTTCATACCATGATCAATATGAACAGGTCTTGGAAGTCCGTCTAAACCAATTCTTCCCCAATCCCATAATTTGAAAGTGAAAATACAAGGTGAAGAGGAAATTTCTAAGACCATTGTATTAGCTCCGGAACAATGTACTGTACCTGCCGGTATGCTGAAGTGATCATGTTTTTTAGCTGGCAGCTTATTTGCATACTTTTCAGCAGGAAAATCAATTTTTCCTTCAGATGCCAGTCTGAGATCACGTTCCATCTCTTCACGGTTAGCCTCATCAGTTAAACCGAGATATATGTAAGTTTCTTCATCACTTGCACAGTCAAGATAGTAATAGCTTTCATCCTGTGTAAAAGGCATCGCAAAATTTTGTACCATATATTGCTGGTTTGGATGTACCTGCAGGGATAAGTTTCCACCTTCCATCGTATCTAGGAAATCATAACGAATCGGATACTCTGCACCAAATCTGGCAAAGCCTTTTTCGCCGATCAATTGCTTTGGAAAACGCTGCATCAAAGTATAGCCTGGAATATTTACTGAAATATCTTTAAATGTGATGTTTACCTCATTTTCCTGGAACAGAAGATTATAACTCCATGCATAATTGATTCTGTCTTTATCCTCTACATCACAAACCTCCTTCATCCACTGACCGCCCCAGAGTCCTTCATCGAAGAACGGTACTGTTCGAAACGGCTGCTGTAAAAGCTGTGTTAGACCATCCTCAAATGCTTCTCTGTCAATCATGCGGGGATCATTGTGCTTTACAGTATCCAGATAGAAGTCAAATTTATCATATAGGCTTTGCTTATGTACATTACCTATTCTCCAGTCAATGAAATATCCCCTTTTGAACTTTCGTATCATGTCTTCATCTGCATTATCTGTATGGAAGTTCGGCAGATGCTCATGACGGTAGCGCATCTGAATTTCCCAGATTGTCATATCCGCAAGAACAAGAATATCACTCTTTGTGATGTAGTCTGCAGCAGTACCAAGAATCAAAATATTACCAGTGGCTGTATCTGCTTCTTCACGGGCATTTGCCAGTCTTTGCGGATCTACTAAATCCATCCACTTTCCGTAATAAGCAATTCCATATACACGGTCATCGGTAATGTTACGCTTTAAAAGCTCATAGATCTTATCATTATCATAAAAAATCGTATCACTGCAAATAATTTTATCAAAAGTCAGATATTTACATAAACCTTCCAGCAGTTCCTCCTGATCTACGCCAATGTAGCAGTCGACACAAACGATATTGCGCTCTTTGGTCATTTTGGTTTTGATCCATTTGCATATGTCCTCATAACCTCGTACGGCTTGATTGTCATGTCCCTGTATGACAGTGGTGGGGTGCTTTTCGTAATTAGATGCTGATGTTAAATACTTCATATGGTATCCTATCCTTTCCGATCCAATATTGCTTATATCATGGGATCTTTACGATTGCATTATAGCATTGAAAAAATAAATTGTCTATACAAAAATATATATGTATACATCATTTGTCATATGTATAAACAAATTATTGACTGAAGAAAAAAATCAAGGTATGATGTAGAAAAGGAGGAAATTATAATGATAGGAATACTTTTGATTTCACATGGACCTCTGGCTCAGGGACTGAAAGAAACGTATTGTTTTTTCAATGATGAAAGTGATCTTCTGGATGTTTTATGTTTACAGGAGAAGGATGATCCGGCAGATTTTCATGAAAAATTATCCTTAAAATGTGATGAACTGGACCAAGGTGACGGTATTTTGATATTTTGTGACATACCGGGGGGATCTCCCGCAAATCAGGCTCAGATACTACAAGCGCAGAGAAAACATGATCTTCATATTATTTCCGGCTGTAATCTCATCATGGTACTGGAAGCTTATATATCCAGAAATTTTATGGATCTGGATGCATTGTGTAAGCACTGTATCGCGAAGGGAAGAGAAAGCATTATGGAATTGCAGCTATCAAATGTAGAGGAAGCTGATGAAGATGCGGAATTCTAATCGTGTAAGCAAGGATCTTCATATGCATTCTATCTGGAGTATCGATGGAGAGTATGAATGCTCTGCATTAATTGAACTTGCAAAGAAAGCAGGACTGCATACGGTTGCTCTTTGTGATCATAATTGTATGCAGGGAATTGATGAAATGTATCGGGAAGGAAAGAAACAGGGAATTGCTGTATTACCTGCAATTGAATTTGATTCTCTGTTTCATGGATATGAAACACATATCATCGGTTTTCAGCTGCAATATCATGCCCCGGTATTCGAACATCTTCATGAAAGAATAAATGAACTGGAATTTGCGGCTTTCAAAAGCAAGGCACAGCGTCTTGAAGAGCTGTACCATGTTGATTTGCAGGTTGATACGCTTATGGAACGGTGCAGAAAGGAAAATCCTTTTCAGGTGATTTACGGAACGTTTTTAGCTCATGCGCAAAGAGAGCATCTGCAGCAGCTGCAGGACTATTATGAAGGTGGAAAGAGGGCGGGTAATGCAGTCGTCAATTTCTATTGGGATTCTTGTTCTTATGGTAAAGAGGCGTTTGTTCCTGTACCATATCCTCAGGCAGAGGATGTAATACAACTGATACATGAGTATAATGGGATCGCGGTCCTTGCCCATCCCGGTGTTGCTTTTTTCAAGAAGGATGCTTTACTGAATGAAATTTGTTCCATGGGGCTGGATGGCATCGAAGTATTTACAACCTATCACACCATGGATCAGCAGAACTATTTTAAGGAATATGCATTACAAAAGCATTTGCTGATCAGTGGCGGCAGTGATTTTCACGGCAGCTATAAACCGCATATCCGGATAGGAGAGTACGGAATGCGGAAAGAAGATGAACATTTGCTTGGTCCGTTACTGGAGAAGCTGAAGTGTAAAATATAATAGGAACGAAAAAAGAGAAATCAGTGACAGGGCTCTTTCCCGATTGTGGGTAAACATAAAACAGGGAGATTCAACATGATTGGTTTTATCAATAGAAGTTGAAGTCTCCCTTTTTCATATACCCTAAAGTAAGAAAGAAACAGTGATAGAATTTCTCTTTTCTTTTACTGCAGGTTTCCTGCATTATGTTATTTTAGAAAGCTGAATGCATCCGGATCTGCAATGAAATGTGCATATAAAGGGATTGGATCAACTGGATTTTCCCAAGGGACCTCTTCCGCATTCAATTGCGTAATTCTGATTTCATGTTCATGATACTGTTTATTCAATACGAATTCCGGCGAACCTGAGGAACCTTCCATAACAAAGACTGGAGCACCTTTCATTTCTTTCAGATGTCCATATTCACTATTGGCATCTTCAATAATCAGATCACCAAATATAAACGGATCTTTTCCCGTATTGATGGATAAATGGTAATAACCGCTAGGAATGATTAAATAATCCCCAGGCTTCACATTTAACATAATCACCTGAATACTGTTTTCTTCATAGGCAAATAATTCAAAAAATCCTGTACCCTGAAGAACCTCATATGCTTCAATGTGCCTTGTTTTCTTAATCGGATGTACGCCATGAATATGACCGTGAGCTTTCATCATTTCCTTATGAATCGTCTGTGGCATTAGGATGGTATATTCATAACGGATATGCTGACTCTTAAAGATCTCTTTGTGGGCGCTGCGGTAGATACCGTTATACATGTAATACAGAGGATAATCATCCTCATAATCTACAGAATTACGGAATAATTCACGCATATCCTTCATTCTGCGGATTGCGATTTCCTCAATCACAGTATCCGGTGGTACCTGCAATTCTCTTGTTTCGTCGTTAAATACAGATGGGATGGTAGATGCTTTTCCAAAATCATAGTCCATAATATGACCTCCAATCATTTCTAATTTCATTATTATCATGCTCGGATTCTATTGTCAACCTGAGTATTTTTATTACTTTTATATGTACAAAGCAGAGAATTGTATGCTTTTTCTTTATAGATTTACGAAAAAACCTAGTTTTATAATATTTTATTTTCTTTACTTTCCAGGACAATAAAGAAGAATGTCTAAAAATCAGCAAAATAAAAAATTTTAAAATTGATAGTACCTTTTTTTATAGCATAACAAATTTAATAAATTTTAATTTTTGTATAGACAATAAAATAATTGTATGTAATAATTTGATTAAGATTAGTACAAAAAGGAGGCTGGACATATGTCATTTGTTTTTACAAGAGTGGATGATCGGGCAATTCATGGACAAACAGTTACCATGTGGAGCAAGATTTTCCAGAACAACGGTATTCTGCTGGTGGATGATGAAATATCGAATGATCCAACAATGCGTCAGATTTACAAAAATGCTGCAGTGGGAATGAAAGTTTTTATTTATACCGTTGAGCAGGCATTGATCAAGGCGAAGCAGGCATCAGAGAGTGAACGAAATTATATTCTGATAGCCAGATCACCTATTGTGTTCGAGAAACTGGAGAAAGGCGGTGTAAATGTAGGTAATAAAATCACTCTCGGACCGGTATCACAGGAAGAAGGCAGAACCCTTCTTGCTCAATTTACAGCATTAAATGATGAAGAAATACAGGCGTGCGAATATCTTTCTGAAAAGGGTAAAGAAATCGTATTCCAGAATATTCCTTCTACACAGGCAGTTGATTGGAAATCCGTACATCATAAATAAAAACATAGGAGAGGAGTGAGTCGTGTGAGTATATTACAGGCAGTACTGATTGCTCTGTTCAGCTATTTAGCAGCAGAGTGTGTACCAGTTCTTATGGGGGATTTTGGAGGATATTATGTTTTAAGTAAGCCGCTGGCTTCCGGATTGATCGTTGGAATTATTCTTGGGGATGTTTCAACAGGTGTCACAGTGGGAGCAGCTGTTCAAACAGTATATCTTGCCACAATGTCTGTTGGTGGTTCCATTCAAACAGATATCGCTGTTGTTGCTTATCCTGCTGTAGCACTCGGAGTAGTATCTGGTGGAGATGCCAATGTTTCTATAGCACTTGCCACAACCTTAGGAATCGTTGGTATTCTAATCTGGAATGGTATGGAATTCTGCAATGTATTCTGGGGTAATATGGCTGTGAAAGCTGCAGAAAAAGGTGATTATAAGGGTGTTATTAAATATCATGTCTTTGGTGCCCAATTAACTACCTTCCTGCTTCGTTTTGTTCCGGGATTTCTCGTTTTGTACTTTGGTGCAGACTATGTAATCAGTCTGACAAATGCTGCACCGGCTTGGACCATTCATGCACTGGAAATTGTAGGCGGCGTATTACCAGCTGTTGGTATCACGATGATTACCAGCTTGTTAATTAAGGATGGAACATACTGGGTATATTTCCTGACAGGCTTTATTCTCATAACCTACTTTGAACTGAGTATGGTAGCTGTTGCTGTAATTGCTGTAATTTTTGCAGTAATCGCATACAAGCTTCTTGGCAGAAGCACTCCTGCTGATCAGGAGGAAGACGATATGGAGGTTGAATTCTAATGGAACAGAAGAAATTAAAGAAATCAACATTGATGAAGAGTTATTTAAACTGGTCATTTTTCCATCTTACATCTCTTGGCTTTGAACGAATGGAGGCATTTGGTTTCCTGCATAGTATGCTGCCAATCATTAAGGAATTGTATGGAGACGATAAGGAAGAAGAGATAAAGGCATTAAAACGTCATAGTGTATTTTATAATGTTGAGCCCATTCTAGGCAGTGTGGTACCCGGTATTGTCGCAGCTCTTGAAGAAAATCGGGCGAACGGTGCAGAGATTGATGACGGTATGATCAATGGCGTGAAGGTTGGTCTTATGGGACCGCTGTCAGGAATTGGAGATAGCTTTTTCCAGGGATTGATGTGTCCGATTTTCTTGAGTATTGGCATCTCTCTTGCAGCTGATGGAAGTATCGTAGGTCCTCTGTTTTACATATTTACCATGTTTCCTCTGATTGTTGCTTTCTCTTATATTGTATATTTTAGAGGGTACAGATTAGGAATTGAATCCGTCAATATGTTTCTTGGTAAAAATGCAAAGCGTATTCAGGAGGCGTTCTCTATTCTGGGTCTGATCGTAACGGGTGCGATCGGTGCCAGCTTTGTGGCATTAAGCGTGAATATTACAATCGTAAAGGATGTTACGGTTCAGGGCTTTCTGGATGGTGTATTCCCATCTGTACTGCCTTTGCTTCTGCTCGTTGTGACATGGATTTTGATGGTAAAGAAACATGCGAAAGCAACACATCTGATTATTATCTATATTATACTTGCTTTCATTGGTGCATTTACAGGTATTATATAAATCACAGGTGCTGCTGAAGACTTGGTATTGGACAAAGCATCCATGATAAATACATGTAAGCTTTTCATTTTTATACGAGTAAAGGGAGCTTTTACTTCCATACTACTCCTTCCCTGAGTACCGAAAAGGGATAAGGAACAACACTGTAGAAAAGAAACAGCGAAAAAACGAACAGGTATGTGAACATACATTTAGAAAAAGAACATGAAGCAGGCTCTGATTCACTCTCGGATATTATAAAAAAGGTAATTCTAATAGTGACTGATAGCCTAGAATTACCTTATTCCGATTTTGAACGTAAGCATACTCTCCTGTTCTTTTTTGTATCGTGCGAAAAACGCATACCTCATTCAGTAGACTGCTGGTTTTCCTGCTGTATAAGCGCCAGATAATCACCATATCCCTTTTCCTCCATCTCAGAGATGGGAATAAACTTCAATGCTGCACTGTTGATACAGTAACGCATCCCACCGCAATGCTGCGGACCGTCATCAAACACATGTCCCAAATGCGCGTCGGAATGTGCACTGCGTACCTCTGTTCGACGCATACCTCCACTTATATCACTTTTTTCTTTTATCAGGTCTTTCTGAATCGGTCTGGTAAAGCTCGGCCATCCGCAACCGGAAACAAACTTATCCGTAGAAAGAAATAGTGGTTCTCCACTGACAATATCGACATAGATTCCTTTTTCAAAGGTGTCCCAGTAAGCATTTCGATAAGGTCGCTCTGTCGCGTTTTCCTGTGTTACTGCAAATTGCTCTGCACTCAGTCTCTGCTTTAGCTCCTGCTTCTCCGGCAACGGGAAACGGTGGGGCTCTGCCGCTTCCTTCCTTTCAAATTTCCAGGCGGGTATATGACAGTAACCATCCGGATGCTTATCCAGATAATCCTGATGACAGGTCTCTGCGGAATAGAAATTTTCAAGAGACTGATATTCAACAGCAAGCGGCTGATCATAGGATTTCTGAAGCTTGTCCAAAGACTGCTGTATAACATCGGCATCCTTTGGATTGGTATAATAAATACCGGTGCGATACTGAGAGCCGATATCATTTCCCTGACGATTTACGGATACCGGGTCGATGATAGTGTAAAACTGATTCAAAAGCTCCTCCAGCGTAAGCACGTTTTTATCATACAGGACATGTACACACTCTGCAAAGCCCGTATCCTTTGTACAGACATCCTCATAGCTTGGATTATCACTCGTTCCGTTCGCATATCCGCACTCCGTGAAGCGGACGCCTTCAAGGGAGGATAAGAATTTCTGTACACCCCAGAAGCAACCGCCGGCCAGAAATATCTCTGCTTCTTCATCATGCTGTATATCTGCCTGAATATTTACCTTCTGAACCGGCTGTTCGCTTTTTCTTGTAAACAAATAAAACAGTAAAAGTATCCCTGCGGCGGCGAATATTAAAAGTACCATGTCATATCATCTGCCTTTCTTTCATATAGTAGCTGTTGTCATCGTAAACTGCATGCGGCAGCTTCAACACTTACAGCATCCCCAGAGAACAAATATTTATACATGCGGTATAAAGGTGAGAAATGTGGCAAGAATTGTATTAGAAACTGTTACAATCACGGCAATTCTATGATAGACTAAAGCTGAAATGGAAAGGAGCATTGCTATGGAGTTTAGAAGAATCAAACCGGAAGATTATAAGGACATCCATGCACTGAATGAAAAGCTGGGGTATTCCTATGATGGGGATAAGGTGTATGAGCGTATCATTTCCATACTGGAAACGGGAAGTGACTTTATCACCGTTGCGGAGGATGAAGGCAGAGTTGTTGGTTATATTCACGGATCGCCTTATGAAACACTGTATTCAGATAAGCTGGTCAATATTGTGGCTTTGGTAGTCAGTGATGATTACGCGGACAATGAAGAGGTGCGTCAGATTTATGATGTATTTGAGGCCAGAGTACGAAAAAACGGATATTGCGGTCTTCGTATGACTGCGAATGTCAGAAGAAAAAATCTTTTCAAGCTGCTGAGTCAGCATGGATTCAAGAGTCACAGCGACCTGAAACACTATCTGAAATATTTTGACTAGTATTAGATTATTGAGGGAAAGAATGCGTACTGCGATATAACAGGGATTATATCGTTTTTTTATGCTGAAGTATATTCTGACAGCCTGCCCTCTACCTTTTAAATCATTGGCGGCTGCCTGCTTCTTGCTGATGGGATATCAAAAAAGGATGAATTTCACCCTTTTTCAAAATGACATATAAATCTGATGATCTCATTGCGGCAGCTGGCTAGCGTATTACATATGGGAATGCAGGAGGATTGCTTTAAGTATTAGATGTTGCATTCTGCAGAAGAAAGTAAGAACTATGCAGAACAGCTTCGTGAGGATAACAATACTATTGCCATTATCGACTGCTTTGCTTTTTCAATGCTTTCAGATTGCTCGTACGTGGTACCTTGCGCAGTTTTTCCAGATTCTGCGCCAGTATTTTTTCGTAGGAGGATGTCAGCTCCGGTTCATAGAAATGCTTGTTTTTCAATCTGTCCGGCAGATACTGGATACGATTCCATAGATCACTACGTTCATAATCATATTTTTCATCATCATCCATATTGACCGGTGTAAATCGAAGATAATCCGGGACACTGTAGGAGGTATGGCGCAGTGTACTCATTGCTGTATCGATTGCATGCTCTGCACTCTTTGACTTTGGTGATAGAGTCAGATCTATCACGGCTGCGGCCAGGATAATACGGGCCTCCGGAAAGCCTACTCGTTTTGCGGCATCAATTGCCGTTGCACACCGTGCCACTGCTGCAGGATTTCCCAGACCGATATCTTCATATGCGGTAACGAGCAGTCTACGCTCGATACTGTCCATATCATTCGCCTCGATCATGATACCCAGATAATACAGGGCAGCATCTACATCACTTCCCCGAATGGATTTCTGGAATCCGCTTAATACATCATAATAACCGTCTCCATCGCTGTCCATGCTCATATTCGGAAACTGGGAATATTGAGAAACAAGCTCCTGTGTGATGACACCGTCACTTGCAAGTGCACAGATTTCAAGAATGTTGAGTGAATATCGTATATCTCCATTGCTGTGACGCGCTATGATATGCAGTGCTTCCTCCTCAATCTGAACACTGTCATTGAGGCCGTCCTGATGATGAATGGCTTTCATCAGAGCCTGTTCGATATCCTCCTGCTGCGCCTGCTTGATTTCAAACAGATGACAGCGGGAACGGATGGCGGGATTGATGGCATGCAGCGGATTGCTGGTGGTTGCGCCGATCAGGGTGATATTACCGTTTTCCACATGTGGGAGCAGAAGGTCCTGCTTATCCTTGTTTAACCGATGCACCTCATCAATGATCACGATCAGTCCCTCGTAAAACTTTGCCTCCTGAAATATGGTTTCCAGATCCTTCTTATTTCCGGTTACTGCATTAAACATGCGAAACGGAAGCTCCAGCTCGTTTGCGAGCACCATAGCCAGTGTTGTTTTACCGGTACCGGGAGGTCCATAGAAAATCATGGAGAATAAGCGCTTTTCAAGAACACATCTGCGAAGAACCTTGCCTTCACCAATCAGGTGCTGCTGTCCGATGATATCATCCAGATGCTGCGGCCGCATCCGAAAAGCCAGTGGCTGCTTCATATACATTCCTCCATTCATGTACGTATAATTTTATCATAAAATCATAGAAAAGGGAGCATCAACAGGTATTTCTACCCAAACAGATGCTCCAGAAGAATCTTCGTACCAATCAGTATCAGAATGATACCTCCCAGAATGCCGGCATATTTCTCTAAAAGATCACCAAGGCGGTTTCCAAGATAGACGGCAATGAAGCTGAGCACAAAGGTTGTAACACCAATAACTGTAATCGCAGTCCAGATATGTACCTGTAGAAATGCAAAGCTGATACCGACAGCAAGTGCATCAATGCTGGTCGCTACAGCCAGAATCAGAATGGTTTTTAAAGTCAGAGATTTATCTTCACAGGCCTCTTCTTCTCCACGAAGAGACTCCCGTATCATGTTCCCTCCGATGATGGACAGCAGACCAAATGCAATCCAGTGGTCGATGGAAGCGATGAACTCCTGAAAATAGCTTCCTGCCCACCAGCCGATCAATGGCATAACAGCCTGGAAAACACCAAAGAAAAAACCCAGCGTGAGTGCATAACGCAGAAGATCTTCTTTCTTCATTGTCATACCTCTTGCGATGCTGACCGCAAATGCATCCATACTCAGCCCGATACCGATCATAAAAATAGAAAATAAACTCATACCCTTATCCTCCTGAATGAAAAAGAGACTCATACGTGAAAAACACACGCATAAGTCTCGTTATTTAATACTTAAGCCAGATTCACTGTGAATCATTATGTTGACCTAACTACTCAAATGTGAGCTAACTACTCCCTTATAAGCCTGTACATCATATCAGAAATAAATGTAAAATGCAATATATCAAAGTGCATTTTCATTACTTAATTCATTTAGCAGGTCATTTGCTTCCGATTTCCTGCTATCTGCCTTTTTGTAGTCTTTAAAGGATGGAAAATCAATTTTATTTACTTGATTGATATCGTTCAGATTCACTACGAGGCTGATCGTCATATCAACTGCTTTCTTTTTTTCGTCCTCATCGTCCAGCTCATAGGACGCTGCGACCTTCATTTCTATACGCTCAAACTGATTCTGCTTATTCACTGTGAAAATATAGGAGCCTTCACGTATACCGGTGACTTTAATGCCATTCCCGAGTTTAAAGGTATCATCATCAATGGATTTATTAGCATAATCCTTTGCGGCACTCAGACCGTCTTTATTCATGACAGCCGTGATGACCTTTCTGCCATCCTTTTCCTCCATCGTCATTTCTTCAAAGCTCTTTTCAACATTCTTTTTCGGATCACCGGTTTCCTTATCAAGCTTCAGCTTGTTCAGCAGCTGATCATCCAATTCCTTGTATTCCTTTTCCATCTCCATGATGTTTGCATACACAACATCATCCTTCATATAAAATGATGCAAGATCATCGAGTCCGATTCCATTTACAGCGGCATCCATATGCAAGGCCAGCTTCAGCTTCTTTTCCGCATTATACGTTCCGTCCATGGTAACCTTGGCATGCATATCCATATCATCTGCATCAACGAGCAGCTTCATATCATAGGCTGCGGATTTCATCTTTGTAATGTTTGTTGCTGCCTTCGCATACGCATCCAGTGCATCCTCATTTATTTTGTTCTTACTGCTGCATGCTGCAAGTGTGAAACCCATCAGTGCACAGGTCAGTATCGCCAGTATTTTTTTCAATTTTCTCATCTCCCTTTTCTATTTAGAAAAAGGCCGCGAAGCTAAGAGTTCAACGGCCGTTACATGTTATTCTATGCTGCCTTCCTTGTAATCCTTGAAGTCCGGGAAGTCAATGCTGGAAACCTTGTTGATATCCTTTACTGTCAGAGATATCGTACCATTCATTTCCTGCTTGGTCTCACCCTTGGTATTTGTCATCTCCATGGTAATAACAGCTTTCTCCATGAAGTCATTGTTCAATGTGACATCCATATCCAGCTTCTTGAATTCTACATTCGCATCCGTAACATTGTTTTTCTCTGTTTCTTTCTTTGTTTCCTCGTTCAGCTTTTCAACATCGAAGGAAAGCTTCAGGTCGTTTCCCTTTACAGATGCTTCCTTCAAGAATTTCTTCATGTCTTCCTTGTTCATTTTAAAGGTATCCGCATCAAAATTTACATTTGGAATACTTGCAGTACCCATTGCATCCTTCAGACTTGTTTTCTGTTTCATCATATCCAACATGTTCAGATACATGGTATCGTCCTTAACAAACAGCTGCATGTATTTCTCCAGCTTCTGTCCACTTGCTTCCATATCCATGATCATGCTCAACTGCAGAGGCTTCTTTGTTTCTGAAATAAAACCACCATACAGCTTAATCTTTGCATTTTCCTTATCTACAGTCATATCCATATCTGCAGAGTAATTCGCATTTTTTACCTCGCTGAATTTCTTTACCGAGGATTCCAGCTTATCCAGTGCGTCGTCACTTACCTTGGAACCGGAGCAGGCAGCCATGGAAAACAGCATACCAAAACTTAATACCAGTGCGGCTAATTTTTTCATTTGTTTCTCTCCCTTACTATTTTTATTATAGTTTAATAATACCATAAGGTTCTTTCATTTTGTAGTATTTTTCTACAAATTACAAAAAAGCAAGAAATACAAACTAACTGTGTTTCCCTATGAAATAAACACGGATGAATTGCGTCTTCCGGAAATCTGCGATACACTATATAAATATAAGAAGGAGGTGTCTGTATGATACGAATCGGGCAATCAACAGATATACATCAGCTGGTAAAAGGAAGAAAGCTGATTCTGGGAGGCGTGGAAATTGAACATGAGACGGGACTTCTTGGGCATTCCGATGCGGATGCGCTGCTGCATGCAATAGCGGAGAGTATTCTGGGGGCGCTGGCGCTGGGGGATTTGGGAAAGCATTTCCCGGATACCGATGAAAGATATAAGGATATGAATTCTTTGTGGATGCTGAGGCAGGTATATAAGATTATGGAGGAAAAGGGATACGCAATCGGTAATCTGGATGCCATGATCATGATTGAACGACCCAAAATGGCTCCGCATATTCCGGCAATGAGAAAGCATGTCGCAGAGGCACTGTGCTGTGATATGGAACAGGTTAGCATCAAGGCAACACGCGGGGAAAAGCTGGGCTTCGTTGGTCGTGAGGAAGGTGTGCAGGCACAGTGTGTGGTACTGCTGCATAAAAAGGAAGGCATTGCATAACCGCTTTTCCTTCCAATGATAAAACTAAGAATTATTTTTAATTTTATTCTTAAAACTATTGACGGATTCACTTTTCGGGTATATAATAAGAACGGTTCTTAAGATTGGAGGTTGACATGATAAGAAAGTCTTCCAAGCAGCGTGATATGATACTAAACTATATGAAACAGATAGATGGTCATGTCACACCGGAGCAGGTCTTTCAGGAAATGAATGCCGGCGGCCAGAAAATCAGTCTGGCAACGATTTATCGAAATCTGAATATTCTCTGTGAGATGCATGAAGTCAAAAAGATTGCGCATCCTATAGATGGTTATCAGTACGATAAAACTTGTAAACCGCACTATCACCTGCACTGTATTAAGTGCGACCGCATCCTTGATTTGGATATTCCTTATCTTGAGTCATTCAACGAGGAAATGTCAAAACAGACTGGACTTCCAATCAAGACACACAATATGATGGCAGAGGGTATCTGCCAGGATTGCTTGAAAAAGCAGAATGGTATGGATCAGGAACACTGATCAGAAAATGTAAAGTTAAAAACGGAGGAAAAAAACATGGAATTAAAAGGATCTAAGACAGAACAGAACTTAATGGCAGCATTCGCCGGTGAATCTCAGGCACGTAACAAATACACATATTACGCACAGATGGCTCGTGAAGAAGGTATGGAGCAGATCGCTGATATCTTTGAAGAAACTGCACGCAATGAGCAGGAGCACGCAAAGCTGTGGTTCAAGGCTCTGCATGAGGATAAGGTTCCTACAACTGCAGTAAATCTGGAGGATGCAGCTGCTGGTGAAAACTATGAGTGGACTGACATGTACAAGGGATTTGCGGAAACTGCAAAGGAAGAAGGCTTTGCTAAAATCGCATTCCAGATGGAGCAGGTTGCTAAAATCGAAAAACACCACGAAGAACGTTACCTGAAGCTGCTGGAAAACGTGAAGAACGGTAAAGTATTTGAGAAAGATGAAGCTACTGTATGGGTATGTGATATCTGTGGATACCGTCACGAAGGAACTGCAGCACCAAAGGCATGTCCGGTATGCGGATACTCCGGAGCTCACTTCGCTGAAGAAGCTAAAAACTACTAAGAGAAAGTCATTAAGAAAACACGGCATAGATCCGTGTTTTTTTATGCGATATACAGCTTATTTCTAAGCCGTGATTTTATAGCACTATTGGTGTTGGGGCACTGCCTTCTTATGCATAGCGATAAACGCGACTCTTCAGGTTCAGCATCTTCCTTATGATTCTATCGCACCCGAAATCCTGCGTGTAGGCTTGTGATTATTTTATATAGAAGGAAATATAATTGTTTGTTAATCTACCTGTTGATAAGAAATACTGGTTAAAATGAGCAAAAACATTCAAATTCATTTATAGCATATATAAAAATGAATGAAAATGCTTGATTTTGTTTCGCTGCAGCCTTATAATTAGATTGTAAGAAAGGGCACTATGGTGTAAAAGGTGACAAAATGAAACCAACAAAAAAAGCATGTGAAATGACGACAAAGGAGCTTGCACAGTATATTGATTATTCCGTATTAAAACCTGAATTTACAGAGGAGGATATCATTGCTCTTACAAAAGACGGCGTCGAGCTGGGCTGTGCTACAATCTGTATCAATCCAGGATATATGGATCTTTGTGAACCATATGTTAAGGGAAGCGAAACAATGCTGTGTCCGGTATGTGACTTCCCATTTGGGACGAGCTCAACAGAATCTAAAGTGAAGCAGATTGAAATCGTAGCAAAATACGATACTGTAAAAGAAGTGGATATCGTTGCTAATTTCGGTCTGATCCGTTCCGGTAAGTTTGATGAAGTCACGAAGGATCTGAAAGCATGTGCGGATGCTGCTCATAAATATGGCAGAGAAATCAAGGTGATTTTTGAAACAGATGCTCTCAATGAGGAACAGGTGCGTAAAGCATGCAAATGCTGTATCGATGCAGGGGCAGATTTTGTAAAAACCAGCACCGGATTCCTTACAGGCTTTGAGTCACACGGAGCAACACCGGAAATCATTAAGGTTATGATGGAAGAGGTTGACGGTAAATGTAAGGTTAAGGGAAGCGGATGCATCCGTACCAGAGAACATTTCCTGCAGCTGATCGATATGGGAATCGATCGCATGGGTGTTGGATACAAGTCTGTACCGGTAGTTTTAGGTCTGGATAATAAGGTTTCCACAGATAATTACTAATATCGGATAAGAAGCGAAGAATATAGTAAAGAGGCAAATAGGGATGCCTCTTTTTTACTGTGGAAATATTATCAGCAGCACGATACCGGAAAGCTGTGTGGTAACTCTCATACTTTTTGTACATAAAATGTTATATTAGCTGTACTGTGAATGTATGTATGGTTGTAAAGGCTGAAAGATGTCGTACTGCATACCTGAATAATATAAAAGAACATACAATTGTATCTATGCAATTGCTGATCGTTATTTGAATCCTTTAAAACAAAATGGCTGCTTTCAAGAAGAGCTGATAGGTATTCGTATCGATTAAGAGAAATGAATGTTTTTCCTTTGAAAAACAGTAAACTAATCAGATTATGAGATAAACAAGAAACAAAAGCTTGCTAAATATGGAAAATACCAAATAAAATCACAGTTTCGAATATATTATTTTATAATAACAAACATTTTCCTGCTTTGAATAAGCAGAATTGTAACTGCAATGCTGTCAAACGTGCAAGAATGTGCAAATAATAAAAAGGCTGCGTGTCATTTATAAGTATATCGCTATTTATAGTTTTGTAAACGATTACACAAATAAATATAATATCCTTGTAATTACAGCAGGTCTGATTTTCCAAGGGGTAGGGGCCGTGAAATGTGAGAAAGGATGACTTGCTGTTGAGCTGCTTTATGCAGAGAAAAGGAGATGAAGTTATGATTACTTGGGTACAGGCTGCACTGCTGGGTCTAATGAGCTGTACAGCAGCGTCCATCCCTGCCGCACTGGGTACGACGATTGGTAACTATACATTAAATCGTCCGTTGATTGCCTCATTATTTGTCGGGTTGATATTGGGTGATGTAGAGGGCTGTATCAAACTGGCTATTCCTATGCAGATTATCTATATCGCAGTTGTAACACCTGGAGGAACCGTTGCTGCCGATCTTCGTGCAGTATCGTATATCGGTATCCCGCTTGCCTATGCAACAGCGAAATCACAGGGGCTTGATCTTGGCGGTCCGGAAGCACTGGGACTTGCCGGATCCATTGGTGCACTGGTAGGTACGGTCGGCACGGTACAGTTTTATGGAACTGCTATGATGAATCTTGTCTGGCAGCATATCGGATGGGCAAGACTTGATAAAAAGGATTTTAATATCATAACAAAGGTCAATGTGATACTTCCGCTGATTTCGCATATTCTTGTATCCTTTATTCCGGTCATGCTGATTACCTATTATGGTGCTGGAGCTGTTACAGATTTTAAAACGGCGTTACCAATGGATTCCTGGTATATGAAATCGCTGTTTACTATCGGCAGCTTACTGCCTGCGGTAGGGATTGCAATACTGCTGAAATCTGTCGTAAGCAAAGCAACCGATTTGATTTTCTTCCTGTTTGGCTTCACGGTTGCGGCATCCATGCATTTAACACTGATTGCGGCAACTGCAGTCGGTGCTGTATTCGCACTGATCAATTATCAGATGACGATGATTCGTTTGGGAGGTGCAAAGACAAATACAAATGAAGAGGAGGATATCTGATATGAAGAAGCTTTCGAAAAAAGTTTTATCCAAATCCTTCTGGCGCTGGTTTTACGGAAATCTAACATGCTTCTCTCATGAACACATGCAGACCTTCGGTTATATGTGGTCCATGCTGCCAATCGTTCAGGAACTGTATGACTCCAAGGATGAGCAGGCTGAAAAGCTGAAGACCTATTACCCATTCTTCAACACGGAGCCGCAGATTGGTTCCATTGTTGTCGGCATAACTGCTGGTCTGGAAGAAGCACGTGCGAACGGAGCAGAAGAAATTGATGATGAGATGATCAATGGTATTCGCGCCGGTTTGATGGGACCTCTTGCAGGTATTGGTGACTCTTTGATTGTCGGCACCTATATTCCGGTACTGCTGGGTATCGCATTGGGGCTTTCAGAGGGTGGCTCACTGATTGGTCCTCTGTTCTATATTATCGTATGGAATATCACAAGTATTTTATTTCAGAAATGGATTTATGGAAAGGGCTATGAGCTTGGCGGTTCTGCTGTGGAGGTAATTGTCGGCGAACAGGCAACTGCATTGCGTGAATCTGTCATTGTAATGGGTCAGGTAATCGTAGGTGCCATGGCCGGCACCTGGGTTTCAATTACAACGGCTGTACAGCTGACAACTTCTATTCAGAATAAAACAGAGATGGTCATTGAAGGCTCTAAAGTTATCGAAAAGGTTACAGGAACTCAGGAAGTACCTGTACTACTGCAGGAAAAGCTCGATGGTGCATTTCCCGGCGTTCTGACTCTGCTGTTTGTAATGGGCTGCTGGTGGCTGATGGCGAAAAAAGGAATCAGCCCGATCAAGATCATGCTGCTCATGGTTGTGATTGCTGTTGCCGGAGTTCTGGTTGGATTCTTTGATCCGGGTCTGTCATATTAAGAAAGACAGATAAAGAGAGGAATTGTTGCATCCCTGATGGATAAATGTATGTAATTAAATATGATGCAGATTCCTTCTGAAATACAGACATCTCCTTTTCCAAGACAGCGACTGTCATGTTTGTAATCTCCCTTTGGAAGAGCTGTTATCATATAAAAAATCATCGATACTGCTTCGATGATTTTTTAGTTCAGTATGATGGATAGTTCAAAGCCTCCGGGAGATAAACGGTTCAGACTCTTCGATAAAGCTTAAAGCTTTTTAGATAACAATATATAATGAAATGATGTATTCCTGCAATATAAGCCGGATGATGAACTGCTTGTGGAGCATCCATATCGGACTACTCTTTGCTGTTATATGGAAATGGTGCAGTACAGCTGCTATTTGACAGCAATGAAATGATCCGGAAGTGTTTCCATTCCTGTCGTGCGATTGATAAAAACATCTTCAAATTCATCCAGCTGAGCAAACGTACAAAAGCCCTTTACGTGCAGCTTGCTGTCATCGATCAGAAGATAATTATGATTTGATAATTCCATAGCGATACGCTTCAGCTCTCTTGTGGCCATCTCGGCTGTGAAAGCCTTCTTCATGCCCAGATTAACACCGACACAGCCGATAAAGGCACGGTCAAAATTATAGAGACGCAGCATATTTTGAGCTTCATTGCCCTCACTCATTCGATACTTCGTATTGAATTCTCCACCGATGACAATGATTTTAGCCTTTGGATTCTGAACATTCTGTACGATTAGGTGATTGTTTGTCACAATTTTAATCGGTCTGCTGCTTAGAAAGTGAATCATCGGTACAATACTGGTACCACCATCCAGAAAAACACACTCCCCATCCTCTACCAGCGTGCTGGCAGCTTTACAAATCCGCAGCTTCTTATCATAATGAATGGACATGCGTTCCATCATTTTTATTTCCGCTTCATCTGTCAGAATGCGTTCCCGTTCTTTTTTTACAGCGCCTCCGTAAATTCTGTCAACCTTATTTTCATCATCCAGCTCAAGAAGGTCTCGGCGTATGGAGGATTCCGATACATGCAGCTCTTTGGCAATCTGTTTTACCTGTATCGTCTGTTCCGATTCCAGTTTTTTTAGAATATACAGCTTTCTTTCAGCTGACAGCATGTCTGTTCAACTCCTATCTTTATGGTTTATCAGAGGTATTTATCCTTATGTATGTGTGTCTGGTGCGTTATGCAAACTGTAGTCAGCATATTCGTTCATAGCTTTATTATACGAGAATATGAAGAGCATTACAAGCACTATTGCACGAATATTATCGAAAATGTACGATTTATTATGGATATAGATGTTAAAACGAGCATAAACAAGCAAATAAGCGGAAGGAATGTAAATGAAAAAGTCATCCTTTTTCCGGAAGGCAGCCTATCAGTAGAGCTGTTCAGCCGGTAAGGATGAGTATATGTAGGAGCTGTTAATCTGTCAGAGTAAGCAACAGCTGTCTAAATTCCTGAAAGCTTATACATTCCTTGATCTGATCGGGTACATGCTTCTGAGAGAACAGCAGAATCAGGGCTTCATACAGCTTTCTGAATAAATGTGACTCCTGTTCGTGTATGGCGATCAACAGGACAACATGAACAATCTGCTTGTCCCAAGTGATACCCTGCTTCGACAGGGCGAGAGCTATGCCGGTCCTTCTGGCGTCCATTTTCATGGAATGAGGAACAGCGATACATCCAAAGGCTGTGGAAGCGGCCTCCTCCCGCTTGATTACATCTTCATAAAAGGATGGAGAGGTATAGCCCTGTGCATAGAGCTTATCGTGGAGGATACGGATTATCTGTTCTTTTTTCAAACCGGCATCTGTATGCAGATAGAAAAGCGATTCATGAAAAAAGTCAGAAAAGCTCTCAGAGAGGATATGCAGCTTTTTCTGATCTATAACCTCCTGTATTTTTTCGAATATCAGCTTAAGATCCATTGCTTTTTTCAATGGAGGAATCATCAGCATATGCGGATACTCTTTTTGTACGGGAATTGTGGTAAACAACAGGTCGATTGCTGTATCCGGCAGCTGTGCTTCATAGGAGCATGCAGCACTGATACAGATTTCAGAATCAAAATGAATGAGAAGATAATTATAGATTTCCTGCCTGCTATTTTGATAATCCGGACACAGCAGTACACATTTCAGCTTTCCGCTGTCGCTGCTTTGCCGTTCGATATCGGCACCGATGTGCATAGCAAGATAAGCGATTTCATCTGCAGTGATGTGGAGATTACAGGAAGCCTCCAGATAATTTGCGACATAGATTGCGCAGTCGAACAGCATTGGGCAGGAGGCCTGAATGCTTTCCAGCAGCGGGTTGCGCAATGAGGTGTTTCTCTTACAGCGGGCAAATAAATTCTTGAAATGCAGAGCAAGCGGATACAGCAGCGTATCCTTATCGAGCTGTAAACCATACTGCCGGTTGACAGAGGATATAACGGTCTGTGTGATTTCATAGATATCCTGTCCGACAACGGTAATCAGCTCCTGTCGGCTTTCCGCATGGCAGAGGTTGATGCTGGTGGTGACAAGGTTGTGAATATCACAGCGTTCTGGATCCAGTAAGGCAACATGAAAGCTTTTTTCTAATTCGTCTATCACAGACACCGTAATTTCTGAAAGCTCAGGCTGCTCCTTTTGTGAATGCTCAATCGTATTGCCGCTTTGCATACGGTCAAGCAGTATAGCAAGATGCAGTGTCAGATTTGTATATCCGAAGTCATTGATATAGCAGCTGTGCTTCTTGAATGTCTCATGCAGGATATCATGAATCTGCTGCACATTCAAATCCGGGAATATATCCTTCAATGTCTGTAAATCCACAAAGCGTTCACTAGATTCCTGATAAATAATGTCTGTCAGAAATTTTCGTTTATGTCTTTCCTCCCCGTCCGCATATATCATATCATTACGGCATCGAAAGGTGATTCCGGTATCCTGATACTCTTTGTTCATGCGATTCAGCAACCCTTTTATGGATGAATAGCTCAAATACAGTTCATCGCAAAGATCATACAAATCGATTTCCTGCACGTGGTCAATGAAAAACTGCCGGATGATATAAGAGCTGCGCTCCTGGTATGTCTGCGGAATATCACTTTCTGCTTTCACATGCGTATCTGTATCAATACGGTATCCTCTGGGACCTGCCGCAATCAGATCTGGAAATTCCTCCTGTATGGCGGCAACGTAGTTTTTTACCGATCGCGGAGTAACATTAAGCAGTCTGGCAAGCTGTGTGGAAGAAATCGGCTGTTTCTGCTGTCTTATTATATGGACAAGCTCCTCATGTTTCTTTTTCATACGCATACCTCTCTCTTTACTGTTATTATAATGCAAGAAGTAAACAAAGCAAAACGAATCTTTTTCACTACAGGGATGAAAATATAAAAACTTTCACCCCTGCAAGGAAAGATTACAAGTTGAGCATTTTCTTTATACCGGAGATAATATAGGCGTGGAACAGTTCCAGTACCAACAGGAGGTAGAAAAGATGGAAAAACTGAATATATTATTATGCTGCGGAGCAGGGATGTCCAGCGGCTTTCTGGCACAGCAGATGCGCGGTGCAGCAAAAAAACAGGGGATCATGGCCAAGGTGGAAGCAAAGAGTCAGAACAATATAGCGGATGATCTTCCGAAGATGGATATTTTGCTCATCGGGCCGCATTTATCCTATGCGTTTGATGAATTAAAGGCGATGTGTGATCCGTATGCAGTCCCGGTTCTGATGATACCGAAGGATATGTATGCAGGACTGGATGGAAAAGGACTGCTTGCTCTATGTATGGAAACGTTAAAGGAAAAGGGATAGAGCTATGAATACATTTATTAACTGGCTGGGCTCCAGCTTTGCACCAAAGGTCGCCAAGGCCATGGATAAAAAAATAATACGTACACTTTCCGGAGCATTGATGGCCAATGTGCCGATTCTGTTGCTGGGGAGTATCATCTCCATATATAATCTGCTTGCGGGTTATGTCTCCTTTCTTCCGGATCTTTCTCCGGTCTATAATTTCAGCTTTGGCATTATGTCGCTGACACTTGTTTTTCTGGTTGGCTATCACGGCGCAAAGGAATATGGGTTTAAGGAATATGGTGTGTCAACCGGCTTAATCGCTTTAATGATGTTCTTTATGGTGATTAAACCGTCTATTGCGGACTTTCAGTTTCAGGTAGCGTTTGGAAGATTCGGAGGCTCCGGTATGATTTCTGCATTCTTTGCGGGTATTGTGACCATTGTGATCAGTAATCTGTATTTCAAGCTGCATCTGTTTGAGGATTCCGTATCTCTTCCGGATTTTTTGATTCGCTGGCTGAATCAGGTCATTCCCGGAATTATTGTGCTTGTGCTTACTACCATCCTTATTTACTGGTGCAATATTGACCTATTTGAGCTCATTACCAAGCTGTTCTCACCACTGATCAGTATCGGTCAGACCTATCCGGGCTTTATGCTCTGTATCTTTATACCGGTATTCTTCTATTCCTTCGGGATCAACAGCTGGTTTATGAATCCAATCACCAGTCCCATCGGTCTTGCAGGAATCACCGCAAATGCAGCTGCATTTGAACAGGGGCTGCAGCCGACAAATATCTATACATCAAATGTAACCTTTTCGGTAATCTTTATCGGAGGTATGGGAATGACACTGGCTTTGAATATCATGATGCTCAAATCCCGCAGTAAGAGAATCAGGAAGTTCGGACAGATTGCCATGATACCGTCGCTGTTCAATATCAATGAGCCTCTGGTATATGGAGCACCGATTGCCTTGAATCCGATTTTAATGATACCGATGTGGATCAATGCACTGGTTCTGCCAACGATTGCATGGTTTGCGTTCTCCAGCGGTCTTGTCACGATTCCGCATGCTGTCATGAATGTGAACCAGCTGCCGATGCCGATTTGTTCCTTTCTGGCAACACATGGTGATTTCCGTGCCGTGATTCTGGTTGTAGGCATGTTCCTGCTGTCATGGCTGATCTGGTGGCCGTTCTTTAAGGCACATGAGAATAAAATGGTGAAGGAAGAAATGGAGATGGAAGCAAATGACTGATGAAAACAATGAGCTGATACTGAGTGCAATGGGGATTCTGACGCATGCCGGAGATGCCCGTCTGCATACCAAAGAGGCATTAAAATATGTACAAGCATTGCAGTTTGAGAAGGCGGATGCCTGCCTGAAGGAAGCCAAAAAAGAGATAACACAGGCTCATGCGGCACAGACAGAAATTATTCAGGCCGAAGCACGGGGTGTGCAGTATCAATACTGCATGCTGTTCAATCATGCACAGGACACACTGATGACAATCAACAGTGAAATTGAATTGTGCAGTTCTCTAATCGATACCTTTCGCAGCTTTGCGGCTATGTTTGTAAAAAAGGAGGAAAGCTGATGAGTGTGTTTCCTGAAGATTTTCTATGGGGTGGCGCAAGTGCTGCTGTTCAGATGGAGGGAGCCTATCTGGAGGATGGAAAAGGGTTGAATGTTGCGGATATCCAGATTTGTTATAAAAAAGCTGCAGGCGGCGGCAATACCAATTATACCAGAGAGCTTTTGAAGCAGCGTATTGCAGATGTGCAGGCAGAAAAGCAGCAGCAATATTATCCAAAGCATAAGGCGGTGGATTTCTATCACCGATATAAAGAATACATAGGATGGATGAAGGAGTGTGGATTTAAGGCATTTCGAATGAGTATCAGCTGGGCACGGATTTTTCCGAATGCGGATGATGAATATCCCAATGAAGCGGGACTTCGGTTTTATGATGAGGTGTTTGATGAATTGCACAGACAGGGCATCGAGCCGATCGTCACACTGACACATTACATATGCCGTTAAAGGTGGTAACACATTATCAGGGATGGTATGGCAGAAAGACGATTGATCTGTATGAGCGTTTCGCACAAACCTGTTTGAAAAGATACAAGGACAAGGTTACATATTGGATCGTAATCAATCAGATTAACCTGATTTTTGGGGAGTCCTTCAGCTCATTGGGAATGGTTATGGATGAGTATGAGGATTTCACTGCCGCAAAATATCAGGCGGTGCATCATGAGTTTGTGGCAAGTGCGGGGATCGTCAAGGCTGCAAGAGAACTTGATCCTGCGTTAAAAGTCGGTATGATGCTGGCAGATCAGCTGACGTATGCAAAGACCTGTGATCCGCAGAATGTAAAGATAGCGATTGAGAAAAACCGGATGAAGGATTTCTTCTTTGCGGATGTACAGCTGCGTGGAGAATACCCGGGATATGCGAAAACGTGGTTTAAGAAGCATGGTATCACGATTCAGATGGAGGATGGTGACGAGGAGCTGATCCGTTCGTATACCATGGATTTCCTGGCAGTCGCATATTATTATAGTCACTGTGTTGATGAAAATGGAAATCGTTGCGCCAATCCGTACACAAAGGCGACGGAGTGGGGCTGGACGATCGATCCGGTTGGATTGTACAATACGATGGCACAGTATTGGGATCGTTACGGCGTACCAATGATGATTGCAGAGAACGGTGTGGGGGTGGAAGAGGCATTGGGAAGTGATGGCTGTATACATGACGAATACCGGATTGATTATCAGAAACGCCATATTCAGGAGTTAAAGGATGTAATGGAAGAGGGTACGGATATCTTCGCATATACCATGTGGTCACCATTTGATATCGTCAGCGGAAACAGCTGTGAAATGGAAAAGCGGTATGGGCTTATTTATGTGGATATCGATAACGAGGGGAATGGCACTGGTAAATGTATCCCAAAGGATTCCTTTTACTGGTACGCAAATATGATAGAATCAAATGGAGAGAATCTATAGGAGATATGAAATTTCCGCCTAATCAGATCCAGATCAGGGAAATTAAAGAAGTCAGACGTATGCCTGATTCATAAAAACAATCACATAGAATCATAGATATGCTATGTATATACTTGTGATATAGAATATGGTACGCATGCTCAAAACAAATAGAGTTTATAATTTTATAGGAAATTCTGTGATGATTTATTCATGAAAATACAGGGAAAGAACAATCATTTAGTTATGGTTGTTTTTTCTTATAGATAGGATTTCGAACGTGCCAAAGATACTGGGAGGTAAAAACTGATTTATCCGCATATCGATTTGCCACTGACTGAAATCGGGGATTTACGCAGTAGGCAGCATAATATCCGGTATTCAAAAGGCTGGCGGATATATGTGAGAAAAACCATAATGTATGGTGCGAAGAGGCAGAGAAATATCTGCTTGATTATGATCAGGTCTGAAAAGGAAAACGTGAACCTCATTCTGTGGAAATAAAATTCCGGAATGGGGTTTTTATAATGCTTAAACGTGCAGGTTCTTACCCATGCTTTACAGTAGTATCCAAAGGATTCACAGCGGCGTATGCACAGGATAGAGATGATAGGGCTTAACTATTTCTTGAAAAGAATCCATATGCAAAGGGCATGTATGTATCCATTTATTGTCTTTTTGCGCAAGCTCAAAAAATCAGGGGAATGGATTTTTCTCAGAGTGTCATTTCATCCTTTAAATCACCGGTATCTTGTGGATAGTCTTGTAAGATAAGCGCCGAAAGCCTGATAACCTTATTGCACAAACACTGAAAAACAGTATCCTGATCATGATTAGCAAATGGGAATAACAGATGATTCTTGCATATATAAAAAGCATAAAATCACCTGCTCTTGGTAATCTTATGCTGATTGATAAAGCGAACGCGATACTGATAAATGGTATGCTTAGCATTCTGCCATTGTTTTTTTCATATCACAGCGCCTTTTTTTCGCAAGCCGCATTAATTTCTTTTCAAGCTTTCATAATGCTGCAGAATGGCATGATATATTTCATGTGTTTTTGGAAAGCCGGTAATGCGTTCTATAACGTTAGGAAGTCCTTCTTTCTGTATGGTTTCCTGTAATAGCAGTGCCTGTGGATCATCTGGATTATCATATAAAAAGCCATAAGCTATCGCCTTTGCTATATGATTATATGAAAGACTATTCTCGTAACACATGAGAGCACTTCCTGAAAGCCGATCACCTTTCGACAGCTTGCGAATTGGATCATAGGCAACCCTGTAAATATAATCTACCATATCACCCTCTGCCTGAGGGAATACGCTTAAATTATCGAGTTGCTCCTCTGTGAGCGGATATTTCGCCAGAATACCTGCCTTTATTTCTTTCTCAACGGCTGAAATGAATGCTGAGCCGTTGGCGTCACTGCTGATTTGATTGATTGTTTCATAACCGGAATAATACCCCATGAATGCTCCAGCAGCATGCGGACCGTTCACGATGAAAACCTTGACATCCTTCAGAAGCTCTAGCTGATCAGTAATCTCCATCCATTCTATATCTGAAATATCAACGTTCAGCGGACCCTGAATTAATAGCGATAATACGGCAGTTGTACGTATGTTTAAAGACTGATTGCTTTCAGCGTCCGTACTTCTTCTGATGATGGAATCACGTAGTACAACATGATTGTTGAACCAGATGTGATCTGTATCCGTAAGCATGTGAGAAAATTGTTCATGTATACCCTGCATCATATGATTTTTATTGGTTAAAAAGATGATGGAGAGATTCTGATGCGGATTTTTTTCCTTCCTAACTTTCAGACCGTCCATGAGTGTGATAACCGCCTCCGAGATTTTTTCAGGATATATGACAAACATGATTAAATCAGCCTGAATTATTTTATCTGTAATTGCTTCCTGCCCCCATGTGTATGCTTCAAAATTGGATATACTATGTTCCTCTATTCGATCAAAGCGATGTACGGTAACATGATAGGAACCGGCTTCTCTCAGGTTACTGATTACAACAGGATCAGTGTCAATAAATGTCATATTCCATGCAGGTGAGTTTGCGATTGTTTCTCCGATAAAGCCTTTGCCGAGACGTCCTGCACCGATAATAATTGCTTCTTTCATATTATTTATCTGCCAGCTCAGTTTGAGCGACCGGTTTTTTTAGAAGATTCACTAAAATAGCAGTAACCAGTGTGCCAACGATAATTGCGATAACAAACCATATTTTTTCATCAATGATAGGCAGTACAATCGGTCCTCCATGCGGCGCATAATCCTTTACACCGGCTACTGCTGCAATTGCACCTCCAACAGCACCACCTGCCATAATTGACGGAATGACCTTTGCGGGGTCAGCGACAGCTAGTGGTATAGCACCTTCGGAGATTCCTATCAGACCCATGAATAGAGATGCCTTGCCTGCATCACGCTCCTCCTGGGTATATTTGTTTTTTGCCAGCAATGTCGCAAGCCCCATACCCAGTGGTGCAGTACAGATTGGAACGGCGCAGATGCCGAAGAATTCGTAGTGCCCCTCTGCCATCATCCCAATAGAGAATAAGCAGGCAGTTTTATTAACCGGACCTCCCATATCAACAGTAACCATCATCCCCATGATGATACCCAGAACAATTTTACTTCCGCTTGATAAGCTGGTCAGAAAGCTTTCGACTCCACCCATCGCCATGCCGATTGGATTGGCAAGAATGTACATATAGAAAATACAAACAATAAAGGATGTAACAACAGGAATGATCAGTATTGGCACAACGCTCTTAATCAACTCAGGATAGTGTATCTTCTTCATATATTTAACCAGATACCCTGTCATAAAGCCCAATACCAACGCTCCGAGAAACCCTGTTTTTACAGCATTTCCCCCAATCATAATTTCTGTATTTGCGATATAGCCGGCAACTAATCCGGGAGCCAAAGCGGGTTTCCCTGCTATGGCATAAGCGATATACCCAGCCAGTACAGGAATCATCAGGAACAAACCGGCCCCACCGATTTCCTGTACATGAAGAAGGAATTCATTTTTAATAACCATCCCTTCTCCAGCTACCGCAGTGCCCCCAAATGCGATGGAACCTGCATAGAAGATACCGCCAATCACGGTCATCGGTATCATGTAAGACATACCAGTCATTAAATGGTTTTTAATTTTCTTGAAATCAATACTCATAACTGTCTCCATTCTCTCGTTATACACGAGTGCAAATTTTTATGTAAGTTTTTTATAACGTTTGAATCTTGTCATCTGTAGCATTAGCGCTTTCATGACAATGGGTATGATGAATGAAAAAGTATTTTCTTCTTGACTTGAAATGAAGCCGCTCCAATACATCATGTAAAGATTCACATTATGATTTAACTATTATCATTTTTACTATCAACTAATCTTTCGTTTATGTTTTCATCGCTTTAGTCTTTTTAATTTCTGAAGCGTCTTTTTAAAGTAATTGAGCCCTCTTTCTTCCAGCAGTGCGCTTTCATACTACATCTTTCAGAATTGAAGCTTATGGAATCATCTCAGTAATCAGTAGTTTACTGTCTCTTTCAGGTTTATGAGCTATAGAGCTTCCATTTCGAACGGTGTTTTCTTAAACCGCTTTTTCGAGCTTTACGATTGCTGCTTCCGGATTCTTAATAGCATCTGCCACATCAATTTCAACAACGCATTTACCGTCAAAGCGCTCCAATCCTTCCACTGCACAACCAACTGCAATCAAAACTATATCAGCCGTTTTAAGATCCTCTTCGGTAATCTCATTTTCTGCTCCCATTGCCCCTTGTGTTTCTAGTTTGATTTGATGACCGCGCTTTCTTCCTGCCTCTTCCAATGCTTCCTGCGCCATGTATGTATGGGCGATACCTGTCGGACATGCTGTGATACCTACGATATTCATTTATATTCTCCTCTCTATTGTTCGAGTCTGCTTAGACATTCGAATAATTGTATTTCATTTCCTGCATTAACAACGCTATTGCGAAATTCATCATGCATAAGGTTTCTACTAAGCCAGGCAAGAATCTGCAGATGTTCTCTGGTTCTTTTATGTTCTGGGACACCAATCATGAAAATCATGCGGATGCTTTCCTCTCCCCATAAAATCGGTTTCTTCACTGTAGATACAGCCACAAAGGATTCTGTAACATCATCACTTGACCCATGCGGTATTGCAACTTCATAACCGACTGCTGTGGAAAATTCCTCTTCTCTCTGTAATACGGATTTTCTATATGCTTCACCTCCATTCAGTTTGCCGGCTGCTGCGGCTTCATGAATTAGAAAATTGATAGCGTCTGCTTTGTCTTTAAACGTTTTATTTACAAACGTCAGTTGTTTATCGAACATGCTTCCCCTCCTTTATACGTGCCCCGGCTCGCTGATCAGGATATCCATGCTTCCGGTAAGCCGAAAGCTGGTACAGCTGGATGTCACAATAAATCCCTGACCGGCCTTTAAGAAATAGCTTTCATCCTTTATATGAATGTGCCCTTCCCCGCTTAAGATAAGACATAGGGAATAAGTTTCATTGCTTATTGTTTCTGATTCCTGAATTTCATAACGCGTAATTCGGAAAAATTCATTGCTTATGTATTGCAAAATATGATTGTTTCCATGCAGCTCATCACGAATATTCATTTCCGGTTCTTTGTGCGGAAAGCAGATAACATCCAATGCTTTTTCCAAATGCAGCTTCCGTGGTGTACCATCCGGTTCGGTATTATCATAATCATAGATACGGTATGTGACATCGCTACTTTGCTGAACCTCGGCAAGAAGCATTTTTCCTTCCACACCATGTACGATTCCAGCCGGAGTAAATACACAGTCACCTGCTTTTACCGGTGTTCTATGCAGCAGCTGTCCCCATTTTCCTGCCAGTGCCAGTTCTTTAAATTCTTCTTTTGTGTTGGTTGTATGACCGCGTATCAGCTTTGTTCCATCATCCACATCAAGATATAGGCAGAACTCTGCTTTACCTAAATCATTTTCATACTTCTCGGCATAGATATCATCAGGATGCACCTGTACGGAAACAGGCCGTGTTATTTCATTGATCTTGATAAGGAGTGGAAAACGTTCTTCCTTCGCATTGTGAAATAACTCACGATGCTGTTTATACACCTCCTTTAGTGAATGGTTTTTATAGGTACCATTCGAGATGATACTCGTACCGTTTTCATGTGCACTAATAGCCCAGTATTCACCAATTTTCTGATTTGCAGCTTCATCGAAGCCAAACGTTTTCTGAATTTTGGTACCGCCGTAAATCTTTTCTTTCAACGGTGAATGCAGAAACAATATTTCATCAGACATTAACATCACTCTCCTTTGACATCTTCATTATGCCACAGTCTCTTTTCTCTGAATATGTCAAAGTCTTTCATATATTTTTGTAAAACATAGTACACGAAAGAAAACGCTACAATGAGCGTTTGTTAATAAGAGTAAGTTTCTCGGCAATTGATATGTGGCTTGTTTATAGAATTACTGTTATAAATTTTCAATTATATTATAGAATTCCGCTCTTGATTTACAATCGCGAATACTTTGTATCGTTTCATGTGATTTAATAATACGGTAAATATTACTAATCAATTTTCTTGAGCGTTCCTTATTCTGGAAGCTGAAAGCCAGACAGATGATGATATCCACCTTCTCTTTATGCCAAAGCACAGGTTTTTTTAAAGTCATGATTACGATTTTTTCCTTAAGTACATATTTGGTGATGCCATGAGGTATCGCGATACCATTACCTACCTCTGTAGGTGAAATTCTTTCTCTGCTTAGCATGGAATCCAGAAAACCATCTATCACATAGCCGTTGCATTCTAGAATACTACTGATTTTCTGCAGGATTTCATCACTGCTACTATAATTCTGGTTAATAAATAAGGTTTGTTCATCCAGCATTTCCAGAAGTAGATTTTTTATGTTCTCATCTGACTGTGTTGTACTTCCCATATAGATTTGATTTATTTTGCGTACGTCATATGCATCAACCAGGGGTGAAATTAGAATAGCAGGCTTTTTATGATAATCAAGTTGTATCGTAGAAATAATAAAATCAAACTCATCCAGATAGGCCATTTTTAAATCATCAATATTAAATGTTTCAACAACATCAAAGCGCGGCAAATTACGCTTTACTCTGTTTTCTACCAGGGCAGCACTTGCGCCGCTTGAATGAATGACGATTGCAATTTTCTTTGACAGATTAAGGCGTTCAATAGATGCCTGAACGTGGATAAGCAGAAAGCTTATTTCATCGTCAGATAAATGAACACCAAAATTATTCTCAAAGGTCGCCGCAGCCAGAACCAAGACGGAAAATAGGGCGGGATACTGTTCCTTGATTTGGGGAAGGAATGGATTTGTGATATGAATTTTATTCGTTATCCTCGCTACCATGGGAACTACATGAAGCTCAAGCCCCTTCAAAAGCTCATCATCATCAATCAAGTTTTCTCCCAGTACGTTAGAAATCGTCTCTACAAATTCTCTAAGCTGTTCTCTTATCTCATCCGTTCTCGTACCTGTATAATGTAATGTGTTTTCATGATAGACACCGGAAACACGGGCATTCAGCCAGCGTATATCCTGTTCTTTTAATTCAATATGATGTGCATCTTTCAGCCATTTTGATAATTCCACTGTTACAGGCCAAGTTTTCAATCTGTGCAGCTCTGATACGACTGGGCGATAGGTCGTCTGAACAAGAAAGTGCATCTTTGCAATGCGGTCAAGAAAAATAGCAAATTGAATGAATATCTGATAATAGTACATATCATCCATCAGCTCACAGGAAAGCTTATCTGTCACAAAATGTATCATTTGTTCAGCAATTGCCATATGATTTTTATGTACATAGGAGGCTAGTATTTTTTCACAGGTCTGCAGATCATAGCTTTCCTTAGAAGAAATTTTCGATTTAAATTGTTCAAATACATAATTCCGCTTAGCACTGCGAATATGCTGTTCTTTCCCATTTACGTAAGTCCCACTCTTATCTCTTGTGAGAAACAATTCATTTTTCTGAAGACTTCTATCTACATATTCCAGATCATTTACGATACTGCTTTTGGATACCTGATATTTTTCTTCCAGCGTTCTCACAGATACCTTCTGATCCCTCATCAAAAGGTTTTCCAATAACTCCTGCCGCCTGGCTTCTGTAAAGTCCTGGTTGAGATAATCCTGATCAAGATAGGTTCGAAATCTACGTTTCTCCTCAGCACTGCCTTCTAGCAGATAGCCCTGCTGTTTCTGTTTGACCAACTTCAAATCAAATCGTTTTAATTCAAAGTCTAATTCCTTTAGATAATTATAAGCTGTCTTTGCGGAAATCGCGAGCTTTTCTGTGAAATAAGATACAGGAATACTCTCCTCACTGTTGAGCAGTATCATGTAAAACATCTTTAGCTTATCATTCGCCACCATACTTCACCTCCAGTAATCTGTTATTTTTTATATTATTCTACACTTATATACCAATAGTATTATAACGTATAATAAATGAAATAAACTAAAAGATTACTAATAAATATTCCACATCTGTAAAGTGCTATATAAAAATCAGCAAAGAATATCATTCGTGTCTGTTATTTTTACATGCAGTCATATTATTTGATCTTTTAGATAAATATAAAAAAGAAGTTCCTCAGTCCATTGTTATACAATAGATTTTGAAACTTCCGTATTCAATTTCGCTTCCCTCGCTTCTACATGTATTGAAGTTCTATCACACAGGATAGCCATATGTGTGACCTTTACGTTTTAAATATTTGAAACAAGCTCTTCTGTCCGTTAGCTACATAGGTGTTTTCTTTTATCTTTTTTTCAAATTTACTGCTGTCGATATTTGCAAAAATTGCAGGCGATACAGCATATATCTGCTATTCCTCTCATAGAAAAGCATGCCCACAGTATTTCCTTGATTGGTTTCACGATATGCATCCAGTAAAGCATAAGTCAAACAAAAAGGAAAACACCTCTTTAATTTGCCATAACATTCAACATATTCTTTTCCATATAGTCAAGATATCGACTCCTGGCAGTATATGTCTATTCAGCTCGTTATATTTTAAAATACAATGATCTTGCTTATCAGCTGCAATTCTTCACATGCCTGCGGGAATGCTGAAGCATACACAGGGATATGATGACAATCGAAACTATCCAGAACAGCATAATAACATTCTTCCAGGCCAGCGAATAACCGCCAATACTGAAATACGGCAGCATTTCACCCAGATGCGGATTCAATGCAACTTTGAAAAATTGTGTGAAATGTACCATCTGGGAAGGAAAGAACTGATCAATCACCATGCCTGGCAAAAGCTGATTGAAAAAGCCTGTAAATCCACTAATCAGCGTCACCAGAAGCAGTGGAATCACTGTCGCAAAACGATTCTTTATGATATAGGAAAAAAGCATAGTGATAAAGGCGGTTGCTATTGATGCGATACTGATCAGCAGCATAGCATTCACAATCAGCGTTCGATAAGTAAATACATAGGCTGTGATATTCAATGATGCCTGCGACTGGGAATAATAAGTCAGATTCAGATCACGCAGTGGAAGGAAAATACAGGACATGATATATACGATAAGAAATTGTATGAGTACGATTCCAAGCGCAAGCAATATACCTGCACACAGCTTTGCCGCAGTTATCTTTTTGTTTCCGGCAGCTGTGGGAATCATAATCTGATAGGTCTTATAATGCTTCTCCATAGCGAAGGTATTTGCCAGAATGATAACAAGAATAAGCAGCGAAGCGAATTCCAGATTATACAATGCTTCAACGAACAGTGTATTTGGAATATTGCTGTCAATCTCATGAGAGGCTGATTTATAACGGTTTATGAAATTCTCCATCGTGGCATCGTATATGCTGTCCGGATACTCAAAGCCGGCAATCTCAATATTAAGCTGTTCCTTACTTAACTGATCCGGATGAAGCCACTTTCTCTGGGCGTCAGAAGAGAAGTTTTCATAATCGGCAACATCCTTTTTATCCTCAATATAATAATCATAGATATTGCTATACAGCTGGCGCACACCATCATGTTTTAAATAATCTTCAACATGTACCTTTACTTTGTCGCTTCCTTCGATTTCCTCATAGGAAATACCTCCGCTGATCTGCATATAGTTTTCAAATAATTCATTGACTTCCTTACCGGTGTACTTACCGCTGCGTGCGTCTTTCAGTAAGGTTTCATAATTATCGCCATATACAGCTTTCATTTTTTCTTCATCTAGCGTTGTTTCTGTATACTTGTTCATAATAGCGCGGAAGTCTTTATCCATCTGCTGTATGGTCTTTTCACTGAGTGTTCCCGCATAGGAATGTTGAATCTGATCGGCCAGCCTCCAATATGCAAGTCCTTTTCTTTCTATTCCGTTTTCATCCTTCATGACGATATCAGTGCGGTACTGCAGTGGCTGATGGTAAACCTGATAGGTGCGGTAGCCATTGAAGATAAACAGGATAAGCAGCAATACGATGTTGACTTTGCTTTTGAAAATCTTTTTAAATTCAGATTGAATCAATCGTCTCATAGGGAATCACCTTCTTTAAAATAATATAAATAAAGATCATCCAGATCAGGCGTTATATTATGAGCCAGGGTATGTGGACAATCATCAGCCACAATACGCAGTTCGATGTCATTATCAACATTATGACTCTTTACGATAATATGGGAAGCCATAAGAGAGAGTGCCTCCTTTTTCGGAAGTGTTACCTGCCATACCTTTTCCTTCATAGTATGAAGTAGCTCTTTTGGTGTATCATGAAGAATGATTTTTCCTTCCTTCATAACGATGATATCGTCTGCGATGGTTTCGATATCACTTACGATATGCGTGGAAAGCAGAACGATGCATTCCTGTGAGAGGGATGCAATCAGATTGCGGAAGATAATGCGTTCCTTTGGATCCAGCCCGGCAGTCGGCTCGTCCAGTATGAGAATCTCCGGTTTATTTAGAAGTGCCTGTGCGATTCCCACTCTACGCAGCATACCGCCGGATAACTGTTTCATTTTTGTTTTCCGCTTATCCTCCAGATGCAAAATATGCAGCAGCTCGTCAATTCTTTTTCTGCTGTATTGCTTTGACTGATTTTTCAGAATACTCATATATTCCAGGAATTCATAGACGGTATAGTGCGGATAAAAACCAAAATGCTGTGGCATATATCCGATTTTTGACGCATAGACATCATACTGTTTTAAAGCGTCTATTTCGTCATAGCTGATGCTGCCGCCATCCTTTGGAAGCAGTCCGCAAAGAATTCTCATCAGCGTTGTTTTGCCGCTTCCGTTTGCTCCAAGTAAGCCATGTACACCCTTTTCAATCGTTAAATTTACATCATACAGCACCTGATTCTTTTTGAATGATTTATTGATATGTTCTATAACCAGCTCCATTTTTGCTGCCTCCTTTCTGTATCCGACATCCCTTTATTCAACTGCCGCATATTGAAAAGCGTTAAACAAGAAACGATAAGTATAACCAGCACCGCCTGAGGATTGGATATCATGTACCGGATATACTGACTGTATATAAAAAGATATATACAATAAAACATGGAGTATGTGGCAAGTGCGGATATATAGCCTTTGATTCTGTGTAGTAAATGTGTAAAAATAATTTGCATGGCATACAGCGGAACGATACCGGTCATGATAAAATCAGCAGGAATCCAGGATTCTTTAAGGATGAATATCACCAGTAATATAAAAGACATCACGAGCCCGTTTAAGGCGATACCGGCTGTACGAATCAGGAAGGCGCGACAGGGATTCAGGTAAACAGGACTGATGATATCCAGAATCCTGTAGTGGCTGCATTTATAATATTCATAAAGTGCAGAAATACCCAGTATGAAAAAGTAAATAGCGGTGTAAATCTGAGCATTGACTGCATCCAGCGTTATCAGCAGTATCGAAATCAATAGTCCGATAATAGATAGGATCATATAGAAGCGAAAATCCAGCCACATATAGCGAAGAATCAGCTGTAGCAAAGAGGTGCAGTTTTTTTGTGTGTATTGTTCCTGCTCTTTTTGACAGAGAAGAATCGTTTGTTCCATCGCTGCCTCATCTACCTGTATGAGTTTCTGTTTCATGATAACCTCCTTCTTTCCATAATGCACAAAGCCGCTTTAATGCCGCCGTGTGTCTTGTTTTCACTGTGGATACGGGAATTGAGAAGCTCTGCGCTATTTCCTTAAATGTCATCTGATGGTAGTATTTCAATAGAATTACATCCTGTTGAGAATCAGACAGCTCCCCTATGTAATACATAAGCTCTTCGTTTCGTATCTGATCAAGAATGACTTCATGTACATCACTGTCCGCAGAAATTAAGTTTTCCTGCCTGTCAATATCCGTGTGCAGATCACGCTGCATTTTTCGGTGATAGTCATGACACAGGTTACTGGCAATCCGGTATAGATAATGCAGCGTCTTGCCCTGCGCATGATACATGGGAAGCTGACGGATGAAGCGCACAAACACTTCCTGTGTAATATCCTTTGCACTGTCGTCTCCCTGCATTTTGCGATATGTGAAGGAATAGACGTATGGATAGAGGTCTTGTATGAAGTTATTTAGTGTCTGCTGATCGCCTTTTTTTATTTTATGCAGGATCTGCTGTTCTCTCATATGCCGCCTCCTCACTTACTTAACGATTTGATTTGAAAAAAGGTTTTACTTTTCATTTATTTTAGCATACATGATAAAAAGACTTATCCACAGCTTGCTATAATTGCTTTATTCACGACTAACGTTTTTTACGTTAATATGCTTTCACAAAATTATAGCATTTTATACAGCTTGAATAAGTCCTTCGCTTTATTGTGTTTGCTTTAGTAGGTGATTGACAAACACCATCTGTTTCTGCGCTTCCTGAATAGTGTGTTCTATATAAGTGTCATCAATGGTGCTTGTCGTTAGTACGAACTCCAGAATCAGCGGTAAATTGATTCCTGTAATGCAACGTACATTATATCTGTCCAGATAAGGAGCTACCGCCTGCGTCATGCTTCCACACATGAGATCTGTGAAAATGATAATTTCCTCCTGATTTTCAAAGGATTCAATGATTGTTTTTAATTGCAGCGCAGCATCCCTGTCATCAACATAGGCATTAACAGCGTAAATATTGTTCTTTTTTGTTAACACCTGTATGGAACTGACATAGCCATCCGCAAGATATCCATGGGTCGCTATGATGTATTTCATGAATCATACCTCCTCTGTGTGCGTCTTCAAATAAGCAGATGCACCATCATTTGCCGCATGAACAACACTCAGACCTCTATCTTCCGCAAGCAGGTGAGCAAGCATTTGAAAGGGGACCATGTACTCCATGACGCTGCAATACGGATCATCTTGAAAGTGGCACAGCAGTGCTTTGGAATCTTTCAATGGATGAGAATGATTTGCGATTAGTATTACATAATCGCTATATAACCGACACCAGCGTATCAGCTCCAGCATTCGCATTTCCTGTACACCGTCTGGAGCAATCAAAAATAATAGAGTATCCTTTTGTATCTGTGTGGTCCCGGTATGCATAAATTCCTCCTGCTCATAAGCAAGAGCTGCAATAGATGCAGCTTCTGCGATCTTTAAACCACCTTCCTGTGCAACTGCATAGTAGGGACCGGCTCCAATATAGCGTGCAACCATTTTCGTCTGCAGCAGCTCCCTATGGTTTTTATACCAGTCTGCTGTATCCTTTATAATTTGTTTCACATTATCTTCCAATCTGGTAAAGTATTGCTGATAATATGTGTATTGCTGCCTGCTGATGAGCTCTTTTTGATTTGCCGTTTCTATGATGCAGAGAAATGTTATCAGCAGTGATGCCATATGTGTACGTGTTTCGATAAAGCTTTCCTCAGAACCGCATAGCTTATTGATGACGATATCCGAAAGGTTTGCAAGGGGAGAATTCGAATCAATAGTTATACATACTACAGGGATATTCAACCGTTTACATTCCTGTGCCATCCTGATCGGTCCGGTTGTTGTTCCTGAATGTGCAGGGCAAAGCATAAGCATTTCATCCGGGCTATACTGCTGATTGATGTTAAATTGAAAATATTCAGGAAAGGAGGCAGGATTGCACACCTCTGTTTCCACCTGCAGCAATTTCTCCATACAGGGGGCAAGCATATTTCCTACAAAGGTGCCGGATGCCTGTCCGCTGAAATAAACCTTTTTTACTGTATGTGTCAGAAAATGCTGAACAAAGTCCTCAGTGAGTTCTTTTTTATGCTGTAGGAGTCTACGGATGAGCAAAGGTTCATCAGTAATCGTCCGCAGTAATGCAGTGCGTTCCTGTTCCTTTGCTGTTGTCTTGGCACCTTCCATATCAGATGATACCGAAGGAGCCCAGAATGACACCAATAATAATAACCCAGATCATTAAAACGGTAGGCTTAACATTCTTTTTACGCATCAGCCATGCACACAGCAAAGTTAGTAGCAACGGCAGAAGATTCGGACAAATTTGATCAAACAGCTCCTGAATAATGATAGGCTCCTTTCCATAGCTGATCTGTAATGGCGTAGACAACGACACATAAGCACTCGTCAACGCACCAACCACACTGAGTCCGACAATTAGACATAAATCTGTAATTTTTTGCAAAACGCCGGAGTTAACGACCTTTTCAATGAAGACCGATCCCATTTTAAAGCCCTGATGAATACCCCACCAATGAACCAGATAATTTGGCACATTATAAATCAGGAAATAGAGAAGCAGACCAAATGGATTGCCTGCGATACACATAGAAGCCCCAATACTGGCGGATATGATGCGAAAGCCGCCGGTCTGAAAGAAGGCATCACCGATTACGCCTGTAGGTCCCATCAAAGAGGTTTTAACTGCTTCAATCGTAGGTCCCATGGTATTACAGGATTCGGCGTTTTTCACCTCCAGAGCTGCAACGATGCCGACTACAATTGCCTCAAATTGCGGACAGGTATTATAGAACTGCATATGCCGTACCAGTGCATCCCGCATTCCCTGCGGGTCATCCTTATAAATCTTTTTAAATATCGGAGTAAGGGAATAGACATAAAACATATTGTGCAGCCGCTCACTGTTGTAGGAAATTTCAATCGGCATGCTGCGCCAAAAGACCTTGTGTAAATCTGACTTTGTAATTTCAAATGCTTTTTCACTCATATGCGTCTTCTCCCTTCTCGTTACCTGATGTATACATGGCTACAAAGCCAAGACCTGTTGCGATGATAGTGATAGCGATAACATTCAGATTCAGGAAAGCGGCAACTGCGAAGCCGACGAAATACAGACCGATAAACCGTTTGTCCCAGAGAATGTTTAAAAGCATACCGAATCCGACAGCAGTCAGCATTTCACCGGCCTTGCCAAGACCGTTCAATACATTTTCAGGAATGACATTGATCAGTGACGTAATCGCCCCGGTTCCCAGAAGAACGGTAAGAAAGACAATGGCTGTCATGAAGAACAGCTTTACAAAACCGACACCGAGGTGAAACTGTCCGATTTTTTTATAATTTCCTTCTTCAGCCCATTTGTCAGCCCAGCGATGCATCAGATAGCTGACAACAATGTTATAAGCATTGGATACGTTCCCGCCCAGAATCGCGATTGGCATTGCAATGGAAATCGCGACATCAAAGCTGTTTCCGGTTGCCAGTGCAAAATAAGTTCCTAAAATCGCCCCGATACGCGTTTCTCCATTGATGATACCGGCATAGCTGATAAACCCCATCCATACCAGTTCCAGTGTTCCCCCGATAACAAGCCCCTGCTCGAAATTTCCCATGACCAGACCCGTTAAGGCACCGCATACGATTGGTCTGTCCATAAAGGAGCTTCCGGCGATATTGTCCATGGACCATGCAAATGCATAAACAAGGCCCAGTAAGATAGCTGTTTGCATAAGTTCTCCATTCTCCCGCTTTCTGCGAGTAAATTTTAACGAAACAACATAGATAAAGATTTGCTGTTTCCTTTTTCTCTTTCTTATAAATACTTCGTAATGGATACCGGACGTTCATCCGGTGTAACATAGGATTCCGCTTTCACGCCGAGGTCTACGATACTGCGAAGGTCATCATAATCCTCAGGGGCAAAAGCCAGAGAAGGACATACCATCTTCTTACCCGGTCCGCCTTTCATAAGTGCTACATTCAGATGCTGTATTCCGGGTACACTGCGGATGATTCGCAAGGCGTCCTTCGGTGTTTCCACAAGCAACTCAATTCTTCGACGCTCGTTTTTAGGATCCATGAGAAACAACCCTGCTTTTTCCACAGATAGAATCTTCAAACCGCAGTTTGCCGGAGCAGACATTTTCATCAAACTCATACGCAGAGGGTCCTGTATCACTGCATCATTGGCAACAACGATCATATTGATATCCAGTTTTTTCGGCCACACCTGTGAAGTCTGGTAATGTAGTAAGCGAAAATCAATTCGAAACAAACTGATCATACAAATCTCTCCTTTCTTTCCTTATTGTACATACGGTGGTGAGCTCAGGCCTCCGCATGGTTCAGGCATTACTTTTTGAATATATAATCATACATATATAAAATTTCACTCACAGGGATGTCCACCTTGTAGTAATCCATAATTCTGGCAAAGCTGTCGTTGAACATTTTCTGAAACCGTTTCTGTTCTACATCCAAAGAGTAACCACGTTCCTTCTGGGCGATTTCATTTTTCATGACAAGCCGTTCTATAATACAGGAAATATGAATGTACATACCAACCATAGTTTCATTGGCGATCAGCATACCCAGCAGCTCCTGAAGGTGATCCAGTGCTTCTTCAATAAAGGTGATCAGTTTATCTGCATTGAGTACGGTCAGGTAATTCATGACATTTTCCAATGTGAAATTCTTGATGAGATTTCGGTTAAACTGCTCTTGCTCATTCTTTGTGAAGTAGCTGTTCAGTGTTGAGGTTATACTGTCCACATCCTTGAATGCAATAACATCCTCCATCGGTACGCTGGAAACATTGCGTATGTCTAAGCGTGTTGTTGTGACAATGAACAAAACATCATACAGCTTGAATATATCATCCTGTTCCTTGTTTTTCTGTAGGCTGAGACAGTCATAGGCGAAAATACTGATATCAATCTGTCGGGGCATGCTGTTTTTAAAAAGCTGAACAACACGCTCGATTGCTTCCATTCCTGTTTCCGAGGTAAATATGATTGCTTTTTTGCGATTGATATTGCTGAATATTTTATATTCACATACGGTTTCTCTGCTTACCTTGCTCAATATTTCCTTCATTTCTACATTTCTGCGAATCTCTCCGGCCACATGCAAGGCCATTCGGGTGGAAACATTGTTGATGATTCCGATATTGATGCCGCATTCTTCAATCAGCTGTGTACCTATATTCTCCAGAGATCCCATATCCACAAGCAGAATCAAATCCTTTCGTATACTGTTGTCGTTGATATATTTTCTCAGCTTCATGACAATGTCGTCCATGGATGTACTAACCGGCATATCAATTCCTTCCATAATGTGGCTTCCAATCAGCTTGTTCGCAGCATCTGCTATGGAAGAGGCAGTGGAATAGCCATGTGAGATAATAATGCAGTTGTAACGGTATTTATCAATGGAACGGTTATAAAACTGAATATTCAAAATCAGAAATATCAGATTCATATCATTGATTTCCACATCAATTGTCTGTCGTATCTTGGTCATGATTTCCATGGCGCTTCGATAGCCTGTGGGATAATGCTCCTTTAACAGATGAATGACCTTACTGATTTCTTCGGCATGCTGCACCTCATAGCTGCGGATGGAAGAAAACATCTGCATATAGCTGTAAATAACGCGTGCAACGACAAAAGCACAATTGGATGGTATGTAGATATCATAACGGTCCAGCATATGTTCAAATACATCCAAAACCGCTTTTTCATAGGCACGAACGCGTGCATTGTAATATTTATGCTCAAATACGATATAGTCATAATAGACATTCATGTTATCAATGCAGCGTTCAAGAAACAGCTTCAGATCGATGCTTCCCTTTTCATATTCCCGATAGGCGGTCACTATAAAATCGAAGAAATCAATGATTCTTCCATTTTTTGTCTGCGGCAGATATTTGCAGATATCAATCATGTATTCCTCTTCACTATTGCTTTTATCAAGAGTCAAAGAATTGATAATAGATACCGGAAGATGATACAGATATATGTGCAGATCATCCGATACATCATGTGACAGATAGGCATTTGCACAGCTCGACTGTATGCAGGTTGATAACTCCTCAATATTGTTTTCATAGGTATGATTCACCAGGGCGATAAACGCCTTGCTGGAAATGAGAATATTTTTCTTCAACCGCAAGCCTTCCTCTTTGAAAAATTCAATGATTAGCATTTCCTTATCTTCTATCGGCCTGTTTTGAAGGCTTGGGATATGACAGATAATCGGTATGCTGTGAAAGAAAGCGTTATGTATATTCTGCTTTGAGTCTATACAGCTGGTAAAGATAATACGGGTTCTGGACTTAAATACCTTTCCCTGTTTTCCTGAGGAAATGGTATATTCACCACTTTGCATGTACTGAATCAATAGAAAGTAGCACTGTGGTGAAAGCCGCTCAACATTCTCTATGACCAGAATTCCATTTTTTGCTCTGGCAATCAAACCACCTAGATATTTCTGCGAGCCGTCGTCCAGATAAGTCCCGAAGATGATTTGTACATCCTTTTCCCTGCCATTGCTTTCCTCATACTGACTTTCATTAAAGAAGACCAGTCTGGCATCTTTGTCTATTAGCGATTCTTCGATAGCATATTGGTAAATCAGGCGTGTGAAGAAGGTCTTGCCCACGCCGCGTTCCCCGTAAAGGAGGATTGGCAAACCGTTTGGCGGATATTTAATTGCAGACTGGCACTGCAGAATACATTCGCTGAGAGAGGTATCATGTCCAACAGCCTTCAGAAAGCTTCGTTTTGTTCGCAAAGACCTACCAAACTGATCAGTCAGCTCCTTTTCATCGTAAAATTCATTATTTTCCAGCTTGATCTGATATACACTTTCAAGTGTATGCCGATCCAGAAAATAAACCGGTCGTGTTTGAACCTTCAGAAAGATACCGTCTCTGTAAAATTCATTCAGATACTGTGAGGCAAGCGAACGAGAAATGTTCAGGCGCTTGCTTAAGTAGCTGGAATCACATTTCAACAGCTGATTGCTGCAAAATTCAAATGTGCATTTTACAATAAATTCATAAACTTCATTTTTTGTTTCTCTACTCATTGCGGCTCCTTTCTGCACCCAATCTTTCCACTTTTATATTAAAGGGAAACGGACGCCATATGTAATGTGTCGACACTTTCGACACATAGGCAGGAAATATCGTCAGCGAATGCGTCTTTAGACCTGTCCTCATGAAGTAAAAGGTATCAGGTTCTGCTGTTAGTATTGAGCTATGCTGCTAATATATGAATTTCAATCAAGAGAACATGAAAAAAGAAAGCAGGCAACTGCCAGAATGATGGGAATAAGTGTTCAAAGTGTCGACACTTCCCTGCCCTGTCATCAGAGTATTTATAATGAGGATAAAGATATGAAGGAAAGGAGGAAATAAGCATGCGATTTGTTATAACAAAGGATTATGCTGAGCTGAGTCAGGTGATTTCATCCACCATGCTGAAGCATATGCACACAGACCGGCCTCGCGTCAATATTTGCGTGACAACCGGCACGACGCCCGTACAGGCATATCAAATACTGGCTCCCCTGGTGAAAGACAAGCCGTATTTTGAACATGTCCATTATTATGTGGTGGATGAGTTCTGGTATGCAAAGGAGCCGGGAACTCAGGATGTGGATATTCCCGTAAATAAAATGAGCATGGATTTAAAATTCTTTCAGGCAGCCAATATCCCGGAAGAGAGAATTCATACTCTGCGGGATGAAACCGTGGACAGCTTTGATGCGGCGATACAACAGACCGGCGGCATGGATATGGTCCTTATGGGAATCGGTACGGATGGTCATTTCTGCGGGAACCATCCGGGTACCTTTACAAACTGGAATCAGGGCTGCCACAGTATTGACCGCTACTGTACGCCGCAGGTGAATCAGCTGCTGGAATTTCTGTTGAAGGATGACATTCACAGTGATGATGTGTCGAGAATCCCTGATCATTACCTCACGATGGGGCCGAAGACGATTATGGATGCAAAAAATATTGTCATGATTTTCTCAGGGAAAGGAAAGGCTGAGACGGTACGCAGGGCATTCTTCGGTCCGGTCACTATGGATTTTCCGGTATCTGTTTTCCAGCTTCATCCACATGTAAGCGTGCTTTTGGACGAAGCAGCGGCATCTGAAATAAGGGAGCTTTTGTAAACGGGATGCTGATTCCCCAGTATCAGCGGAAAGGAAAAGGCAGTTTCAATAAACTGCCGGTGAATGTATGAGATTTATAATTACAAAGAATCATGAAGAAGTAAGCAATGTTATGGCACAGCTAATGCTGAAGCATATGCATAGCGACAAGGAGCGTGTCAATATTTCTATCACAACGGGCAAAACGCCAGTCCGCGGATATCAAATCCTGGCTGAACAGACGAAGGGGAAGGCATATTTCAACAATGTGCATTACTACATTTTTGATGAATTCTGGTATAAGGATGATCCAAAAGGTATCTGCCGTGCCAGCCTGGACTACAAATACTTTGATCTTGCGGATGTAGAGGAGAGTCATATTCACAATCTGGATGAGAGTAACGCGGACACCTTTGATGAGGATATACAGCAGGTTGGCGGTTTGGATTTGATAATTATGGGAGTTGGAAGCAATGGCCATTTTTGTGGAAATCAGCCGGGAACCTTTGATAACTGGAATACGGGTACCCATCGTATTGACAGACATGCGACACCGCTTGTAGAAGAACTGCTGCTGCAGCTGTTGAAGGAGGATTTACATAGCGACGATACAGCACGCATTCCGGATCATTATATTTCCATGGGGCCGAAAACTGTCATGGCTGCGAAAAGTATTGTCTTCCTGATGAGTGGAGAACAAAAGGCAGAGGCAGTGAAACGAGCGTTTTTCGGACCTATCAGTGAAGATTTTCCGGTATCCATTTTTCAGCTGCATCCGGATGTGACAGTCGTTCTGGATGAAGCTGCCGCAGGCAGAATCAAAGAGCTGCTGTAATGCTGCGTGTACACCGCTTTGAACAGGACTGTCAATATATCGAGGATACCAAGCATCATAAGCTTTATCACATTCCCGCAGAGCAGTGCGGTATATTTCAGGTATTGCATGGGGCTTTGTTTGCCGGTACTGCGCTTTGCGGTGCTGCACTGGGACTTTCGATACCGCTTTGGCTGGCTGTCTCAGCAGGCTGTATGCTGGCAGTACTGCTAAAGCTATATGAACATCGTGTTTTTCTGCCACGGCTTTCCTGTGTGAAACTACTGCTGAAGCAGATGGATATATCGCGCAGACAACATCATAAGCTGCTTATTATCAGCGGATTTCTCATTGTCTTCCCACTGCTTATCTTACGGAATCAGACATATCAGAATCCTGTTGTAGTTACACTGGCGCTTACTGTGACAGGTATATCCGCATTTCAGTTCATACGGCAGCTGCGAATATTACGGAAAAGGAGAATGCTATGAAATTTATTGTTACCAGAGATTATGAGGAACTGAGTCAGGTTATGGCTCAGCTGATGCTGAAGCACATGCATACTGAAAAAGAACGTACCAATATCGCTATCACAACCGGAAGCACCTGTATACAGGGATATCGACTGCTTGCCAAACAGGTGCATGGCCGGCCGTGGTTTGATCCGGTGCATTACTATATCTTTGATGAATTCTGGTTTCAGGATGAACGTCATGAGAAAGAAATATCCGTTTGTCAAATTAGTCTGAATGAAAAATATTTCCACGCCGCAGAGGTTGCGCCGGATCATATTCACGATTTGAATATGGAAAATTATAAAACCTTTGATAAGGATATACAGAAGCAGGGAGGCTTAGATCTTGTGATTATGGGAATCGGGAAGAATGGCCACTTCTGTGGAAATCAACCGGGTACCTTTGACTGCTGGAACGCAGGAACACGGCTTGTGCGAACAGATGAAACACCATATCTGAGAGAGTATTCCCGTAAGCTGCTGCATCATGACTTCCACAGTGAGGATACATCCCGGATACCGGAGTATTATATTACGATGGGGCCAAAAACAATTATGTCCGCAAAAAATATTATATTTCTGCTAAGCGGAAAGGAAAAAGCCGAAACAGCAAAGAAAGCATTCATGGATCCTGTCACAATGGAATTTCCGGTATCTATCTTTCAGCTGCATCCGCATGTAACTGTTATTCTTGATGAGGCAGCGGCGGCACTGCTGCCTCTGTAAACGTTGTGTGCACAGGCGATAATATGGCATACGCCTCTTTGCCTGTTTCAAACTGGAAAAAAGCTCAAGAGAATCCTAAGAAAGGAAACAGCTTGAGCCTTTTTCTGTATGACGGTGTGAAATTATAAAGTAACGACGATTGCTTTGAAAAGTGCGATATGCAATGTCGGGTATATCATGACATAAAAAAAGTGTTAGTGTTATCGATCTGGGGGAAGATATACTGACTTACCTATATGGGTGGGGGAAGAAAGAGTAAGCCAGCTGATAACACTAACATAGTTAATATAACCTATTTTATATGTAAAATCAACTTTTTTTTAACATTTGTCAAAATTTACCTATTTATATTGGAAATATTTACTTTAAAAAGAAAGAGGTATCAAAATTGCGAAAATCATGGATGACTGCATAAACACCTGCAATTTTCTCATATGCAGCTTTTCGCTCCGGCGTGGTAATCGCAATCAGTCTGCCCGGCTGACAGCGATATGCAAAATCAAGACCGGATAGAGAATCTTCAATAATCATACAGTCCTCCAGCTTTACTCCGATTGCCTGAGCACCTTCATGAAACATGGATATCTTATCGACATGGGTGCCGTCGTCATAAATGATCTTATCAATATCAAACCAGCGGTCAAGGTGAAAGGAAGAAATAAAGAAATCAATATTATCCTTAATGGATGCTGAACAGATGGTCATCGGTATCTGCAGCTCTTTCAAATAGTCCAGTACATCCTCCAGACCGTCTACTAAATGAAACATCTTCGGATCATTGATACAGCACTCGCGATACAGCGCTTCCTTTGCTTTGGACAGCTTTTCACTCTCCTCATCACGCATGTCGCCGAGCAGCAGCTCGATGATTTTTTTGTTTGTCTTCCCATGGGTATGATCCAGCTCATAATCTGAAATCGGACATCCGCGATATTTCTGAGAAAATACATCCCATGCTTCCTTATGCTTTTCAGAATCAAAAAACATCGTTCCGTTAAAATCAAATAACAGTCCTTTTTTATTCATAGCTTCTCCTTTCAGAAAGGCTTCCGCCTTTTCTCTCTTTATTGTAGTATACGGATTTGGTTCGTCAAGTCCTCCTGTATAAATCCATAGGCGTTTTTCAATCCATAGGTGCTGCTGTTTTTCTGTAGCGTTCCGTTATGGACAGGACCATCGCTGCGCACCTGAAACCATCCATCCTCCTGCTTCAATACAAGGTGAGAGCAAGGAACAGCTCCCGCCCTATACAGTACAGTGTCTTTTTTCTTTGAGGAATATACGGTGACTGGCTGTTCACTGACAAGGTAGGAAATGTCACGGTCCCTTCCCTGCATCACCATATCGAAGGTCCGATAAAAATCCGCAGCCTTTTCTCCCCAGTAGGGGTCCGAGGCATAGCGTACATTCATGCCGCCTGCCTTATCGCCGAAGAACCCTCCATGATACAGATCGCTCAACGGGTTGAGATAACTGTTTTGCAGGTACTTTTCCGCATGCGCAAGGATGCTTTCCCTTACGCTTTTATAGCCGGAGGCGCTTTGTGAGGGGGAATCATCATACGCTGCATGACCGAACAGATTTTTCTTTTCCCGTGCAATTGCACTTCTTCCAAAATCACTTTCGTTCATTGCCAGTGCAAACATCATGATGGCATTTGTGCTATAACGCTTCTGCGCCTCTATAAACCAGGCGCCGCTGTCATACAGAAGAGACTGCGAGGAGGACGAAAAGCCGAGATAGTTTTCCACATACCAGTTGATATCGTCCGCTGCATAGCGGCTGATGCTGCGATGCGGCAGAAACTGATAGTAATTGTAGAAGGCTTCTTTATTTGCGGCTCTTTCATGACTTCCCTTACGATAATCATCAATCATATCTTCAAAGGTGGAATAATAATAATGACCGTCATAGCTGTAATAGGCGTGATCCTTCAGCCCTGTTTCTCCCATGGACAGCTCACTGGCGTAGCTGGATTCTGCTATATTCGTTGTTATTTTATGCGTTAACAGATGAGATTTTGCAGTATAGTGATTGATGGACGCCACATCATTTTCGTCATAATAATTATGTAAGGTGACTTCATCGACAGCTGCCCAGCCATCCACTCCTGCCTGACGAAACCGTACTTCGCTTCCGTCGTCACTGATATCGACAAAGGCGGCATCATTTCCATAGCAACCGTTTGTATAGCCTGTTTCCTCTGTTTTTGCCATACGGTAGGAGGTGTTGAGCGTACAGTCCTTTCTTTGAAATTGTACGACACCATAACCGATCGCAATCAGCTTATGATCATAGCGGATACCTGCATTTTGTTTTTCCGCTCGTTTTGTCTGCGTCAGCATTTCTTCCTTTGCCTGCGCCAGAGAATGGTATTGTGCATACTCCTGCTCAACACCTTCTTTCAGGATTACAACCGTATAGGTCCTTCTGGCAGAGAAAACCCATGAGATAACCAGAACCGTCAGGGCAATCAGAAGTCCGCTGGCAAGTATGGGAATATAGCGGTTGATTTTCTTTCTCTTGCGTTTTCGAACGTTTTTTTTCATGCCTTCCTCCATTTTCTACAGTGTATCGTAATTCTTAAAAAAAGGAAAGAACTCTTGTAATTCTTAAGAAAAGTTTTATAATGATGAAAAAAGTGAGGGTGATGACGATGCTATGTGAAAAAACATTTTATGAGCTTTCTCTTCTTTCCTATTTTGATACCTATGCGGTGAACATACCGGTTTCGGATATGATTCGGCATATACAGGAGGATGAGCAGCTGATGCAGGATTACGGTCAGTATCCAGATTTCCAAAACAACATGAAGCTTGTCCGTCAGATCAACCCGGACGAATATGCGCATATGACAGTAAAGGAATGGTATAACGATAACGCAGACAGCGGTGTTGTGTATTATACATTTGAGATGGAGGATGCTTTGATATTTGCTTTCCGCGGAAGTGAAAAGCTGGATGATGTACATCACAAAACCGGATGGCAGGACTGGAAGGACAACTTCCGTATGTTTTTGAAGGACCCCACCTGGCAACAGATTCTTACACTGCACCAGATACAGAAAACAGATATACAAAAACCCTTTTATATGTGCGGACATTCCAAGGGCGGCAATCTGTCGCTGTATGTTGCCTTGACAATGAAAAAAGAGCTGCAGGATTACCTGGTAAAGGTGGTAAGCTTCAATGCTCCGGGGATCACAAAGCCGATTCTTTCCCTGTATGAACAGCGTGCCAAGGATCCGGAATTTCTGGAAAAGCTGCTGATTTTTGAGAATGAGAACGACTGCGTTTCGGCGTTTTTTGAAAATTTAAAAGAACCGGTTTATGTGCGTTCCTGTTATCCATGCACAAACATGGAGGAGTTGTATCACAACCACAATTTGTATGCGATGGATTTTCGGGACAATGCCTATGTTATGGCGGAGAAGAAAACGGTTATGCCGAAGTTCTTCTATCATTTCATCAATGATTTCTTCATGAATCTGAAGGAGGAACGGGTGCAGCGGGTTGTCGCCAAAATGGACGAGTATTTTGACAGCGGCTGTTCCATGGAAGAACTGTATAAGCTGATGCTTGTGGATGTATCCCGGTATGTATCGCTGTTTGAGGATATTCCGGAGGAGGAAATGGCGACCATCACCCTGCAGGATTTGATCGACCGCCGTAAGACTAAGCTGATTATGGATAAGGTCAAGGAGCTGCAGCCAAACAAGACGCTTCAGAAAATGGCGGATACGGTTAGAATTTCTTCTCCAGTCGCAAAGCTGAATGAGATTGATATGAAGGAAATAACACAGGGTCTCATTGATAATTATGAACTTATGGTAAAAGAGAAAACAAAGGAATTTCAAGCAATGATTACGGAAAATAATGAGAAAATCATGCATGCAATCCGATCAATACGAAATCGCGAAGGTGATTCCCAAGAAAGAATATAGTTGCAAAGTTGCCATTCCTATAGTATTCTAATAGTAGAATACTGCAAATATAGAAAGAAGGGTACCTATGCCGCTGAAACATGCAATTCTGGGTCTGTTGAACTATGCGGAAATGACGGGTTATGATATTGACCGTTATTTTAAGTCAAGCATTGCCTTTTTCTGGCATGCGCAGACGTCGCAGATCTATAAGGAGCTGAACACCTGTACAAAGCATAACTGGGTGGACAGTGAGATTGTATATCAGAGTGATAAGCCGAATAAAAAGGTGTTTCATATTACTGATGAGGGAAGACTGGAGCTTAACCGCTGGCTGGCGGATGCGGATCTTGAGGATATCATGAAGTACAAGAATCCGCTGCTGATTAAAATATTCTTTTCCAGCAATATCGATATTGACAAGACGATGCGCCTACTGGAGAAATACATACGGGAGTGTTCTGATATCATTGATAAAATGAATGAAGATCTGAATAAGATTCCGGAATTCGAAGCACAGATTCACAAGGATAATGAATCCTTTTACTGGGGAATGACAATGACCTATGGATTTATGTACTATCAAAATGAAATCAAATGGGCCAACTGGTGTATTGATAAGCTGAAAGAAAAAATAGGATGAAACCATATTCATACAGGCTGTAAAGGTAGCTTAAAATTTCACGGAAGCCTGTGATTATCTATAGAAACATGATATAATGAGGGCGAATAATTATCATATCCTAGAACAGAAGGGAGAAACATCTATGGAAAAACTGACAATGCAGGATTATCTTAACTGTTTACAGGCAAAGAAGCAGGAAGCACATGACAAGCAGTGGCTGTACATCGAAGTGAATGCGAAGGATCTGCTGGAAGAGTGCGAGCCGGGCATAAGAAATCAAAATGTATGCTGTAAGGCTATGCTTGATGCTATGCTGGAGGGTGACGGCTTTATCGTAGAGCCAAAAAACAAAAGCAAATGCGCAGCGAGTCTGACAATCCGCTATTATGTGGATAATCTGAGTCCTGAGCGGAGAAAATATGCAGAAGTAAATCAGTAATCAAATAGAAAAAGGATGTAACATATCAATATGCTGCATCCTTTTTGTATGTCTGTATATTTTTGTCGAAGAATTCTGTTTCCCGGGAAATGTCTTCCTTCAGTTTGATGACAGTGGTCCCAGCACTGACAACAGCAGCCAGCTTCAACCGCATTCATCACATTTTTTGTATGGATAGAGATAACGCTGCAGCACGTTATTTACCGGCTTTTTATAACTTCAGTACAGAGTCTGCGTGTTCGCAAAACAAAAATAAGACTTTACAAATATACGGTTAAATGCTTTGAAAAGCCTATAAATAAAGGGCTTTTAAGAGTTCATATCCTGTCATTATCCAAAACAAAAGTTGAACTTAAATTGGATTGAAATGTTTTTGAATCTCTTTTATTATCTAGGTGTAAAGCAAACGAGGAAGCGTGAAGGAGGTGACATGATGCTGAAAGATCTGACAGATGAAAAGCTGATCCGGCTGAACATTGAAGCTGCTGACTGGGAAGAAGCAATTCGCAAATCTGCGCAGCCGCTGATAGACGAACACAAGGTCAAGCCGTCCTATGTGGATGACATGATTACAGGGGTTAAAGAAAACGGTCCTTATATTGTTCTTACCAAGCATGTTGCACTTCCACACGCCAGACCGGAGTCCGGAGCACTGGAAAGTGCCATTGGTATCGCAACCTTAAAGACACCGGTTGTCTTCGGAAATGAAGCAAACGATCCTGTGAAATATCTGTTCTGTTTAAGTGCAAAGGATAACATGGAACATCTGAATGCACTGGCTGAGCTGGCGGGAATGTTTGAGGATGCTCAATTTTACAGGCTCCTGGAACAGGCAGAGAGCGCAAAGGAAATCATGGAATACATCAGTAAATAGAAAAAGGAGGAAACTGATATGTACAAAGCTTTAGTATGTTGCCGTGCAGGCATGGGATCCAGTATGCTGTTGAAAATCAAGGCGGATCAGGTCATCAGCGAAAACGGCTATCCGATTCAGACAGAGCATGGAAATCTGGATTCACTGAATGGATTTAGCGGGGATCTTGTTATCACGATGGATGATCTGACAGATGAATTAAAGGACAAGGTTCCTTATGCACTGGGGATTCGCAATATCATGGACAAGGTGGAAATGAAATCCAAAATGGAAGAGTTTCTTGCCACAAAATAGGGATGAACAAGGGAATGTATAAAAAATAACTAAAGGAGAGAAAAACATATGTTAGATGCGATTTTAGCGCAATCACGAAATACCGCATTGATTATGGGGCTGATTGCGATGATTGGTCTGCTGCTGCAGAAAAAGCACGCAACGGATGTGATCAGCGGTACGATGAAAACAGTTATCGGATTTATGGTCTTCAACATTGGATCTTCAGCAATGTCAGGTGTTGTACAGACATTTACAGATTTGTTCAATGTAGCATTTGGAATCGAAGGAGTTACCACGCAGGTAGAGGTCGCAACAGGTCTTGCATTGAATACCTATGGTACGGAAGTGGCTTTGGTTATGCTACTGGGCTTCGTTGTCAATCTGATCGTTGCCAAATTTACAAGATTTAAGGCAATCTTCCTTACCGGACAGCACTTTCTGTACTTTGCATGTGTTATCGCACTGATCTTTATTGCAAATGGTCTGCCGATGCCGCTTACGGTAATCGCCGGTGGTATCCTGCTTGGATTCTGCGGAGCAGCACTGCCATCCTTCTGTCAGCCGTTTATGAATAAAATCACGGGTGCCGATAACCTGGCAATGGGTCACTTTAACTGTATCGGTTACGCATTCTCCGGATATGTAGGGAAATTATTCGGTAAAATGGGAAAAAGCACAGAAGAGAAGAAGGATGCCAGCACTGTTAATATGCCAAAATTCTTTGAATTGTTCCGTGACTTCATCTTCTCGGTAGCACTGTTCATGGTTGTATTGTTCTACGTGGCTGTCATCGCCTGTGTGGTAAACGGTCATATGGACATCGTGCTTGAAAAAGCAGGAAATGATATCTGGTTTATCTATCCGTTCCTGCAGGGTCTGCAGTTTGCGGCCGGTATGAGTGTCCTGATTTATGGTGTGCGTCAGTTTATTGCAGAAATCACCGCAGCATTCGTTGCAATTTCTGAGAAATATATTCCAAACTCCAAACCGGCAGTTGACTGTCCGGCAATCTTCCCATTCGCGCCGACAGCTGTATTGATCGGCTTTGTGGGAGCATTCGTAGGCGGTCTTGCGGCAATGGCAATCATGATTGCATGCAACAGCAGTGTCATTATGATTCCGGCAGCCGGTATCTGCTTCTTCTCCGGTGGTACCTGCGGTATCTTCGGAAATGCCTATGGCGGATGGAAGGGCGCACTGGTTGGTTCCTTCATCGTTGGTATGGCATTAACCGGTCTGCCGCTGATTCTGTATCCTGCATTCGCAGGTCTGGGAATTTCCGGAGCATCCTTCCCGAATGTCGATTACAATATTATCGGAGCATTCCTGAACTGGATTCTGGGAATCTTCGCCTGATTCACGAATAGGGCAGGGATGGAAGTCCTTGTCCTTCTTTTTGAAAAGAGGTAGGTCCTATGGAACTGAAAGAGCTGATCAAACAGCAGAAAGCAAAGGGTGTCCTTGTGAAAGCACTGGCGCATCCTTCTCTGGTCATCATGGCACAGGATTGCGGAATGGACTTTATTCTGTATGATTGCGAGCATGGTGTTCTGTCCTATGAACAGCTGCATGATCTTATGGTGCTTGGCAATATGCGAAAGCTTTCATCGATCGTCAGAGTTGCACAGCTGGCCAGATCCGATGTATCCAGAATCCTGGATTGCGGTGCCTGCGGTGTGATGGTGCCGATGATTGAAACAGCTGAACAGGCGGAGCAGCTTGTACAGTGGAGCAAATATCCGCCGTTGGGAAAACGAAGCTATTCCGGGGGAGCCAATACGCACTATGCCCCTGGGGGAAATCATGCACTGCATATGAAGCAGCTGAATGAGAAAACGATGAGTATTGTACAGATAGAAACACGGCAGGGTGTGGAAAACATCGATGCTATCCTGAATGTGAAGGGAATTGACGGTGTGCTAATCGGTCCCTGTGATTTGGCGATATCACTGGGCTGGCCGGATGATCTCATGCGTGAGGAAGAGCTCAATATGATTCAAAAGGTCGCTGATGCCTGCTTGAAACGTGATTTGGGCTTTGGAATTATCGGCGGCATAGCGATGCAGGAATATTTTAAAAAGGAAAGCAGTCTGCTTGTTTCCGCTATTGATACAGCACTGATGCGGGAAGGCTTAAAACAGGCAGTGAGAGAATATGAGCAACTGGAAAGGAAGTAACTATATGGCAGTAGAAAAAGAACAGATACGGGAGTTTCTGGATATCGAATCCAGTGAATTGAAGAATTTCATAGACAGCATTGACGCAGAGGCGCTGATTGCGGCCAGAGAACTGATTCTGCAGGCGGAACAAAATCATAACCGTGTGCATGTGACAGGAATCGGTAAGCCGGGACATGTGGCCGGGTATGCAGCATCGCTGTTATCCTCCACAGGAACACCAACCTATGAGCTGCATGGAACGGAAGCCGTACATGGCAGTGCGGGACAGGTGCTGAGCGGAGATGTCGTAATTGCCATTTCCAACAGCGGAGAGACGACCGAGCTGAAGGCAACCGTGGAGACACTGAAAAGCAATGGTGCCAAGCTGATTGCATTAACCGGAAAAGCTGATTCCTGGCTGGCAAAGCAGGGGGACGTCACGCTGATTGCCGGTGTCAATCAGGAGGGGGATGCTATGAACAAGCCGCCAAGAGCCTCTATACTGGCAGAGATGGTCATGCTGCAGAGCCTGAGCATCTTATTACAGAACGCAAAGAATCTGACACCGCAGCAGTATGTGAAATGGCATCCGGGCGGCAGTCTGGGCGCAAGTATCAAAGAAAGCGGGGACAGATAAATGAAGCTGGAAGGAATCATAACACCAATCGTAACACCGTTTCATCGTGATGAGGAACAGAGTATCAACTATGAAGCGACAAAGCAGCTGATCGATCATTTAATCGCTAAGGGCGTTAAGGGAATCTTCATCCTTGGAAGCAATGGAGAGTTTCATGTGATCGAGGAAGCGGAAAAAATAGAATTTGCCGAAAAGGTGATTGGGATGGTTGACCACCGTGTGCCGGTCTATGTAGGGACAGGGGCATGCAGCACAAAGGAAACCATCCGTCTGTCAAAGAAGATGGAGGAGCTGGGTGCGGATGCTCTGAGTGTCATCACACCGTATTTTCTGACACCGACAGAGGAAGAGCTGGTACAGCATTTCACAGCGGTTGCGGAAAGTGTAAGTATTCCCATCATTCTCTACAACATCCCAAAGGCAACAGGCTGTAACTTAAGCGCAGAGGTCGTGGGACGTCTGGCAGAGGTAGAAAACATTCGCGGTATCAAGGACAGCAGTGGTAAGGAAGAAAATCTGAAGGCATACGCAGAGCTTGCGAAGCGGGATGATTTCGATCTGCTGATCGGTTCGGATTCCAAAATCAGCTATGGCTATGCTTTGGGGGCAAGCGGTGCCGTGGCAGGAACCTCCAATGTGATAACGGAGGTGCTGGTGGAGCTGGACAGGGCACTGCGAAATGGAGAAACAGAAAAAGCAGAGGAACTGCAGAAGGACATTGATGTACTGCGCGGCGTATTGAAGCTGGGAACGGTACCGGTTGTCATGAAGCGTGCGGCAGAGCTGGCAGGGATTGCGGAAATCGGACCGGCAAGAAAGCCGGTACTGGAATGCAGTGCACAGGATGATGAAAAAATCAAAGAGATGCTGCAGTATTACCATCTCATATAATAACACGGGAAAGGATGATGGATATGAAGGAATACATCGTACGGGAAGATAGAGGAAAGCTGCTACTGTATACGCTGCTGAATCTGTGCTTAACCATATTGCTTATGCTGCTGACAATCTATGTTTACGGTTCCGGACATTTCCTGCTTGCGTTCTTAAGCATCACAGGTCTCTGGTTTTCTGTAAAAGCCATGTACCGTTATGGCTTTCGGCTTGTCAAAAACACCCCGGTATGTGAATTTAAACGCGACGAGGTGATTCTTCCGGCACTTCCCAAAGAGCAGCGGCACATGAAATATAGGGATATTCGTGCGGTAAAAATTCTTCGCAGCAGCAGCTCTGTCAAGCTCTTTTTCTCAGGAGATCATGTGACGCACCCCTCCGGCTGGCAATACGCAGGGGCGGTCTATCTCTTTCAGAGAAAGAAGCTGAATGATGTACAGAAGTATGCCATGGACTGCCTTCATACCCATCACATATCCTGCGAGGTTGTACAAAAGGCATAAAGCTAAAACAACAGGAGGTACGTATATGCAGAAAGCAGAGCTAACAAAACGCATAGCGGAAACAGGCGCTATGGCAATCGTTCGTGTCGAAACGATAGAGCGGGGAATAGAAATCGCAAACGGATGTCTGGAAGGGGGCGTCAGCTGTCTTGAAATCAGTTATACGCTGCCCAATGCAGGTGAGGTGATTCAGGCTCTGCGTGAGACATTTCAGGATCGTCTGATCATCGGAGCAGGAACCGTGCTTGACAGTGAAACAGCCAGACATGCCATCCTTCACAATGCGCAGTTTATCATAGCACCGAATTTTTCTAGGGAGGTTGCCGTTATGTGCAACCGGTATCAGATTCCCTATGCGCCGGGCTGCACGACATTAACGGAAGCACTTCAGGCTCTGGAAGCAGGGGCAGCCTTTATCAAGGCGTTTCCGATTTCCGATTTCTATGGTCCCAGACTGGTATCCGTATTCAAGACGCCGATTCCCTATATGCCGATTCTTGCGAGCGGTGGAATTGATCTGAAAAATCTGAAGGATTATGTGCTGCGTGGTGTGGACTGCTGCGGCTTCGGCTCACTTCTCACAAAAGGCAGCCGGGAAGAAATCGCAGCCAATGCACGCTCAATCAGAACGCTGATTGATGAAGCAAGACTGGAAATGCAAACTACGGCGGGATAACGTTTTAAAAGCCATTATGATACAATGAAAGGCGTATGATGAGCTGCGCCTTTTTTTGAGTTCAAAATTTGTGCGTATACAAAACAAAACTTGTACCGAAAACACTTTGTCAGTGATACCGTTTTCAGATAAAATCTAGTTGTAAGCATCATATGGGGAGGTATGTGTATGGATAATGAACTCATGGCACTCATGCAGGTGCTGTCCAATAAGCCTTATCTCACTCTGAAGGATATCGAAGTAAGTGCCGGCATTACCCGTCGTCAGGCAACCTATCGTATTGAAAAGGTGAACGATCTGCTGCGGCAGCATCATGCGCCCATCATTACCATTGGAACAGCGAAGGAAATTCGATTGGATTCCAAAGCACGGCAGAAGCTTGAGGAGCTGCTTCAGGAGATGAATCAAAGCAGCCAGTATTACATGAACAAAAAGGAACGTCAGATCTATATGTATCTGATGCTGTTTATGAACAGTGAGTATCTGTCATTGAGTGATTTCATTGATTCTCTCGGTGTGAGCAGAAGCACGGTGCTGCTGGATTTCAAGGAACTGACACAAATGCTGGAGGAGCGCGGCATCCGGGTGAGAAACAACCGGACCAAGGGCTATTATCTGATTGGCTCCGAAATGGAAATCCGCAGAATGATGATGAAGTATGTCATTTATACACTTGCCGAGGAACAGAGTGCTAAAATCTTCGATGTCTTCATCGACGATTTCAATCTGGATATTTTTGATTATTCACGGCTGGTGATCACGGAGCTTGCACAGCGGCATAACATTCGGTTTGTAGAAGACCGTCTGGTGGAGTTTATTTATATTTTTATTTTTCTGAAGGCACGTATGCAGAGTGGAAAAAACACAGAGGAGGAAATCCATGCGTTGCTGGATATGGAAGCAATATCCTCGATGAAGGAATATGAGTTTACGGTGGAGCTGTTAAAGAATTACAAGAACACTGACAATATTACAAATACGGATATCAATTATATCTCCTCGTGGATACTGGGAATTTCCTTTGGCGATATCAATGAGGAGACCAAGGATTGTATACTGATCTCCGATATCATCGGAAAAATCATGACCCGTTTTGAATATCTGAGCGGAGCCCATTACCGCAATACCGAGGAAATCTTCATTCAGCTGTATTCTCATTTTCGACCGGCCTATTACCGTCTGCTCTGCCGTCTGCCGATATTCAATCCACTGTGTGACAAGGTGAGGGAGGAATACCGGGAGCTGTATCAGCTTGTGGAGGAAACCATGAAGCCGTTTCATGTGATTTTCGGTGGAGATATTCCGGCAGGAGAGATTGCATATCTGACCATGCATTTTGCTTCCATTTACTCCGATCAGAAAGCGTTTGAAATAGCGAAGCAGAAGACTGCACTGGTGGTGTGTTCCAATGGAATCGGCAGCTCTGCCATTCTTTATAACGAGCTTACCGGTATGTTTCCCGAGCTGCATTTTTTGCCACCGCTGGAAACCTCGCATATCCATGACGTCAAAGAGCATGTGGATATCATATTTTCCACAAGCTATGTTTCTTTGGGTGCGGGTATCCATGCGCCTGTCATTCGGGTAAGTCCGGTCATGTCCATCGCAGAGCGCTATCAGGTAATGCGCGAGGTCTACATGCAGATGGGAAGTCATTTTTTAAAGCAGCCCAATGTTGATGTCGTGATGGGGATCGTAGCAAAATATGCGAATATCCAGAATGAGCATGCATTGTACAATGAGCTGATTACGTATTTCTCTCATATTGACACGACTACACAGGAGGAACGTGTCCTGCATCTTGCGGATATGGTCAAGCCTGAGCTGATCCGTCTGCATATGGATGCCGATAACTGGGAGGAGGCTGTGCGGAAAGCCTATGAGCCGATGGTACAGCATGGCTATATCACGCAGAATTATGTGGAGGAAACCATTAGCAGCGTAAGGATCGTAGGGCCGTATATCGTTATCACAAAGCATGTGGCGCTGCCGCATGTGAAGCCGGAAGCTGGGGCGTTGTCCGTTGCACTTGGGGTTGGCGTATTAAACAGCGCGATCGAATTTGGAAACCGTGACAATGACCCGGTAAAATATATTTTCAGCCTGAGTGCTACAGATAATCAGACGCATTTGTGCGCCATGGCGGAGCTTCTGGAGATGTTTAATAAGCAGGAATTCTTCGATATGCTGGATCAGGCGGAAAACAGCGATCAGGTTATGGTGTATTTAAAAGAAAATCAATAGTGAAAAGCAGGGCGGTGATTCTACAGATCATCGTCCTGTGTATTTGTCTTGAGGAAGCCTCGAAGTGTTATGTCTGAGATTTATTTTCGCTTCTATATCATACGTTCTGCGCTTCCCTTATATCCTGTTTTCTTGTTTGCAGCGTGCCGTATTCTTAAAAGAATTAGCGCTGCATGTATTCCTGCAGTTCTTTAGCACCCCTTGGCAGAAAATAGACATCCTTCAGATACTTCATACTGTTTAATGCCTCCCGTGCATTGTAGGTCAGATCAAGCTGACATCCTATTTCTATAGCTGTTTCATGAAACTGCTCACACATTGTAAACACCGCCTGCCACAGCGCCTCACTCTCAGCTTTTGCGTAGGTTGCCAGAAAGGTCTGATATACAGCATCTGGCAGCAGCTGTTCCATATATTTTCCGCATTTTCCGGCACTGATTTGAAAGTTATAGGAAATGCCGATTTTCCATTCCAATAGACGTTTCAGCATGGGTCGCAGGGTAAAGTCAATAACATCCAGTGCATAGGGGAGCTCATTTCGTTTTAATCCCTTCGCGACATTATTCAAACACCACCAGTATTCATTGCAGGTACAGGAAAACTGCTGTTGTGAAGGCTTTTGAATCCAGTATTGCTGAAGTGCTTTTTTACTTGGCTGCGGGAGGATTCCATCCTTGTCAAGCAGTATTTGATAGGCTTCCAGATGCGTCTTTGCATAATCCTGTGTGCAGACATGAAGATCAATCCGGTTTCCGTCCCTCAACTGCATAAGCCACCCGTAACAGTTTTCTTTATCCCCTGGATCATAGACACTGTCTTCCGGATACTGCATATAAAGCCGTTCACCGAAACGATCAATCCAGCTGTTATCTTTTTGAAAGGAAGCTGTTTCTTTTACGATATATACGACATCATAATCCTGAAACATATCCCTGGGCACATCCGGGTTCACACGGGAGCCTTCCAGGTAAGCCGCCCGTATCCTATCATCCTGCGCAGCTGTGTTGATCAGCAGCTTCATTATTTCGTCTTCTGTTCTCATGAATGTTCACCTTGTCCTCTGGCAGCACGGTGGGATAGCATTATAGCTGTATTTTGCTCATCCATGTGGTGCACCGCTTTCCTATTCTATATGTATTATAACGTGAAAACAGAAAATATATATGCTTTTTCAGGAAGGAAGTTACCGAATGCCTTTAAACCAGATGTGAATAGAGAAGAATATATTATAAAATCTGACAGTGCATGACTACGCAAAACGCTTAACAGAGAAAGAAATAACTTGCTGTTGCCGTTTCTACAAAGGATTCAGCTGGACAGTCTTGTTTTATCCCTTTATAATGGAACATAGAGGTGAATATAACATGGAAAAAATTACAAGCTTTTGTATTGATCATGACATACTGGAAAAAGGAATGTATATATCAAGAATCGATGGAGATATTATTACCTATGACCTTAGAATGGTGAAGCCAAACTGCGGTACGTATCTGGATAACGATGGTCTTCATACCTTTGAGCATCTGTTCGCTACCTATGTAAGAAATTCGGTATACAGTGATGCAGTCATTTATGCCGGGCCGATGGGTTGTAGAACAGGCTTCTATTTTCTAACGAGAGATTCTATCAGTAAGGCGCAGGCGGTACAGCTGGTTAAGGATACGATGGCGTTCATTGCGGGATTTGAGGGAGATATCCCAGGTGCACAGGAGTCTAAGGAGTGTGGCAATTATCTGGATCATGATCTTGCCAAGGCGAAGGCCTATGCAAAGGCTTATGGTCAGGTGATGAAGGACTGGAACGAGGAACAGCTCGTTTATCCACAATAAATCAGTGGTTTCAGACTGGATTGGTCTGAAGCCTTTCTTTTGAAAGAGGGTGACGTATGAAAACACGTATCAATTTGCTGGAGGGAAACATTCTTCCTGCATTAAGCGCGCTGGCATTGCCAATCATGGCAACCAGTCTGATCCAGATGGCCTATAATCTGATCGACATGATATGGATTGGAAAAATCGGTGCAAGTGCTGTTGCGTCCGTTGGTGCAGCCGGTATGTTTATGTGGCTGTCCAACGGTCTGGCGACATTGGCGAAGATGGGTGGTCAGATTAAGGTCGGCCATGCGCTGGGGGCGCAGAAGAAGGAGGATGCGGCGTCCTATGCACAGAGCTCGATTCAGATGGGAATTGTATTTGCCATCGGCTTCGGTATTCTGTCTATTGTGTTTGCGGATGAGATGATCGGCTTCTTTCAGCTGAACAGCGCACAGGTCATACAGGATGCAAAGCTGTATCTGATGATTACCTGCGGTCTGGTCATATTTTCTTTTATGAATCAGATATTCACCGGGATTCTGACAGCGATGGGGAACAGCAGAACCTCCTTTATCGCTACCGGTATCGGGCTTGTTTTGAATATCGTGCTGGATCCGCTGTTTATTTTCGGCTTTGGTGCAATTCCTCCAATGGGTGTTGCGGGGGCTGCAATTGCGACAGTTCTTGCACAGCTGGTGGTTATGCTGTTGTTTCTGCATACCATACTACGGGATACGGTCTTGTTCAGTAATGTCCATATACTGCATTCTTATTCTTCACAGCATACCATGGAAATTTTCCGTATCGGGCTACCTTCCGCTGTGCAAAGTATGCTGTTTTCTGGCATTTCCATGGTCATTGCAAGATTGATTGCAGGCTGGGGAGATGCTGCCGTGGCAGTCCAGAAGGTAGGCTCGCAAATCGAATCCATATCCTGGATGACTGCGGAAGGCTATGCGGCGGCTTTGAACAGCTTTGTGGCTCAGAACCATGGTGCGAAAAATACAGATAGAATCCGGGAGGGGTATCGGCTCTCCATGATTGTCATGCTGTCCTGGGGTGTGTTCTGTTCTCTTGTTCTGATTGTTTTTCCACAGCTCATCTTTCAGGTCTTTATTCAGGAAGCAGAGGTGTTGCCAATGGGGGTGGATTATCTTCGTATTCTTGGTGTTTCCCAGTTGTTTATGTGTATGGAAATCACAACAGCTGGTGCCTTCAGCGGACTTGGGAAAACGCTGCCTCCATCCATTGTAAGTATCACGTTAACCGGCGCACGAATACCGATGGCGATATTGCTGGGAAGATGGCTGGGGCTGAATGGCGTCTGGTGGGCAATTACGATTAGTTCGATCGGGAAAGGTATCGTATTGCTGGGGTGGTTCTTAAAGGATATGAAGAGAGCAGGTATGCGAGAGGTAATCATTGTGTTAGAATTTGAAAGTTAAAAAATCATTTCATTATGCTAGAATCAACGATTAAGGTTGATGATGAGCTGGCATTAAAATATTTGCAGGATATTATGGGAAAGATGGAAATTATAGATGTTCTTTCAACATCAAATATGTATTTGAATTATCTGATACATTCAAAAGTAGAAAAAATAAAATCACTAAATATTGATTTAACGTGTGGTTTTAAAAATACGCTGGATTTTCTGAATCTTTTTGAATTGACAACGATCCTGGGAAATCTGATTGATAATGCTATAGAGGCTCAAAAATACGTAGAAAAAAAAGGTTTATAAAGCTTTCAACAATAAAAAAAGCGGACAGGGTTAGGCTTATTATAGAAAATAGCTGTAATATAGAAGAAATCCATATGGATAATCAGAAGCTTATTACAAGTAAAGAAGATAAAGAAAATCACGGAATCGGCTTTAACCGTGTTTGTGAAGTGGTGAAGGAGAAAAATGGCATTATTACAAGAACTGTTAATCATAAAATATTTACAGTGGAAATTGTATTGCCAATCGAATCGTAAAAGTGAAGCTGGTAAAAAAGGTAACTGATTATTGCAGTTGATGGGATAAGTCTTATTAAGAGATTGTTGAAGGATAGCTTAATAATCATAAACAGCTATGTTAGAATGATAACAAGGGTGAAAATGGTTTTATCTTCATAAAATCATAAAAATTTATTGTTTTATGTACACAAAAATAAAAATAATTATGATTTTATGTTCATAAAAAAATGTCACAGGGTTGGCGTTTGCATTCAAATGTAGTATACTACTATTATAGGAGTGATGCTATGTATCGAATGATAGAAGAAAATTTCTTAAAGTGGAAAAAGCAGGAAAATCATAAACCTTTACTCATATCTGGATCAAGACAGGTGGGAAAGACGTACAGCATACTTAATTTTGCTAAAAAACACTACCTATCTTATGTATATATTAACTTTGAAAGAGATGATGATATCAGAGCTTTTTTTGAACAGACATCGAAACCGGAAGAAATCATGATGAATCTGCAGGTTTTCTTCCCTGAAGCAGATTGGAAGGCTAAAGAAATTTTAGTTATATTGGATGAAATACAGGCGTGTCCCCAGGCGTTGACATCCATCAAATTTCTAGGTACAGAAACACCTTATGATTACATTTTGAGCGGCAGTCTGCTGGGAGTAGCTGTGAATCGTACTTCCTCCTATCCTGTAGGCTATGTGGAATCCATGGAAATGCAACCAATGGGATTTATGGAATTTTTATATGCTGTTGGCTTAAAAGCTGAACATATTTCCTACCTTAAGGAATGTTATACAGAAAAGCGAAGAGTAAATGAAGGTATTCATAAAGAATATATGAAGCACTTCAGAAATTACATAATAACCGGGGGTATGCCGGAAGCGGTGAAAACCTTTGTGGAAACCGAGGATTTTGTAAAGACAAGAAATATTCAGCAGCAAATAGTAGAAGGCTACTATCGGGATATGGCAAAATACGCAGATGCATCAGAAAAAATAAGAACACATGAATGTTTTCGTTCCATTCCTCTGCAGCTCGCAAAAGAAAATAAGAAGTTTCAATATAAGCTCGTGAGAAAGGGAGGACAGGCAGCGCATTTTGAAAACAGCCTGCAGTGGCTGAAAGACAGCGGGACTATTTCATTTTGTTACCGGCTGCAATGTATCGATGTACCGATGGAGGCCTATAAGGAATCTTCTGTATATAAGATATATATGAGTGATACTGGCTTATTACTCTCTCAGTTCAAAGAAAATGTGATGCAGGATATTCTGAAGAATGAGTTAGGTGTATATAAGGGAGCAATCTATGAAAACATTGTGGCGCAGATGCTGACATTCAATAAATACAGTTTGCATTATTTTGAACCGTCTTCTCATTCAGAGATAGATTTCATTATTGAACAGGATTGCGGTATTGTACCTATTGAAGTGAAAAGCTCCATGAACACAAGGGCAAGAAGTCTAAAAGCGTATATAGATAAGTATGAGCCGAAAAGAGCATTACGCTTTTCTATCAGAAATTTAAATATATCTGAAAGGATAGAGGATTACCCGTTATATATGCTGATGTTTCTTTAATAAACTTTTATTCTATATAAGATTGAGCTTAGCACGATTAAAAGTTCAATCTTTTTGAATATAAGATAGATATAGCTTTTACTGCTAACACAAATCATGAGCGGAGAATCTATTTCGAGATTATAATGCTTAAGATATTTTCGGTGTAAATATCTTATCCGACAATATCTATCACCGTTATTGTTGGATATCCTTCCGTTTTTATGATAGGAAATCTATCTGTTAATAAGGAACAGAGATAGATTAGACATGGGTGAAGTATAGTAAAAAAGAGGTGTTTCACACAATGCGAAAGACCCCTTCTTTTTCTGATGAATATGGATAAAATATCGTTGAAATCTATAAGTTCACTTTCTTTGATATAAATTAAAATATTAGCGATTTTACGATTTTCAATCGTTTTGAATATGAAATAATTTGTTGCAAATATAGGGAGCGAAGCTTCCCATATATTCTACAGCTGAAACAGTATACCCACAGCGGCGGAAGCAGCAATGCACAAAATTGGATGCCATTTGCGTTTATTCGATAAATAATAGATAACGGCAAACAGCAGGATACACGGCCATTTGACCATTTCCATGAAATTTTCACTATCCTGAAATAAAGCAGCGATGAAAATCGTTATACCGGCAGAGGCGATGAGTGCAGTGACTGCTGGACGAATACCGTAGAAAACGGATTTCACCAGCTCACTGTCCTTAAACTTCTTCAGAAACTGCGCAACGATACAGATCACGATGATGCTTGGCGCAACAAGCCCAAGCGTCGCAACGATACCACCCAGCACACCATTGATATGATAACCGGTGTAGGTTGCCATATTGATACCGATTGCACCTGGTGTTGATTCACTCACCGCAATCATGTCGGTCAGCATATCTGCAGTAAACCAGTGATATTTATTCATCATTTCCGTAAGAAACGGTATGGTAGCCAGACCACCTCCAAGGGCAAACAGTCCGGTTTTGAAAAATTCGTAGAAGGCAAGCAGCAATAACTCCAGATTCATTCCTTCACCTCCCTGCGGCGAAGTGCACAGACAATCACACCGAGTAATGCGGCGATGATAACAACAAGGACGGTTGATACGCTGGTAAAGGTGATTGCAGCTAGGACAACGGCAAATAACAAGATGCCGAAGGTATCCTTAATGCCGCTTTTCCAGAGCTTGACAACAGCGTTTAAAACAAGAACACAAACCGCGACACGGATACCTGCTAAAGCATGCTGAACCATAGCAAGTGAGGAATAGGTGGTAAGCACAGAGGCAATCAGCAGAATAATGATGATGCTTGGCGTAACAACACCCAGCGTTGCGATAATAGCACCAAGGATTCCTTTCTCATAAAAGCCGATAAACGTTGCCGTGTTCACCATGATGATTCCCGGTGTACACTGCGCAACCGCATAGTAATCCATAATTTCCTCTTCTGTGGCCCAATGCTTTTTATCCACAATTTCCTTCTGTATCAGCGGCAGCATGGCATAGCCTCCACCAAAGGTAAAGGCTCCGATCCGCATAAAGACAGAAAACAGTTCCCAGTAAATTTTCATAAACACCCTCATTTCCATATAAAGAATACCCATATTATACAAAAAACAAACATAAATACAAGAACTGTGGGGTATTTTCCCCTGGTTTTGGGATTGTAAGAGAAAGCGCTACACTATATAATAATACATATGGAGGTTTACTTATGTTCAATATATATCATCAGCCCTATACCAGAGGCCGCTATCCCACAGTAGCCGCAAACGGTGTTGTTGCTACCGGAAACAATCTTGCTGCTGCAGCGGGATTGCAGATTATGCGAGAGGGTGGCAATGCCATTGATGCCGCGATTGCGACAGCCGCAACACTTACCGTTGTTGAGCCTACAGCAAACGGTATCGGTTCCGATGCCTTCGCCATTGTGTGGTACAAGGATGCCATGTACGGTTTAAACAGCTCAGGCTGTGCACCTATGGAAATTTCAATAGAAAAACTGAAGGAACAGGGTATCACGGAAATGCCGAAGCATGGATGGACACCGGTAACGGTACCGGGAGCACCCAAGGCGTGGGCGGAATTAAGCCGCCGGTTTGGAAAGCTGCCCTTTGCGCAGGTACTCGCACCTGCGATCACCTACGCCCGTGACGGATATCCGGTACCGCCGGATCTTACCAGAATGTGGAAGATGGCTGTCAGAAGCTATACGGATAAAAAGGATGATCCGGTATTTGCACAATGGTTTCAGACATTCACCTTTCAGGGAATGGCACCGGAGGTAGGACAGCTGGTAAAGCTTCCGGATCATGCGAAAACATTGGAGAAAATAGCGGAAACACAGGCAGCCGCCTTATATGAAGGAGAGCTTGCACAGCGTATAGAAGAAGACAGTATCGCACACGGCGGATACCTGCGGAAAAAGGATCTGCAGCAGCATAAGGCAATATGGGTGGATCCGGTTTCAGTACATTATCACGGCTATGATGTTTGGGAGCTGCCGCCTAACGGACAGGGAATCGTTGCATTGATGGCATTGAATATATTAAAGGAATTCCAGTTTGCACAGCGTGATGAGGAAATGTTTCATCATCAGTTTGAAGCGATGAAAATGGCATTTGCAGACGGCTTGCATCATATTACAGATGCCCAATATATGAAAACCGGGGTACAAAGCCTGTTACATGCAGCCTATGGCAGAGAGCGTTCGCGGGAAATCGAAGCTTTTGCCAAACAGCCTGCGGTCCACATGCCGCCGAAAAGCGGTACCGTATATTTATGTACAGCAGACAGCGAAGGAAATATGGTATCCTTCATTCAAAGCAATTATATGGGCTTTGGCAGTGGGGTTGTAGTAAAGGACACAGGAATCGCCCTTCAAAACCGCGGACATGATTTCTCTTTGAATCGTAATCATGTCAATGCTCTTGTTCCCGGAAAGCGTACCTACCATACCATCATTCCCGGATTTCTTACAAGGAATGGAAAAGCAGTTGGTCCATTCGGCGTCATGGGCGGCTATATGCAGCCCCAGGGACATGTGCAGGTGGTTATGAATATGATTGATTTCCATCTGAATCCACAGCAGGCACTGGATGCACCCCGCTGGCAGTGGGTGAAGGATAAAAAATTTATCATAGAGGACAGCTTTGATACCAACATTGCAAGAAAGCTGCAGGAGCGTGGTCATCAGCTTCAGGTTGATTTGGAGACTGCCGGCTTCGGACGCGGGCAGATTATTGTGCGGCTTGATAATGGAACATTTATGGCAGGAAGTGAGTCAAGAACCGACAGCAGCATTGCCTGCTGGTAATGGCAATAAAAGAAAAGACAGGGGAATATATATGCAGACTGTTTACCATATAGCATTACTGGATGATGAACCATGCTATACAAATATGATTCGTGATAAAATTGAGGCCTTTGGATTAGAGGAACAGCTTTTCATCGATACGTATAATAATGTAAATGATTTTTTGAGAAGTAAACATATATATGACATACTTCTGCTGGATATCGAAATGCCGGGCATGGATGGGATTCATCTGGCAAAGTATATTGCCAATGAACGGACACTGGTGATCTATGTAACGAATTATGCAGATCGTATGGAGGATGCATTTGGAATCAACGTATTCCGCTATGTTCTGAAATCCAAAATAGATGAAAAGCTGAAGAGAACGCTGCAGGATGCTTTTGAGTTTTTACAGGATAACGCTGATTTTAAGATACGTACTGATGGCGGTTATGAGATGCTTGCACAAAAGGATATCATTTATATGGAGTATTTCTCTAAGGACGTCTATGCATATACCAAGGATCGTGAATACATATTTCGCATGTATTCCATGGAACGCATGATGAAAGAATTAAACAGCCGCTTCGTTCAGATCAATCGTGCCAATATTGTGAACATCGAATATATCCGCTCCATTCGCGGGTTTGAACTGCATGTAAAGGGTATTGATCGCGTACTAAAGATCAGCAGGCGGCGTAAGAACGAAATTATGGATGCTTTATTTCAAATGACGACAAAGCTATGATGCCGTCATTTTTTACTTTCAAATCATGAACACGGCAAGGATCGCTGACAAGAACATGAGGTGATTACTATGATTGAAATAAGTGGTGCCAGGTTACTCTTAAATAAAAAGGTGATTTTAAAATTCCTATTTTGAGGATACCTGTTGTATTTTTATAGCCGCTTGTGCTACACTGTAAATACGAAAAAAAGGAGGGGCTGTCCCATGAAAACAAGTATGAAAACCATAATGATGATGTATGTATCACAACTGCAAAAGCCCCGGCCTTTCTGCATGTCTGTTTATTAGCGGTGTTTTTTCATATCCATGTCGTATGATGATACAAGGCACCCTTTTCTATTACATGAGTTCCTTGACTGCCGATTATCGGCGGACATTGTATACACGGTTCCAAATGTAGTGAATATAACAGCAGTATAAGAGGTCCACCAAATTATACTTCAGAAGCAATTAAATGTACTTAAGAAAGCATGGTATGTCTTTTCAATTATTGTGTTTATCATAATCAGATCCCTTCTTATATTCTTATACAAATATGTATTTCATAACATATCCTGGAATTAAATTGTTTGAAATAGCATCTATAGAGGACAGTAAGATAACAGCACTGTACCTGCTATAGGTGCTTTTTGCGTAAATTCCATGGAATGGAATAAATAGAAATTACAGATGGTGTGTTTTTATGAAAAACAGGAGGGATTACCATGACCATTGAATACAAAAAAAAGGCCATTCATGCAAATAGTATACCGAAAATCCGTTATATTGTAGTATAATAATGGTAGGAAGGGGGAAGGGAAAAGGTATCTCAATCAAGAGAAATAGAAAAATTAAATTTTACATGACATCATACAGGCCTTCTTATATAATAGTTGTGCAGGAAAAGAGTGATGTTATGAATGAATTTATGGAATATGTGTATTGTTTAATTTATATTGTAGGAATAGCCTTCTGCGTTATCAGAGTAAACAATGATGTAAAATGGAATACTCGTACGGTGCTGCTGATTATTGGATACAGCTATATCAATATGCTTGTTACCAATAATATTGATGTATCTGATATCATGTTTTTAGTATCCAACATGTTCTCTACTCTTCCGGATTTTTTGTTTATCTGTGTATTATGCAGAAAAATAAAACTGTTGAACCTATTTTATCTATTGTTTTATACGGTTTCGTTCATGACCTTTATAGAAATATTTATGTATGCTCATATCCATTTATTCAACGGGGCATTTGATGCAACCTTTGTACCCGGGATATTGCGCACCGCTTCCATTATGTTTGCTAATGTCTGTGCAGCAATAGCATTTCAGATACCAGTATATCTGTATCGTAGATTTTTCGTCGTATTATCAAAAAAACAATTGCTTCCATTTGTTTTTCTACAAATTTTTTTCATGCTTGTCCTTATGATGTACATGAGGGAGTTGGAGCTTTATCCAAAGGATCTCGCTATGTTCTTTGTATTTCTGCTCATGGTAGTGCAGACATTGACCGTAGATTTCATCTTTGTTCGATTCTGGCTGCTTGCTCAGGAGAAGAGTGAAATCGAACTGACGGAGCTTTCTAGAAATATACAAAATCAATATATGCATGATTTACAAGAGGAACAGGAGAAAAACAGAGAGCTTCGCCACGATATGAGAAATCATATTGAGATACTGGAAAGCATTCATCATGACCGTGATTTTTTGAATTATCTGGATCGTGTAAGAAAAGATGTAGATGAACTGGGACAACGTATTAAGACAGGGAATATGTTTCTGGATGCATGTCTGAATACGAAAATTGAATCAAATAATGATATACAGTTTGAGGTCAGTGCATTTGTAAATGACGAAATAGGTATTGAGGATAAGGATATGTGTGCTCTTGTATTCAATATGCTGGATAATGCCATTGATGCCGCTAGGGGTAGTGAACATAAGAAGGTGGACATAAAGTTAATGATACATAACGATTCTCTGATTATTGAGGTTACCAATTCAACTGTTCAAGCACCGGATTTTCATTCCAGAAAAGGAACTGGACATGGGTATGGAATGAAAATCATTGAGCGTATTGCAGCTCAATATGAAGGTATGGTGAAATATGATTATGATGAACAAAGCCATACGGTAAGTGTGCACTGTCTGATGCCTCTTCCAAAATAAGAAAGGTTGGTAAATTTATATGAAATTTGAAATTAAGAAAAAACTTATCGATTATGCATTAAAAAATGTATCAAACACATCAGTTTTTGGACATTTTATGCCAAAGCCTTTTACCTATAAAAAGGAATCTGTGAAATCACAGAAGCATGGAAACAATAAGTAGAAGGCTGAGCATATTTCTTGCAAAACGAGGTCTGATTGAAGAGGATGAGGTGGATATCATCCGCTTTGCCCTTGAACTTCTTCTTACACAGGGAATACAGATTGTCAGTATGCTCATACTGGGATACTTCCTGCAGTTTTTCTGGGAAACGGTGCTTTACCTGTGCATGCTGCTTTTCCTGAAACGTTATACTGGCGGTTATCATGCAAAAACATATGGACGCTGCTATCTGATAACGATGATTATCTATCTGCTGGTGTTACTCTGTGTGGAGTATCTGAATATATACAGTCTGCTGGTCTTTCTTCCTGCCGGACTTGGTATTTTCATTTATTTCGGCCCGTGTCTTAGCTATAAGACGATGCTGGAACGTAGAAAGCAGCAGCTGCATCTGAAGCTTTCTCTGGCTCTGTGTCTTGTTTTGCTGCTGCTGTTTTTGGGAGTCCATGAATTTCGCTATACGATAGAAATTGCAGCTATTCTGTTTTTTACCGCGGTGATGATGCTGCCGGTATTCTGGAAAAAGTCAAAAACAATCTGATGAAAAAGGTCTGGTATGTCATGATGACGATCAGATCTTTTTGTAATATCTTTGGCAGCTTCACCATACATGTCAAATACTAAGAAAGCTCAGTACAAAACGTTGATCTTTATAAAAATAAATATTCGCAATGATAAATTAGAAAGATGGGAACGACTGTTTGCCATATACATAGTTTCCGATTTCATGGATTGTTGTATTGGTACTATTTTTTGTATAATATCCGTTGTATAATACAAAGGAAACACGTAATATGTATAAAAGTAAGGGGAATGAAAGGGGAAACAGAATAGAGGGAGATTATAATGAATTACACGATAAAGGAATTGATTGAAAAAGAGGATAGGAAAAATCCATATACGGATGAGCAGCTCGCAAAGCTTTGCAATATGAGTCGTGAGGAAGTTACACTTCTGCGTCAGGAACAGGGAATCTTAGACTCCCGGGAGCGGAGAAGGCAGATATTACTTCCAGAGGTTAAGGAAATATTGCAGGCAAACGAAAAAATATCAGACCGGAAGCTTACAGCGATACTGAATGATCGGGGATATCAGATATCGCGATTTATTGCTAGAGCAGTGCGTGATGAGCTAGAGCCCAAAGCGAAAAAAGAGGAACGCCTGCAAATGGATCCGGATCGTGATTTTGAACAGCTGATTGGTTATGACGGCAGTATGAAGCGGCAGATTTCCCAGGCACAGGCTGCTGTTCTTTATCCGCCTAGAGGTCTTCATACTCTGATCCATGGTCCCAGCGGTGTTGGAAAAAGCCAGCTGGCCGAAGCCATGTATCACTTCGCCATTCATGTGGGTACCATACAACAGAATAGTCCGCTGGTAATATTCAACTGTGCAGATTATGCGGATAATTCAGAGCTCTTACTTTCACAGCTGTTCGGTTATGTGAAGGGAGCCTTTACGGGTGCGGATCATGAGAAATCAGGGCTTGTGGAAAAAGCCGATGGAGGTATTCTGTTTCTGGATGAGGTACACCGTCTGCCAAGCGAAGGTCAGGAAATGCTGTTCTATCTGATTGATAAGGGTATGTATCGAAAGCTGGGGGAAACAGATAATACAAGAACGGCAAGACTTCTTATCATTGCTGCCACTACGGAGGATTTGGATTCCTATCTTCTGACAACCTTTCGACGCAGAATTCCCATGCTGATCGATTTGCCGCCATTGAGCGAGCGCCCGCTTCTGGAACGTCTTATGATTATCAAAGCCTTTCTGTTTCAGGAAGCTCTGCGAATACAGCAGAATATCATTTTGGAAAGGGATGCTCTGCGGCTTTTACTGAATTATCCGTGTTCGGGCAATATCGGACAGCTGCGAAGTGATATTCAGGTGGCCTGTGCCCGAAGCTTCTTAAAGCATATTACATATGGGGATGAACAGCTGATCATAGCGCTGGATGATTTGCCACCCCATGTAGGTAATCTCGCGCTTAATACCGCATCACGTGAATCCCGGAAGCTGTGTGAAAGTGATTTATTTGTTTCCTGCACAAAACCAAGAGAACAGAGTGCGCATATGGGCCCGAATATCTATCAGTTCATAGAAGAAAAATACGAAGCCCTTTTGAATGAGGGATGTACAGAACATGAGGTTTATCAGACACTTGGAAAAGAACTGGATACAGAGATGGACAATCTGTTCAATAAAATAAAATATCAGCAGGTTGATCGAAAAAATCTGGAAGAGGTTGTGGGTAATCGTATTATTCAATCCGTACAGAAATCAGTTGATATCGCCAGGATGAGCATGCAGGATATCAGTCCCAATATACTCTCGCCCCTTTGTCTGCATGTGAGCGCAAGCTATGAACGTATGAAATGTGGAAAACGTATTATGAATCCACAGCTTAAAAAAATAAAAAAAGAGTATCCGCTGGAATTTGCCACTGCACGAAAAATGTGTATGCAGTATCATGAGGATTTCATGATAGAGCTGCCGGAGGATGAGATAGCGTTTATCGCCATGTATCTTAAAACCTTTACCAAAAAGAAGAAAGAGGAAAGCAGAGGGAAAATTGGAATCATCGTTTTAACACATGGCAATGTCGGTATCGAAATGGTGGAGGTCGCCAATCAGCTGCTGAATGCTAGCTTTGCAATTGGACTTCGCTGTGCCTTGGATGAACCAAGCAGTCATGCCCTGCAGCGGACACAGCATGCAGTGGAACAGCTTGATGAAGGCAGGGGCTGTTTAATTCTCACAGATATGGGATCACTGGTAACATTCGGACAGATTATCACACAGCGCACAGGAATTGACACCCGTACGATCTCCCGTGTAGACACTGTCATGGTTATAGAGGCAATTCGCAGAGCAATACTGGAAGAAACAACACTTGATGAATTGGAACAGGCATTGAATATGGAAAAGGAAATCAATTTCCATGGTAATCTGGAGCTTGAAGAAAAGGAAACTGTGATTGTTTCCATTTGTCTGACAGGTAAGGGCAGCGCGGTCCTCATCCAGTCAAAAATACAAAAGCTGCTACAGGAGCATAACCTGACAATCCGAATACTGACACTGGGGGTCATCAGCGAAAACGGAATTGAATTTGAACTGGACCACCTTGCTCGCAGCTATCATATTCTTGCGATACTGGGAAACTTTCAGATAGAGTATCACCAGATACCATTTTTATCCACGAATGAAATTCTCAATGGAACAGCACAGCAGGAGCTGCTAAGCATCATAAAAAATAACAGACAGCCCGGAAAGACTGTGAATTGCCTGCAGGAGCTTCTTGATGAGGATATCATACTCTGTCATGTACAGGATGCTTTATGTAAAAATGATATTCTGGAAAAGCTGGTAGACCTGCTCGTTAAAAAGGAACATGTATCTGAGGAATATCTGCTGGATGTATACAAACGGGAGGCAATGGGCGCAACCATTATGGGAAAGGCAGCTATCCCGCATGGTTTTACAGAACATGTCACAAAACCTGCCATTGCTATTCTGACCCTGCAGGATGCAATATTATGGGAGGATGACTTTGAAACGAATATCATTTTGATGCCGGCACTGCAGGAAGAGAGTATCGCATACACGCAGGAATTGTTCTCCATATGCAGCGATTCAACGCTGATTCAGGCACTTTCGGCTTGTCAGAAGCCGCAGGAAATCATAAGGCTGATAGCCACTTACACAAAACCGTCCAATTAGTTGGCACGGTTTTTGCTATTTTATGGGTGAAGGATAAAACATGATGGGAGGTGAAGCTGTTGGATCAGGAAATACAAATCGTCAGAGAATGTATTCTGCCGCATTATGCAGCACAGCAGAAGGAAGATATCATACAGGAACTCAGTAAGCGAATGAAAGAACGAAATCTTGTGAATGCAGATTTTCAGGAAGCGGTATTAAAACGGGAACAGAAGTATCCTACCGGATTGCTGATAGGGAAACGCAATATCGCTATACCTCATACAGAGCCGCAGTATGTTAAAGTACCGTGTATCGGTATCGCCACCTTGAAAAAAAGTGTTGCGTTTCACCGCATGGATGCATGTGATGAGCTGGTGGATGTGGATGTCGTACTGCTGCTTGCCTTGAATCAGGCACATGCACATATGGAAATGCTGAGCAGAATCATCCTCATGTGCCAGGATGAAGCATTCATCGAGGAATTGATGCGGGCAGAGCAGGAAACAGATATTGAACAAATCGTCAGAGAACGATTAGAAGGAGGAAAACAGCATGAATCGTAAACCATTGGTACTGGTTGTATGCGGCGCAGGAACCCTGACTTCCGTTATTGCCAGCCAGGGAGTGGAACAGGGCTTGAAGAAAAGAGGAATCACAGATGTGGAAATCAAGGTAGGCAGACTGGACGATATCGGACGGTACGCTGATCGTATTACCGTGCTTGTCGCTTCCATGAATATTCGCCAGAAATATGATTTTCCGGTTATCAATGCCATATCGTTTCTGACGGGGGATGAGGATGGTCAGGAGCGTGTCGTGGATAAAGTGGCTGATATTTTGAAAAATAAATAAGCAGAGAAAGTGAGGAGAAACTTATGGAAATGCTACAGAATTTTTTTGACTGGTTCTTCGCCTTGGGCAGCAGTGTGTTTGTGCCGTTCATCATGTTCACACTATGTATGGTGTTTAAGGGCGGTTTGAGCAAGAGTCTGCGCAGTGCCCTGTATATGGGCGTTGGGCTTGTTGGATTGGGGCTGATCGTTGATTATTCCGTTGCAGCGATGACACCTGTTACAGAATCACTCGTAAATAATCTGGGATTGAGTCTGAATGTAATTGATATCGGGTATGGAAATGTCAGTGCAGCCTGGGCTTGGCCGGGCGTAGTCTGGGTGATTTTGGGTATTATTGCAGTGAATTTCATCATGGTTGTTTTAAAGTGGACAAAGACGCTGTGGGTGGATATGTGGAATATCTGGCATGGTGAGTTTGTTGCCGGTATGATGTGGGCATTTACCGGAAATATCTATATCGGTGTTGCCAGCGGTCTGATCTTGCTTGTCATCAATATGAAGCTTGCCGATTATCACGCTAAAAAAATACAGGAGTTTAACGGTTTGGAGGGAATTTCTGTAGTTGCGACCTCAGGTACCTTTACAGCATCCTGGGCACAGGGATGTATGTGGGTAATCAACAAGATACCGGGGCTTCGCGATATCAAGGCATCCTCCGAACAGATTAAGGAGAAATTCGGAATTTTCGGGGAAATGTCTGTTATTGGTGCGCTGATGGGTACCGTTATGGGAATCGTTGCCGGCTTTGATTTTATTAACACGGCACAGCTGGCAATCAAGCTTGCGGCAGTGCTTGTCATTCTTCCAAGAATGCTGTCTATTATTGCAGAAGGTATTATACCGATTTCCAATGCACTGTCTAAATTCATGAGAGAGAAATTTCCAGGCAGAGAGCTGTATATCGCAGTAGACCCAGCCATTCTGCTGGGGGATCCTTCCGTTATGTCAACAGTAATCCTGATGTATCCGATTTCCGTTATGATTGCAGCGGTTATTCCGGGCTGTAACTTTCTTCCGGTTGCATCTCTTGCGGCTCTGCCATACTGGATTGGCGGCATGGTGCCGTATACAAAGGGAAATATCATTCATACGGTAATCTGTGCAACGCTTTGGATCATACCTGCCACTCTGATTGCTTCCTCTCTGGCGGGAATATGCACCGATCTTTGCAGCATGACGGGGTTATTTACAGATCAGATAGCAAATGGCGCAATGTTTACCAACTGGGATGAAGGTGGAAATATTCTTCTCTGGTTATTTGTCAAGGCAGGTCAGCTGTTTGGATTTGGCGGATAAGGGGTAAAAAACTTGAAGTATCCAACGGGAAAGCAAGAAAGCTGTACCTGTATACAGCAGGAGAATGGAGATAGTATGAAACAGGCAGTATTGAAACAGCAGGGGGTGCTTGCCATTGCGGATGTACAGGAGGATCTAACTCTGCAGGCGGATGAGGTGCTTGTTGAGGTGAAGGTTGTTACGATCTGCGGATCGGATCTCAGCTACTTTCAGGCTGAAACGCTGCCGCATGATTTACAGTATCCGCTGGTGCTGGGACATGAGATGGCCGGCATTGTAAAAGAAACCGGTACTGCTGTAAGCGGTGTTCAAAAGGGAGATCGTGTAGCAGTGGAGCCGCAGAGCTATTGCGGGCATTGCGAGGCCTGTCAAAGAGGAGATTATAATTTCTGTGAATCATTGCAATTCATGGCCAGCAAGGGAATCAGCGGAGCTTTAAAGCAATATGTGAAGTGGCCGCAAAGCTCAATCTATAAGCTGGAGGATTCCATGTCCTTTGAAGAAGGTGCGCTGCTGGAGCCGTTATCTGTTGCATACAGCGCGATTGAAAAGTTGGACTTTCACAAGGAAAGCAGGCTTGTGATTTTAGGAGCAGGATCTATCGGACTGCTTATGGGAGTGCTGATGCAGGAATTATATCCCGAGGTGAGCATTCATCTAGTGGATGTTTATGAGAGTAAGCGGGACATAGGAGAGCGTCTGCATATGAAAAAGGATCAGTTTCTGATAGGAACTGCGTATGAACTGGAATCTATGAAGCCGTTTACCCACATCATTGATACAACCGGGAACAGTGAGGTGGTGAAGCAATTTCTGCAGCATAGCATACCGCAGGCCGTACTTCTGGAACTCGGTGTCAGTGATCGTCCTTTGGAAATCAGCTTTAAGGATATTGTATATCAGGGGCTTCGCATTATAGGCTCTTACCGCTATACGAATACCTATCCCAGACTTTTGAAATTGTTTCGGGAACAGCACCTGCAAGTGCGCGATATTATAACGGGCAGATACCCGTTTGAAGCAGTACAGACAGCCTTTGAACAGGCAATGGATGGACGCCATCACAGCAAAATCGCCATTTATTTATAACGAAAAGCCTGTTGGCTGTGCAGTAGGCAGCATGCCGACAGGTTTTTCATACATTTGGAAGGAATGTAAAAAAGAGGTTGAAGGAAAAAAAGCTAACGTATGATAAGCATCCCGTATTGCGTCTATCGGGGTGTATAAACCGTTATGGGATAAAAACGTACAGTGTATCACAGAGAAAGCGAAGCGCAGTAAGGAAAGCAGGAGTGCGTGTATAGGAGGATATGATTATGAAATTGAATACAGGAATGAATTTGTCTGTGGATCTGGATAAAATGGAATTTATATATGATGTAGCTACGACAGGACCGCTTACAGAGAAGCGTAGACTGGATGATATACGTGCAAGCTTGAGTGATCCGAATGCAGAAGGACCGTCCATTGTTTATGCAGTTGCAATGGATGTAGCCAAAAAGAAGCATATGCAGGATTTAATTGACCGCAATCTTTTGTATGGCGCGATGATTTTTGAAAAAGGAGTTATCGGGGAGGAGCCTGTTCGTTCTCAGGGGCATATCCATGCGGTGTCAGCCTCATGTAATGCCTCTACCTGTGAGGTATATGAAATCTGGGCAGGGGAGGCCTATATCTATATGCAGGAATATGCCGGGGATGATCCGGGGCGTTGCTTTGCAGTTCATGCCAGAACCAAAGATGTAGTGATTGTACCGCCGGGGTGGGCACATTGTACAATCAACGCGGATCCCTCCAGAGCCATGCTGTTTGGTGCATGGTGTGTCCGTGATTATGGTTTTGATTATGAGCAGGTTCGCGCACATAGGGGAGTTGCATTTTTCCCAAAAGTAAAGGATGGCAGTATCACCTTTGTGCAGAATACACAATATCACCCTGCACAGCTAGAAATTCTGAAAGCAAGAGCATATCCGGAATTTCATCTGGAGCAGGGGGTACCAATCTATACGCAGTATGAGAATAATCCGGAAAGATTCCGTTTTGTAACGCATCCACAGGAGGCTGAGGAGCAATGGAAGGAGTATCGACCATGAAACAGAAGAAGCTGGTCGTCCATTTTGGCGCAGGTGCATTGGGAAGAGGTTTGGTTGTACCAATGCTGTATGATAGCGGCTGCCGTATCGTGCTTGCGGATACAAATCCGATGCTGATCGAAAAAATGAAAGATGCAAAGTCCTATACACTGGATGTTTCAGATGATGAACAACAGAGACTGCATACCATTAAAATAGAAGATATCGTTTCACCTGTAACGGATGAAGCGATGCTTCTTGCATATTTGCATATATGTGATGCAGTGACTACATCAGTCCGCAGAGAAAATCTAATCCATGTCGCAAAGGTTCTAGCCATGGCATGGGGGACGGAAAGTGATTCCCGGCGTATGGTTCTTTGCTGTGAGAACGTGGAGGGTGTAGGGGCATACTTTCACTCTCTGCTTATGGATTATGCGAAAAATGAACAACAGAGGAAAAACCTGTCTGTGATTCGCATACCGGATACGATTGTTGACCGCATCTGCGCAGCAGGATCCACCATTATGGAGGTTACGAGTGAATCGTTTCATGAATGCAGTGTCGATGCAGACGTGGTGACAGATACGGGAATCGCCAAGATACCGTCATTAACAAATATTCGCTCCCACTTTTATCGCAAGCGGTATCTGCTGAATACCTATGCAGATGCAATGGCATTTCTTGCACTTGAAAAACAGCATACCTATTTATATGAAGCAGCGAAGGATGAAGAAATTCAGAACAGGTTGGACCCATATATTCGTCTTTTGATACAGCTTTTAAAAGCGAAGTACGGAATCGCCATGAATGAGAGCGAGCATTGGTTTCAGCTGTACCGAAAACGACTTTCCAATCCGGAAATTCCAAGAGAGCTGCATACGGTTGCCCGCAGTCTATGGAGCAAAATGACACTTAGTGAACGTTTTATCTGTCCGCTAATAGAATTGATTCATTTGCATATCGATGTCAGCGACGGGCTGGCGGTCATACAAGAAATCATTGAGAGTCAGGCCGGAAGAGAAGGTCTTACAGATGATGAAGTACACAAAAAGCTGCAGGATCTATGGGGTGGGACGGAGTATGGAAGGAAGCTGCTTGAGATGTTTATTGCTTTGGAATAGATTTGAAAGCAATCACCTTAACGCAATATCTGTTCCTTATCATGAATGAGTCCTTCTGTAAACAGGCTTATTTTGTTTATCATATAGAGATCGTTTTCTTTTCTGCTTTTTTAATTGAAGTTTATGAAACGTAAAGAACGCAAGCTGTGGCCTGCGTCTTTTGCGCTAAAGCTGTATTGGTTTTTAAGGACATAGACAGGAATTTCCTGCTTTTACGTATCCTTTTAGTTTGTACCACTTCACGCTGAAGTATGATTGCAAGCTCATTCGTGTCTTGCTCGTTTATAGGTGGATACCATATTGTTGCGTAATGAATTCCAGGTCATTATAAAGCTCCTGCCGTGTATAGCCGCCTTCCTGTAGCTCGGATTCGCTCAGAGAATTCAGCTGATCAAACGCAGATAGTGCAACCTTGAGATATTCCATACTGCCGGTCGCAAAATATCCACGTAAATATTGTACAGCTTCGGGGTATTTCCTTTCCCTTAGCAGCGCCTGTATCCGTCTGTGATATTTTTTCACATCTTCATCACTGAGCTCCTCCTCCACCCTGATTTCACTTTTCTCCCGATGTAAAAGCACCTTGCCCAGCATGTCGGTCATGCCCTCAATCTGCCGCATGATCCAGTCGTTTTCAAATACACTCATAATCCATTCCTGTCTGCCGCAAATACGATTCCGGCATCCCTTCTGGCAGCTTCATACACCTCCATAACCGTTCTTGAATAAGCAAGCAGCTGTGTACAGCGCTCATAGTCATCCAGCTTATAAATATCACGGAAATCCTGTAATTCATAATACAGAGCTACATCATTCTGCACGATGGAAGGATGCTCAGCACGTTCCCTGCCGATCTGAATGGTATAGGCGGCGCATCTGCTTGTTTCCGAACGCATGGTGATAAATCCCTTTTCTCCCTGAATCTGTGCAATGCATTCACTTCTGGTATCCTTACAGCCGACGCATACCGCCTGAAAGCCGTCGTATTGCATAAGTACAACACCGCTTGTATCAATGCCATTTGCATGTTTATTGGCATAGTAGTGCACTGCTTTGGGCTTACCGAATAATCCGATTACATAATGCAGATTATAAATATTGATGTCTGCAAGTGCCCCTCCGGAGAATTCCGGATTGAATACATTCGGTGTTTCCCCCTGCAGAAACTTGTCATAGCGGCTGGAGTATTGAGAAAAATTACACTGAACCATCCGAATGGTACCAAGCCGTGGAAGCTCTTCTTTCATGCGTAGATAATTTGGCATATGTGCAGTTACGATTGCCTCGAAAAGATACAGGTGCCGATCCTGTGCTTCTTTAACCAGACGATCGAATTCCTCAACCGTGGATGTGAACGGCTTTTCACAGATAACGTTTTTTCCTGCCTGCAGAGCTTTCAATGCATGCTCAAAATGCAGGCTGTTCGGTGATGCGACATAGACGAAATTGATTTCCTCATCCTTCAGCATATCATCCAGATTCGTATAGATTTTATCAATTTCATATTTGTCTGCCAGCTTGTGGGCTGAGGATTCCTTACGTGAAAACATGGCAACACAGCTGATATTGGCACTTTCCTGCACTGCCGTTAAAAACCAGTCAACGATAAAGCCTGTTCCTATGGTTGCTACATTCATGACTATCCCTCCATTCTTATCTTAAATATAGCACATATGCATGTTTGTGAACAGAGAAAGAGAATGAATTGCGCCAAGAAGCAATTCTTAAAAAACTGTTGGTTTTCATGATTTGTTATCTGATGTTTTTCCTGTATAATGAACATGTAAAGGGTGTTGCTATGAAAAAGAAATGCCTTGTTTACCTGATTATCCTGCCGCTTTTATTGCCGCTATCCGCGCATGCGAGAGCGGGAGGCGGTGGTTCCGGAGGCGGTGGTGGAAGCTCTAGTGGCGGATCCTCATCAGGCAGTACGAATTCTAATCATTATTACGGACGTGGATACAATGACCCGATTGGCAGTATGTTCTCTATGATTGCCATAGGAGGTCTGCTTGTATTGATACCTGCAATGCCGATGCTTGCCTATCGTAGAAGAGTGAAAAAGAAAGCAAAGCAAAGTGCTGCCCTGCTGCATCGGATGGAAGATACGGATGGCATTTGGAATGAAAAGCTGATAAAGCAGCGGGTAGAGGATATTTACTATCATGTACAGGATGCATGGACGAATACAAATGTTGAAGATCTGAAGCCTTATCTTACAGAACATTTGTACGAGCAGTGGAAGATGCGTCTTACCTGGATGGAGCTGCGCAATGAGCGCAATGTTCTGGATAATATCAAGCTGCTAAAAAGTGCGGTGGTTGGCATTCAGGATTATCGCGATGACAGTCAGGATTCCTGCTGGCTGTATATCGAAGGAAGCATGATAGATTACACCATAAATTCACAGACGCAAACAATTATAGAAGGTAAACGGAAAACATCAACCTTTGTGGAATATTGGAAGCTGCAAAGAATCGGGGATACCTTTTACCTGGATGATGTCAGACAAAAAGAGGATGTGAATCCGGAGGATTTTACAGATTGGAGGGAATAAGCGTGAAGACTAAGGATATCGTATGTGCTGTGATTTGCATGGATCAGCGTCTGCTCATTGCGAAGCGAAGCAGCGGTGTACATGAGAACATCTGGGAATTTCCCGGTGGCAAGGTAGAACCGGAGGAAACACGGGAACAGGCAGTAGCTCGTGAAATCAGGGAGGAGCTGGAGCTGTGTGTGGATATCGACAGATATCTTACAACGATCCAGGATAACAGAGAGGATTGCACACTGCTTGTACACGCCTATCTTTGCAGATACGTAAGTGGCGAAATTCATCTGCATGCCCATCATGAATATGCATTGGTAACGCCGCGTGAGCTTTACAGCTATCAATTTGAAGCAGCAGATCAACCTATACTGGACATGCTTCAGGAGAACGCCTTATGATGTGGGCATTCTGTATCGTACTGCTTACGCTGATAACGATTGTGGCACTACCGATAGTTTCAATGTCTGCGTTCATGCTTGCATGGGCAACCGCACATAGATATATGTCACCGGTTTTTATGTTTACAGTGATTATGGTGTTTGTCTACCTCTGGAGTATGCTGATATCAAAACAGCGGAATCAGTGCTGGCTGAAAAAGAAAACACAGCTTGTACTGATTCTCCCTGTGATTCTGGGAATCTGTATACTGGGCGGGACCTTTGCATATGATGCATGGCAGAGCCGGTTTGAGGTGATGCGAAGTGAGGTTGATTTGTTTGAATATGAACCGTTTCATAGTGATAAGCTGGCAGTTCTCAATAAAAAAAGCTCCTATTTGATGCAGGAGCCACTTTTAAGGCTTGACGGCGCAACAGCATTATACCCGGTGTATGCTTCCTTCGTGCAGGCAGTGTATCCTAGGGAAGGCTATGATGATAGTACAGATATTGTGCGATGTACAACAACCCCGGAAGCATATGAAAATCTACAGAAGGGTGATACTGATCTTATTTTTGTGGCAGCTCCCAGCGATAAGCAAAGGGAACTGTTTGAAAAAGAGGGAAAAGAGCTTATCATGGTTCCCCTCGGTATGGAGGCCTTCGTATTCTTTGTGAATTCTGAGAATCCGGTGGAATCATTAACATCACAGCAGATTCAGGATATTTACAGCGGTAACATCATAAATTGGAAGGATGTCGGTGGCAATGATGAACGAATTCGAGCCTTCCAGCGTCCGGAGGGAAGCGGTTCGCAATCGGCTTTGCTGCGCTTTATGGAGGGAAAGAAATTGATGTCGCCACCGCAAAAGGATGTGGTAAGCGGTATGGGAGATATCGTAACGGAAACTGCAGAATACGAAAACAGGGAAAATGCAATCGGCTATTCCTTCCGCTATTATACGCAGGGGATGGTGAAAAACAAGGGAATACGTCTTCTGAAGGTGGATGGCATTGAACCGAGCGTTGAAAATATCCGCAAGGATACATATCCGATCAGCAGTCCGTTTTATGCTGTCTATGTGAAGGGGAATACGAATAAGAATCTGAAGCCGTTTCTAAGCTGGATTCAGTCAAAGGAAGGAAAAGAGCTGATTGAGAAAACAGGATATGTGGCAGGCTCATAGCTTTTATAGAAAAGAAGATCGGATAGAGGCTCCGATTTTCTTTGTTTTACTCACAGGTATTTATATCAGTTAATTCTTAGGCTTATCTAAATTCCATAATTTGTTATAATTACACAGCGCTTTATAGTATAATGATAATAGAAAAGAGGGTGAGAGATTATGCTTAAAACAGAAGAAACCAAAGTTCTGCGCGATCCGATTCACGGCTATATTCATGTGGATCTGAAGGTGGTATGGGATTGCATCAACGCAAAGGAAATGCAGCGTTTGAGACGGATCCATCAGCTGGGGGGAGATTTTCAGGTTTATCATACGGCAGAGCATTCACGGTTCTCCCACTCTCTGGGGGTTTATGAAATTGTGCGGCGCATGGTTTATGAAATTGATCAGCTGCGGGAGGTATTGAGTGACTACGAAAAGGCGGTAGTGATGCTGGCAGGTCTGCTTCATGATATCGGACACGGTCCGTTTTCTCACGCCTTTGAGGGAATCAGTACGTATAAGCATGAAGAGTACACCGTGAAAATCATCATGGAGAATAGCGAAATTCATCAGATACTTGCCGCCTGTGATGCGCGGCTGCCGGAGGATGTTGCTAGTATTATCCAGTACCGCCATGCAAAGGAATGTATGAATCAGCTGGTAAGCGGTCAACTGGATGCGGATCGTATGGATTATCTTCTGCGGGATGCTTATTTTACCGGAACCAGCTATGGAAAATTTGATCTGGAGCGAATTCTGAGAACAATACGTGTAAAGAATGGAAGAATCGTTGTAAAAGCAAGCGGGATACATAGCGTTGAGGACTATATCATGGCCCGTTACCATATGTACTGGCAGGTGTATCTGCATCCGGTGGCACGCAGCTATGAAACCCTGCTTTCTATCCTGTTTCGCAGGATGAAGGAGGTGTATGCTCTGCATCCTGAATATCTGAGTGATGTAAAAATGTTTCACCCATTCCTCTGTGGAGCGGATGCGGGCATTGATGCGTTGTATCGTCTGGACGAATCCGCAGCCCTGTATGGATTCTCTGAGCTGGTAACCTGCAGGGATGAAATCCTGCGTGATATATCCTATCGACTCTTAAATCGAAAGCTGTTTGAATATGTAACACTGAAAAATCCGGAGGATTTAGAGCGTATTCAGCTGCATGTACAGGCATTGGGATACGATCCGGACTATTATGTTTATCAGGATGTTGTCTCACAAAAGCCGTATTCTCCTTATAAGAGCAATGAAAGCGGACATAATATCTGGGTACTTGAGGAAAGCGGCAAGGTTAAGGAGCTGTCAAAGGCCAGTGATATTGTTCGTGCATTAACAAGAGCTGATTTAAAAGAGGAATCAAAGCTTTATTTTCCTGAAGAAAAACTGCATATAAAATAACCGTCATAGAGATACTCGAAAGCTTACGGCAGGCTGTATATCAACAATACCGTAGGAAAGGAAGAGGAAACTGTCTATGACGGTTTTCTGTTGGATTCACTTTTTACGGAATCCGGATGGTAGTTAATGTATTTATACGATATTTACTATCAAGAGAATAGGAAGCATAGAATTGTTTTGCTTTCAAAAGGCTTACCGTTTCGGATACACACGCTTTGGATCATAGCCATTCTTTTTTAATTGCTTATTCCAGGAATGATGTGCCATTTTTATATAAAGACTGCGCGGAAAGGCAGGCTGGACATAAGAATTTTCGAATGCAGTATCCGTTATAATAGCTTCTCTCATACGGCGAAGGGCTTTATCCACAGGAGCTTTTGGGCCATGCTCCCATGCCATTGCTTGTATTTCATTCAGCATGGGACCTGCACCGATGCCGATCCCTCCCATGAAACACATACCGCTTTTAGTACACCAGTTTTCCACAACCTGCAGCGCATAGCGATTCTGCTTTCCTTCAAAAAAGCCGCAGTTTACAATAACATACAGGTTCACCTTTACAGCTGCACGCTTTCGTTCCTTCTCCCATTGCAGAAGAAAGCTGAGAAGATGGGAAGGCAGCGCATCAAAATAAAGTGGAAAGCTTAGCACAATGGTATCAAAGGATTGCAGTTGATGAAAAATATCCGGAATTTTATGGATATCCATACAGTGGAAAACAGTGATATTTTCCATATCTGTAAAGAGATGTTTGGCCAGCATTTCACTGCAGCTGTTTGATGGCTTCGGTGAGCCGGAAAGGATTGCGTATTTCATTAAACGGCCACCTCCAACATGGTTTGTAACCGGACAAGTGCCTTTTCACTATCCGCGCAGTGATGACATTGGACATACCTGCAATCCATATTGATTCCATTCGCCTGAACAAGAGCTTGAAGGACGTTTTGTTCCTGTTCATTCTCACTGCCATATGCAATAACAATCAGCTGAAGATGAGTGGGAGAGGTTAACACATGGTGCATTTCATGATTGCGAATGGTGAAATACGGCTGCACATAGGAAAGAGAGCGGTCGATTGCACACTTCACAAACGGACTATAGGAGCCATATACATTCTCTGTAAGAATATAAAGCGTATCGCTTTGTTTCATGGAAGCTGTAAAGGAAGCTATATCATCTTGGAATATGCATGCTCCCGGTGATTTGATCCAGCAGGAAAAGCAGCCTGTACATGGTGCTGTCTGCTTGAGCTCATGGGAATCGAATACAGATACATTTTCTGAAAATGGCAGTTGAGGTAAGGCAATATCGGATAGTATGGTTTTCATGATAAATCCTTTCTTCAGCTAAGTAAACGCTGTTTACATTGATAGAGTATCATATTATGTTTACACTGTCAACATCGTGTGATAAAATACAGTTACATCGTAAGAAGGGACTGGTCTGCATGTGTGAACAAAGCTATCATCATAAGGATTTAAAAAATACATTGATAAAGGAGGGCATTCGTTACATCAATGTGTACGGGGAACGAAGCCTTTCTATGCGAAAGCTTGCGGCACTCTGTCATGTTTCACATACCGCCCTGTATAAGCATTTTCAAAATAAGGAAGAGTTTATGAACGCCATTTCTGCATATATCGAAGAACAGTTCACGGAGGCATTGCAAAGGTCCTATGAGAATGCGGGTGGTGATGTAGATGAGGCTATCATTCAGATTGGTGCAGGCTATGTAGCCTTTATGGTACAGCATCCTGATTTTTTGAAATATCATACCAATATCATGAAATCACAAATGTTTCAGCTGCAGGACTTAGAAAAGAAGTCAGTGAAGTCGTATGAGATATTTCGCAGTACCGCTCTTGCCTTTTTGAAAAAACACGGTTGTCCGCCGGAGGAGTATCAGAAGGAGATCCTCTCCATGTGGAGCCTTGTAATGGGATTGAGTGATATGCTTGCCTATAAAATCATAGATTCCCAAAAGGATGCGTTGAAAACGGCAGAGGAAATCATACGTCGGGAAATCAAGCTTCGCTGTATGAAGTCTGCTTATCGCAGCTAGCTATTTAGGAAGATATTTGGAAAGGATAGTCCTGAGCATCCCTTTATAAAGCTGTTTTGTTACATCCTTCAGAAAGCAGATCTGCTGATTTGAGTATTATGTTTTACTGTTGGGTCTGTAAGCGGCTGTGAATGCCTGAGAGTATGATAGAAATAGGTCTGCATATCCTGTAGCTGTTAAAGCGATTGAGAGAATACTTCAATCAGTAATGAATTCGGCATCTTTTGTAAGAGATATCATTTTCTTTAAATTCCTAGTGAAATCACGGTATGGGTATGATACAATAGTAGAACAGAAAAGGTCAGGAGATGGATACGATGGGCAGTTCAGAACTTGAAATACTAGAAATCATTTCTTCCGTGGGACAGGCTAGAAGTCTTTATATCGAAGCGATTCAGGAGGCTAAAAGTAAAAACTACGGACAGTGTAACGAGCTTGTAAGAAAGGGCAATGAACAGTATGCAAAGGGGCATCGTATACATCAGCGACTTGTTCAGGAGGAAGCCGGAGGAAATCCGGTGGATTTAAACCTTCTGCTCACACATGCGCAGGATTTACTGATGAGTGCGGAATCCTTCAAAATTTTATGTGATGAATTCGTTGATCTGTATCGTAAATTTGATGAGCTGGAAGAGAAAATATATGAAAAAGGATAAAGGCATGGAGTGATTTCCATGTTTTTTTGTTTAAGAAAACGGTATGGCTTATGAGTGTTAATGTCTTTATCGAAGCATGCGGATATAAGCTTTGTGAATAACGTACGTGAGCAGTCAGAGAAGCTGGAGTCCTTAAAACAGATTATACGGGATATACAGAAAGTAGGAGCCTGTCGATGAGGTTTCATAAAGTATGGTCATCAACGGTATCCATGCGCAGATTCAAAGCCTTGCCGTGGATACACAGAAGCAGTGCAATCAGCTGTTCTCACAGCATACGGTTGATATGAATATATTGATGCTGTATGTGTTCCTGGTGTCATGTGAGCGCAGATACCGCCTGTCTACAGCTGTAAGGATAAATCCATACTCAGCACGCTGCTGAAAATCGATTATCTTCAACGGTATTCCTATATAAAACAGGCCATTCGGATGCAGCTGCCTAGGCTCTTTGCGGAATGCAGTACATAGATAAAACTCTGTATAAGGTCAGGTATACAGAGCTTTTTTCATATCAATTCATGGTACAGATAGATTCATGACTGTCGGTTAAGTAAATATATGATTAAAATCTATTCAGGAAGCTCATGTAGAAAGCGTATTATGGTTTTCCATACCTCTTTACTCATTGCGATATCACCATGATCCAATGTATCAAATTGAATCGTCTTAACCGGCGTTGTGAAGCATTCAATCAGGCGTCTTGAGAGGCTGGGAGAAACGATGGTATCCTGATTGCTCAATATGACCAGAGCAGGGCAGGTCACGGTATGGACATATCTGTCACTTGTTAGCGGGTAACGAATCAGATGCTGCAGGGGACCATAGAAAACAGGGAAATAGGAATTGAATAAATCTCTCCCGTTATTGTATGGAGAGAGAAGAATGAGTGCATCCGGTGTTGATTTGGAAGCTGCATAGCTTGCCATTCCTGTACCGATACTGTAGCCGACGATATACAGCTTTTTATTTGGATATCTGTGACGGGCATAATGCAGGACTGCATCCGCCATCTTAAATAGCTCTTCCTGTGACAGGGAACCCTTGCTGTCTCCGTAGGAAGGATAATCAATACTGAGAAAGTGTGAATTCTTCATATAAGAGAAAATTCCGCTTTCATCATATTCTCTGCATAAGGCACTGGTATTCTGTGCATTTCCTCCAAAATACACTATGATGCTATCCGCATTCTCTGCTTTTCTCAGCCATCCGGTATATTGCGAATCTATGCTGATACGCTCATAGGCTTTATCCGCCATGAGCATATCCCGATCCTGAGGACTTGCATTTGGATAAAAGATAACATATTCCTGTGCAAAATAAATGGTTGTGAGAAAGATGAAAAGCATACTGATCAGAAGAAATGCAAACAGACGGCAGACGATATGGCGAAATGGTTTTGTATATTCCAGCTTTACATATCTGCGTACGAGGAAGCCGGTCATGATAAACAGGGATAACAGAAGCGGCAGAAGATAAATACCGATTCGTATCCATAGCGGATAATAGCTCGTAACCAGTGCCTGCTGACGCAGAATGTAAAAAACAATGCATATTTCCAGACAAATATTGATGAGTGGAAAAATGAACAGAAAAAACCTTGGCAAACGGTAATGATAGATAAGAATCTCGATAACTGTAATGGCTGCTGCAATGAGCAGAATCCATACAAGCTGCATAAACAGCATCTCCTTTACGATATTACAATACCATCTTCTTTGGTGAATATAATGTATTGCGAAGTCTGGCAAAGCTGCCTGTATACAAGCAGCCAATGAGCTTATGCACAGGCAGTATTTTTAAAGCAGCCCTGCAGGAACCGGATCGTACGCGGCAGCCTTTTGATGATGGCGCATGCATCCCTGTAATCGGCTTCATCCGGCAGGTCTATGATATGGAAAGCTACAGCCTTCTTTTGTAATACATCCAGATCAGTAAATAGGCAAACAGCTGAATGCCCAGGAGAATGTTAAAGCAGCTGTTGATGGCTTCTTCATGATATAAGGATGCAAGAACAGAGGCTGCCAGAGTTGCGATAAGAGATACGTTGAATGCCTGCGCTCTGCTGTTTTTCTGAATTAGCAGATTGCGTTCATCTGTTTCATCAATAATCAATTGCTCACGTTTCCTTTGTGATGCTTTGGCTGACCATATCGCTTTTAGCATATACAGGGAAACGATGAGGCCTCCGACACCTCCACTGAAAAGGGAGGAACTGCGATATTCCTGCGAAAAGCCGACAACAATCAGCACAACTGACAGTATGATAAACAGTAGAATCGTAATGCATTTCATCCTTATAATATTCTGTTCTTTCATGACTCATCCGCTCCTTCCGTAAAAAGAAATACATCCTCGATATGATGTTGAAAAATTGTTGCTATGCGGTGTGCAAGGTGAATGGAGGGATCGTATTTCCCCTTCTCCAGTGAGATGATCGTCTGCCGGCTGACTCTGCACCGCTGTGCCAGCTCCTCCTGCGTCATTTGTAATTCCTGCCGAAGCTTTCGTATTCGATTCCTCATGAATGTAAAGCCTCCTTTACATTTTTAGTATACCACCGGATGATAAAAATGTGAAGCGTGCTTTACATATATTTGCTTTTCCTGTGCATGTTACTGCCTATATTTGTATCTTATATAATACCGCTTGTGTTTCCTCTGAATTCCGATAAACTATAGGTGAAAAGGGTGAAAGTATGAAACTTAAGCTATTATGCAGAAAAGAGATGAAAGAACAGCTGTTGGATGATCTTCAAAAGGGGCAGGTTACTGTTTGTGAGGATGCCGATTATGTATTGTACGAGGCAAATTATGATTACCGCTATCTGCTTGTCAGGGATCATGAGGAATACATGCGTCTCGCTGTTGAAGATATCATCTATATAGAAAGCATTTCCCAGGAAATATGGATACATACCATGGATGGCAGGTACCGTGTTAAAGAAACAATGTATCAGCTGGAGGCCAATTTGTATGAAAAAGGATTTCTGAGAGTTCATAAGGCGTTCATTGTAAATAAAAAGGATATACGGCGAATCCGAAGCAGCTTAAATTCAAAATTTACGCTTATTCTCACAAACGAGGATCAAATCGAGGTATCCAGAAGCTATTATTACCGGTTCAAAGAAGAAATGGGATTTTAAGGAGGGATGCATATGCTACAGACTTTGTTTGACAGTCAATCATCCACCGGTTTGCTTCTGCTTATTCTACTTCTTTTACTGGCAGGTCTGGTGGTTTATGTCCTTTATAAGCATTACTATGAGCTGCGGGTCAATCAACATTTAAAAACACCGGAAAAGCAGATTCATTTATTAACAGTCCGGACAGTGGTATGCATTTGGGGGATTCTCTCGATCCTGACGCTATCCTGGTATATGGGCTATTATTATCTGCGTGAAGCAGAGCAAAGTGAAACGACATGTGATATGTATGATACGGTGCAGTATGCAGGAGTGGATGAAGCTATGGTTAAGGAACAGCTTGAGGCTGTAAAAAAAGGCAGCAAATCCCTTAGCATGCAGAAGGAAAAGCCGAATAAGCATGTAACTGTAACCTATGCAGTAAATGATCGCAAGGAATATGTATATGTCGTTACGTATGATCTGCTGAGAGAACCGCAAAGGGATGAACAGATAATAATCCGTAATCGTACGGACAGCGGCTGGACCAGTGGGGAAATCAAGGCGGATTCGCGGAAAATCATATCCATGACCACAGGAACAATCAAGGATTCTTGCGCAGCACAGAAGCGCAGCATTCACATATACAATTATACCCGGGGGAAAAATAAGAATCGTGTCGATTATTATGACAGCTACACGATTGAAAAGGGAGGTATCCATCGATGAAAAAATTAACAGGAATTGCAGGGCTGCTTATTCTCTGCTGTATAGGAGGGTGTGCACCTGTGCAGAAGGAAGCGACATTTCTGAAATCAAGTATTCGATTTCATTTTCCGGGAGAGGACATGGAGGAAAGTCTTATAGTACGGTTTAAAAAAGAAGGCGGTGAAGGTGTCAGGGTAACGGGAATCGCAGATTACAAGGCAGACGCTGTGGTTGATCCTCGTTATGTGATTGATGAGGAAGCACCTATGGAGGATGAGAATTTCTATGCTTATGGAATTCAGCTTCCCATGTTTAAAGATATGAAGGTAAGCTTTTCCAAAATCACCTATCAAAAGGATCAGGAGGAGAAAACGGCGGATATCGGTATATATGAAATAGAAAAAAGCGGAGAGGTTTTTGAAGAAGCCTCCATTTCAAAGAACTGGGATTCTGAGGAAAAAGAGCTGTATATTGATGTAAATACGAAGGCAGCAGGGAGACTGATCCACGTTGAAGCTGTGAATCCGGATGCTCCTATAAAAATTGAAATACAGAGAAATACATATGGCGATTTTGATACAGACACAAGAGTTATACTTCGCTATGAGCTGCCAAAGGAATATGATATGACAGCTACAAATTTCTGTTATACCTTTGAAAAAAGCGGCAGAAGGATACAACGGTATGGACGAGGTGTTGTTGAGCTTTATAGGAATGGAAATCAAACCGCGGGCAGAGGCTTTCAGCGCCTTGCTGTGTGACTGTAAACAGAATGGATACGATTGCACAGAAAGCTACAGCCTCCCTTACGCAATGGCCGTGGGTTCTGGTTCTGCTCGTCCTAGGCGGAGCTCTTCTTTATATTGCGTATCGATATCGCTATGATAAAAATCTGAATGCTGCACTGCTCGATAAAGCTGTAAGAAAACTGCCTTCCCCGAAAACCGTATTATTTGCTTACGCAATATTGGCTGCAGCCTGCAGCTTGCTTGTTTTCGCATGGAACACAAAGCCAGGTGACACGAAACAAAGGAGCTGTTTCACGACGGAAAGCTATCTTGACCTAAATGCCGATGTACAAACGATTACAGAAGAGCTGAAACACATGGAAGCATTGAAAAGCAGGGAATCAGTTTCATATCATGAACAGGAGCTTAAGCATGGAATCCGGATGCAGTATGCGATAAAGAATAAAAAGGACTACGTTTATATCATCAGCTATGAACGTGCCGCAACAGATTTAAAGGAGTATTACTATATAGAGCTGCAGGATATTTTCGGTGGTACATATGCAACGAATATGATAATGAACCCCAAAGATAAAAAACTATATGTCATGGTTCGAGGAACTATGCAGGAATCCTGTGATGCTTCCGAGTTGAAGCTGGAGCTGCGGAATATAACGGAAGAAGAAAATAAAAATTCGATACATGAAGAGATTCGCTTTACTGTAGAAAATGGAGGGATACAAAATGAAAGTAAATAAAAAAATACTTCTGCTTCTGCCTCTGTTAGTGGTGGTGTTTCTTCTTTTATGGTTTGCTTTCCAGCCTGCAGCTTCAACGGCTGAATTTTTACACAACAGTGTAGAATATAGCAAGACCTCATTGTATGAGGTGGAGAGTATTATGCTCGAAGAGGGTAAGCCTTCGCGTAATACTGTCACAGAGCCGCAGCTGATAGATTTTGATATGAAGCAGCCGATGGATCCTGCTGTATGGTTTTGTGAAGCTGCCCCGTTAACCGTCTATGTGCCTATGAAGCAGGGAAGTCGTGTCCGTTTTCAAACACTCCAGTATACAGAAAACGGGGAAGAAAGGACGGCTGATCTGGGACGGTATGATATCCGATATGTGAAGGGAAAAGCATTGCAGGAGTCTGAGTTTTTCGGAAACACGGAGGAACAAGTGATAAATATCCGTATACGAAAGAAAGCATATGGTCGTCTGAAAACGGTGGAGCCTGTTAATCGGGATCTGAAAGTCAAGGCAGTGGAAATTAGCGAGGATGAGAAAAGCTATCGGATTCGAATACCGTATCAGGATTTCTCAGCATATGATTATATTTATACCAATCTGAAATATACGTTTGAAAAGGATGGAAGAAAGGAAATTTATTATGGGGAACAGGTGCTGCCGATTCATAAAGAATTCGGAATAGACTATCATGTGATTATAGATTGAGTGCTTTCCCGAAACTTTCCTGAAATGGAATTGTAATGTTGTACAAAATAAAGTAAAATAAGAGTGGAAATATTACTTGTATAGAAACATGATTGGATGATTCGTCTCTACTCGCCGACCGTAAATTGGCGAACTACAAGTAAACTTTTTGGCTCAATGCATGGAAGGTTTACTGTGACTTTTCATGCTTTTTATGTTTCGGAAGGAGCGATTGTTTGATGAAAGTATTGGTAATCGGTAAAGGCGGAAGAGAGCATGCACTGGTTCATGCGGTAAGCAGAAGCGGCCGGGTAAAGAAGATTTATGCAGCTCCGGGAAATCCCGGAATGGCAGAGCTTGCGGAGTGTGTCAATATTGCGGACAGTGATGTAAAGGGCTTAACCGCATTTGCAAAGGAACAGGAAATAGATTTAACGATAGTCGGACCGGAGGCTACGCTGTCACTGGGAATCGTTGATGCGTTTCAGGCAGAGGGACTAAAGATATTCGGACCGACAAAGGATGCGGCACAGGTGGAGTCCAGCAAGGACTTTGCGAAGAAAATCATGGCGAAGTATGGTATTCCGACAGCAAGCTACCAGACCTTTGACAATAAAGCGGATGCAATCGGCTATGTGGAGCATCAGGGCGTGCCGATTGTCATAAAGGAAGACGGCTTGAAGGCAGGAAAGGGTGTTACGGTTGCTTATGAATTAAAGGAAGCATTGGATGCAATCGAAATCGCGTTCAGTATTCCGGGAAACCGTGTTGTTATCGAGGAATGCCTGGAGGGCTTTGAATTCTCCTTGATTTGCTTTGTATGTGATGATCTGGTTCTTCCGATGGAGGTTGCACAGGATCATAAGGCGGCGTATGACGGTGATAAAGGTCCAAATACCGGTGGTATGGGTGTCTACTCTCCTGTTAAGAAGATAACACCGGATATTATTGAGGAAACGATGAATGCAGTTATGATACCGATGGCGAAGGCAATGGTGAAGGAAGGGCATCCGTTTACCGGATTTCTGTACGGCGGGCTGATGCTGACAAAGCATGGTGTTAAAACAATCGAATTCAATGCACGCTTTGGTGACCCGGAGGCAGAGGTTATCCTGCCGAGGCTGAAAACGGATTTCTGTGACGTGATTGAGAATATTATGAACCATTCCAAGACAGAGCTGGAATGGGACGACAGGGTTACGCTTGGTGTTGTTATGGCCAGTGAGGGTTATCCTGCTTCCAGTACAAAGGGCGCTGTGATTGAAAATTTGGAGAATGTGAATTCCATGGTATTTCACATGGGGACGGCAGAAAAGGAAGGCAGTCTGGTAACGGACGGCGGTCGTGTTCTGTGCGTGTGCGCTGCAGCGGATACACTGGAGGAAGCATATGAAAAAGCATATGCGGATGTACATAGAATTCACTGTGATAAGCTCTTTTACAGAAATGATATTGGAAAGAAAGATATGTAGCTATGGGAAACTGGAAGCCGCTTTTTGCATCTGTGTGCATAGGCATGGCACTTCTTGGATGCACATCAAAGGAGATGCCAAAGAAGGAAGCAGATCAGGTATCTGAGGGGGAGATACAGCAGATTAGCTGGGTGAAAGAACCGTTTGCTGCATATGAAACGGATCCAATCGCTTTGTACGACAAGGGCTTTCTTGTGAATGATGGAAACAGGGAAGGCTTCATAAATGCCAATGGCGATCTTCTGCTTGCTATGAAGTATAAGTTTCAGACCTGCTTCATAGATGATGCTTATGGTGTCATGGAAGGCGGTGATGGAGATTTGAAATATCTCTCACAGCTACTCCATGTTGAGGGCTATGATCAGGGCTGTTGGACAGGGATTGTTGGGCCGCAGACCAGCTACTATGTTGATGATAAAGGTGAAAATGTTTATGCTATTCGCTATGATATGAATACATCCACATATGTAGAGGAAAAAACGGATTTGGAAACGATCTGTGCTGATATAAAGGCAGATGTCTTCTTCCTGCCAGTCAATCTGAAAATAACAGGTGAGGAAGACGGAAAGGATAGTAGAACAGAGGAAGGATTTGTACTTGTCACTAAGGGAAAGCTGCATTCGGAAACCGTATATGAAGCTGTACATATGAAGGAGCGTGTATATCGTCCCCATATGGCACTGGAAGCTTTAAATGCTGTAAAAAAGGATGGAAAATGGGCTATCATGGATAAAACAGGGAAGCTGATAAGCGATTTTGCGTATGCTGCGGCAGATGTTTTGAATGATACCTATGTGAAGGTAGAGAAAAAGCCGTATATTGGACTATATACGAAGGACCAGAAAGAATATTTGTATGAAGGCATCGAAAGTATCACAGCACCAAGTCAGAGGGTTGTATTTGCGAAGCAGAATGATCTGTGGGGCTTGATGAAGCTTACTGAATAAGGATAAGAGAAATATACAAGGAGGAAGCTATGTTTAAAACAGACTTAGAAATTGCGCAGGAATGTAAAATGGAGCATATTCGTGATATTGCGGCAAAAATCGGTGTGGGTGAAGAGGACCTGGAATACTATGGTAATTATAAGGCAAAGATATCTCTCGATTTGCTGCATAGAAATGAAGACAAGGAAGATGGTAAGCTGATTCTGGTGACCGCAATCAATCCGACAAAGGCCGGGGAAGGAAAATCCACAACGACTGTTGGTTTGGGGGATGCGTTAAACCGGCTGGGGAAAAAGACGATGATCGCGCTTCGTGAGCCAAGTCTGGGTCCGGTTTTCGGTCTGAAGGGTGGAGCTGCCGGCGGCGGTTATGCCCAGGTTGTACCAATGGAGGATATTAACCTGCATTTTACCGGGGATATGCACGCAATCACAACAGCAAACAATTTGATTTCCGCATGTCTGGATAATCATATTCATCAGGGAAATGAGCTGGATATCGATATAGAAAACATCACATGGAAACGCTGTCTGGATATGAACGATCGTACGCTGCGTCACATTACGATTGGACAGGGACCGAAGGCGAATGGTGTGGAACGTGTGGACGGCTTCAATATCACGGTGGCCAGTGAGGTGATGGCAGTTCTTTGTCTGTCTACTTCTTTGATGGATTTAAAGGAGCGCCTCGGCAATATGCTGGTGGCATTTAATTCAAAGAAGGAGCCGATTTATGTAAAGGACCTTGGCATTGAAGGGGCTCTGGCAATGGTTATGAAGGATGCCATCAAACCGAATATGGTACAGACACTGGAACATAATCCTGTACTGATTCACGGCGGTCCGTTTGCCAATATCGCTCATGGCTGTAATTCCATTCTTGCGACAAGAACATGTCTGAAGCTTGCGGATTATACGGTGACAGAGGCAGGCTTTGGTGCTGATCTTGGAGCTGAAAAGTTCCTGGATATCAAGTGTCGCTTCGGTGGGCTGAAGCCAAATGCAGTGGTAATTGTAGCAACCATTCGTGCCTTGAAGCAGCACGGCAATGTAGCATATGAGGATTTGAAGGATGAAAATGTGGAAGCGATGCTGACAGGGTGTGAAAATCTTGCAAAGCACATTGATACAGTAAAGCAGTTCGGACTGCCTTATATCGTAGCAATCAATGAATTTGCGAGCGATACTCCTGCAGAGGTGAAAGCATTACAGAACTGGTGTAAAGAGCATCAGCATCCGATGAGCCTTTCTCAGGTATGGGCAAAGGGCGGAGAAGGCGCGCTTGATCTAGCCAATCAGCTGGTGGAGCTTTGTGCAGAGGAAAACAGCTATGCTCCGCTGTATGATGTGGAACAAAGCATTGAGGAAAAAATTACAGCAATTGCGACCAGGGTGTATGGCGCAAAAGAAGTGGCATTTACAGAAGAGGCGAAGGAACAAATTGCGTTGTATACTTCCCTTGGCTGGGATAAGATGCCGATCTGTATGGCGAAAACGCAGATGTCACTGTCCGATGATGCGAAGGTATATGGGGCTCCAAAGGATTTTACGATTACGGTTCGTGAGCTGCGCCCGAGTCTTGGTGCCGGTTTCCTGGTTGCATTAACGGGAAAGATACTGACGATGCCGGGTCTTCCAAAGGTGCCTGCGGCAAATAACATGGATATCGATGAAAAGGGGCATATTGAGGGATTGTTCTAAAATGAACATAATGCAGCTTTAATAACATTAGCTTGATCATCATAAAGATATTTTGGTTTTAATGGTACTTTACGCAACTATAGGTACTATACATAAAGGGAATTCATAGCTTCTAGTTCAATAGATGCTTTGGATTCTCTTTTTCGTATGCATCAAGTCTGTGAAAACAGGATGGAATTATCGACCTGAAAAACAAGAGAGATTATATTGGTTAGGAAAATGAAAATAATTATCACGCTTATATGATAATCTATATCGCACATGTTATAATAAGGAATAAGGTATAAACTGAAAATCACCTTCATTCATACGATAAATACGGTATTATTTTCATATGAATATGAATTCAGAGGAAGGATTTAAAAAACAATAATGTAAATTATTATCAAAATATATTGACACAATAATGATAATAATTTACAATAACGTTGTGAACAATTGTTCCTGATCATCATGTGAACGCTTACCCGGGCTGCGCTGCATGAAGAAAGAAGGTTGATGCTATTCTGGAGGGAAAGGAAGATACAAATGAATACAACAAAATTGGCATTATTTGAAAAACAGCTGACGAATATGGAGGATGCACTGACGAAATCCGATCAAAAAATCGTAACATATCTGAAAGAGCATCCGGATAGATTCACACGCATGTCCATAACGGATATTTCAGAAGATATTGGAACGAGCATTGCGGCAATCACCCGTTTTGTAAAAAAAATGGGCTACGATAAGCTGCAGGATTTAAAGCTGGCGATTACAAGAGATATGGAAGCCAGCGAAAGCTCCCAATATGTACGTGTGGAGGAGGATGACGATATTCTCACCGTTTCAAAGAAGGTTCTACAGAAAAACATCGAGACGATTGAGGATATCGGCAAAATTATTCGCGAGGATGATCTGGAAGAAGCATTTCAAATCATTCGGGATGCAAGAAGAGTCATCTTCACAGGTGTTGGCGGTTCTGCCAGCGTTGCACAGGATGCTTACCATAAATTCATGCGTATCGGCATGATGGTGGAGCTGATTACAGATGTGCATACACAGGCGGTTGTTTCCTCAGTGGGAAATGAAGAGGATGCCATTATTGTTGTAAGCAATGAGGGAGCCAATACGGAGCTAAATGCCGCATTGAAGGTAGCAAAGGAAAATCGCATGAAGATTATTGCAATCACACAGTTCTCTCAATCTCCTTTAACAAAGCTGGCGGATGTATGCTTATATACGCTGTCGAGAAATTTCAGCTATAAGCCGCAGTCGCTGATCTCCAGAATAGCAGAATACAGTCTTGTTGATGTTCTATATGTTGGCTTCTGCATGCAGTCACAGGATACCGTTGCAGAGAAGCTTTTAGAAATCAGCACCAATATGAAGAAATTCAAGAATTATAACGACTGATGATAAAAGGAGATAAGGCGTATGCAAATCGGATTTATCGGTTTAGGAAAAATGGGGTTGGAAATGGCCGCAAGAGCTGCCAGTGACGGACATGCTTTGATTGGCTGTGATACCTGTGAAGCGGCATGTGAACGTGCTGCAAAGAGGGGGATCAAGGTTGCAGCAAGTATGCAGGAGATGGTGAATGCATTGGAAAAGCCCTGCATTATATGGCTTCAGACACCGCCCGGAACCATTACAAATACCATTATCAAAGAGCTTTCAGAGCTGTTAAAGGAAGGCGATATGGTTATCGACGGTGGAAATTCTGATTTTCGCGATACGAAAAAAACAGCTGATTACCTCATGGAAAAGAATATCCGATTTATGGATATCGGCGTCAGCGGAGGAGTGGCCGGCGCGAAAAAGGGATGTGGTATGCTGATTGGCGGAACAAAAGAAGACTATGAGCGTATGATTCCATTCATAAAATCTTTAGCTGCACCGGGCGGTTATGCTCATTGTGGTGGAACGGCCGCCGGGCATTATGCGAAAACCATACATAACGGTGTGGAATATGCGATTATGCAGGCATATGCAGAAGGATATGAAATGCTGATGTCCTCTGAAATTGATGTGGATGTGCTCGGCAGTCTTCAGGCATATCAAAATGGCTGTTCCATCCGTTCTCATATTCTGGGAAAAGTGATTGAAGCCCTGCAGCCGGATGTGGCCCTGGAGGGTGTTGCAGATTACGTTGCAGATTCCGGTATGGGAAGATGGACCATAGAAGAAGCAACACGTCTGAAAGTACCTACTCCTACAATTTCAGCGGCCTTACAGGCAAGATTTCGTTCACAGCAGGAAGATTCTCTATCCATGCAGTGCATAGCGGCTTTGCGAGGGACGATTGGCGGCCATCCGGTAAAGCGTAAGGATAGCAAATGATATGAATGTAGGCAGACACATTGCAGCGAATCTGGATGAACTGCGGGAAATACAGAATGCACTGGATGAGGGGCAGCTGCAAGCTGTAGCAAACGCCTGTCTTTCGGCAAATAGAATTTTCTTCAGCGGAATGGGGCGATCCGGAAACATGGTCAAGGCACTGGCCATTCGCTTTATGCATCTAGGCTATGCAGCATATGTCGCAGGGGATGCTGCTACACCCTCCATACAGGAAAACGATGTTCTGTTTGCGGTGTCATCGAGCGCAAAAACCAAGGTTACACTGAATCATATGGAAGCGGCAAAAAAGCAGAAGGCACATGTGGTTCTGATATCCTCTCTCTGTGAAAATCCCAAGATAAGCGACACCTATTTGTGTATACCGGCAAAAACCAAGGTAAGGACATCTCAGCATGCCGGCTCTCTCTTTGAACAGGCGGTACTCATCATAGGGGATGCCATCACATCCTGTCTTCAGGAAGAGAAAAAGATTTCAACAGAATATATGAACAATCGCCATGCAAATCTGCAATAACTATAAAATTAAATGATTTTAATCCTTAACATATAATAAAAAACGGAGGAACTATGAAAACGAATACTTCAAAGAAAGTGAAAGTTCAGAAAATGGGAGCTTTCCTAAGCGCAGAAGTTATGCCGAATATTGGGGTCTTTATTGGATGGGGATTATTAGCTGCATTATTCATACCGACCGGGTGGCTGCCAAATGAAACTATGAACCAGATGGTAGCTCCGACTATGAAATATCTGATGCCGTTGCTGATTGCATACACTGGAGGGTATAACGTACACAAAAAGCGTGGTGGTGTTATCGGCTCGTTTGCCACGATGGGAGTAATACTGGGAGCTGATATCAACATGCTTGCAGGGGCAATGCTCATGGGACCGCTGGCCGCATGGGTTTTGAAAAAGGTAGATAAGCTGTTTGAGGGAAAAGTTAAGCCGGGAATGGAAATGATGGTCAACAATTTCTCCCTGGGACTCGTAGGCGTATGTTTAATGGTACTGGGCTTCTTTGCCTTTGTACCGGTTATTGAATTTCTGCTGGGTATCTTAAGCACAGCTGTTGATTTCCTAATCAATAAAGGACTTCTTCCACTGATTGCTGTATTTGTACAGCCAGCCAAGGTATTATTCCTGAATAATGCTGTGAATCATGGTATTATGATTCCTTTGGGTGTGGAACAGGCAGCGGAAGCAGGGAAATCTCTGCTGTTTATGATAGAAGCAAATAATGGATGTGTATTGGGCATCGCTCTTGCATTTACCTTCTTTGGTAAGGGAACGGCAAAAAAAGCAGCACCTGGTGCCGCCTTCATCAACTTCTTTGGTGGTATCGGTGAGGTCGTATATCCATTCGTATTAAGTAAACCGCTTGTTATTCTGGGACAGATTGCAGGAAGTATGGTTTCTCTGTTTATCATACAGGTATTCGGAGGTGGAACTGTAGCGCCAATTTCACCGGGTAGCTTCTTTGCCTTGCTGTCTGTTTCTCCAAAGGATGCAATGCTGGTTAATATTATTTCCTATTTCGCAGGTATGGCGGTGTCTATGCTGGTCGCAGGCTTCATCCTAAAAATGGATAAAACCGAGGATGAAGCAGTACTTATTGAGCAGGACTATGGATTCGATATGCCAGGTGCAGGTGCGGTAGTCGTTGATCCAAAGCAGAATAGTGCTGCTGTACAAAGAATTATTTACGCATGTGATGCTGGTATGGGATCAAGTGTCATGGGGGAATCTATCATGAAGACCAAGCTGCAGAAGGCCATGCTGAATATAGAAGTTATGCATTCCTCTGTGGCGACGCTCTGTGAAAATGCAAGAGCTGGAGATTTAATCGTAACTACACAGCCGTTGGAAGCACGTGTGAAAAATGTACTTGAGACAAACGGGAAGAAAAATTCAGTCTACGCGGTGGATAATCTGTTGAATTCTGAAGCATATGATCGACTTGTGGATTCCTTGAAAAAATCCGAATGAAAACAGAAAAAAAGATGAAGCCTATTTTACAGGAGGATAATATTATATTGCAGGCTGCATACGCGGATCGCTGGAGTGCCATACAGGCATGCGGTGAGATACTTGTGAAGCAGGGGTATGTTAAGGCGGCCTATATTGAAGATATGATGGAACGGGAACGTCTTGTATCTGTCTATGTAGGGAATCATGTAGCGATTCCCCATGGAATAGCGAATAGTGAACAGCATATTCTCGAGTCCGGCTTATCGGTACTGCAGATTCCAGAGGGGGTTGATTTTGATGGAGAAAAGGCATATATCATGATTGGAATTGCAGGCAGAGATGGAGTACATATGCAGTTGCTTTCACAAATCGCGCTTGTGTGTATGGAACAGGAGCAGGTCGAGCGGCTACGTACGAGTAAGGATAAGAACGAAATCATGGGGATTCTGAAGGCTAAGATTTGAGTAGCTGATTTTAATAAAGAAAAGAGACTTATTACAGTGATGGATAATATTCCATACCAGTATAAGTCTTTTTTTGAACTCCATATGAGATTATTATTACAACGAAACACACTTCAGTCTGTATGTAGGCTTGCTTTGCCTTTCCGCTTTTTTACCCGGAGAAGGTACTTAGCCGGATATCGGATTAAAATGTATCTGCCTGTTGCTTTATGAAAACATATCAGGTTCCTGCTCCAGTATGATTTCCAGCATATACAGTGGCAGGTGTTTGATGACTCCATCAATAGATACTCCTGTATTCTTCTTTGAAAAAAGGAAGGCATGCTTTACATGATATTTTTTTACGAAGTTCTGAAATGCCCTTGATGTTGTATGTGTGTTAAATTGCATATATTTATTGATAAAAATATGTAGATTAACATATTTTTATTGATGAAATTATGCATAATGAAGTGGTAATCGCTTTGCAGAAAGACAACGAGGTTATCATCGTCACTGATATGGCGGTGCAAATTTCAACGGAAGAGGCGCTATATTTTAAAATCATAACAGTTCAACAGATAACCTCATTTTTAAACTATCAGGATTTTGGGCGAATTGAAAAGTATGTTCAACAGCTCAGGAATAATCGTTATTCTTTTGTTAAGGGCAGAAATATCTCCGTGATAAATGAAAACTCAGAAGGAGGAATCGTACAATCGAAAACCTCCTGAACCTCATGAAAATTCCGCTCAATGATATTGTAAACATAATTATTGCGATTTATGAATGCCTTCATCTTCGGAAAAGAAAGTGGCTCATTTTTTATACAGCGCTCCAGTGTAAAGGAGCAGTGAAAAATAAACTTAATCAACAGATTGTCTGAATAAGGAAGCTGCAGCTGCTTTATAATGGCATTTAATGTTTTATAAAGTATTTGGGAAGACTTACGCGGATTTAGAAAGACAAGGGAATCGCTTAAAATGGTTTCATCCATTTGTTGAATCAATTGCATTGCATAGCTGTCAGAGTCCTTGGCTTCTGTTTCAGCAATCGAATTTTCGGCATCCTTTTGAAGAATGGTTTCAAAGGTTGCTCCGATACTGCTTGCACGTTTTAACAGTGTTAACAATAGCGGCAGGTCAAGGTCTGGGACGATGCGTACATGACAATTTGACCAAGTCTGTAGTTCCTCCTCCAGCAGCTTGATATCCTTACAATCCGTAATGATCAAAACGCCTTTTCCCTTATCACTTTCCTGTACATGCTTTGTCAGAATGGATAAGAGAGCATCATGGGATACCTGTGTATCCAACTCCAGAGATAGAATCTGGTTCCCGTAATCATGCGAATGCAGATAACGTGCATATTCCTTGGAGCGGCCATTTTCTGTAACAATCAGAAGCTGTACCTGCGTTTCCTGCAGCCATTGACTGGATAGATAAACATAGGTCGCAATATAATCACGCTCCCATTTTGTGAAGGTATAATTAAAGCGTGAAGAAACAGCTTCTTGAATTTCGTCAAATAAGAGGTAATCTTTTTTTCGTGCAATGCTGATCGCCCCAACATCTGTAATCGCCGGAACCGTGTCTTCTTTGAAAGCTGAGATAAATTCAGAAAGCTTACTTAACATTCCATAAAGTATGTTTTCATTTCGCGAAATAGGTTTATCCTGTAAAACAGGATATAATAAATCATAAATATCCTTCAATAAAACAGAGCGTATGGTATTCAGGTGAACATTCATGAATGCATTCATATCATTCAGACACTGATTTACAATTTCACCCTTTGCATTGTTTATAGAAATGTTTTTTTTCTGATTCAATTCCTCATTGATATGATAGAGCATCTGTAATTCTTCATTCTCTTTCATCGTGGAAAAGTAGAAATCATTATGTGTAAATAAAGCTAAAATCGTATTCAACTGCTGATAACGCTCGTTTACATCATAAATATCGGATAGTACCGTGTTTGATATATCGGCGAAATCCAAAGTGATACATAAGGGATTTTCTTTTATCAAACGGGTATAGGCATTTGCACATGCACTGCGTATCTCAGCTTTTAAATGCGGCAGATTTCCCTTATAGGAGGACATTGCGAAGCAGCTCAAAATTCCCTTTGATATGCGAATGGCTCGCTTGATGAAATAAGCCTCCTCCTGAAACTGCTTAAGAACCAGCATAACGGTCTCTTCCAGTGTACGCTGCTGTAGTGAAGGCAGGGAAATCAGCGTTGGAAAACAGCGGCGGATCATGGATTCCTCTTTTAATTCAGGTGAGGAGGTCGTGATAATCACCTGGCATTGAAATGTAAATCTGCGATTGACAGCGTTGAGTGGATGGTACTGCGCTTCTGTTATTGCATTGCATATCTTTATCTTTATTAAATCGGGAAGCTGTTCGAAATGAAGCAGTATGAGCATCCCCTGCCTAGCTTTTTCCACCAGACCGCGGCGCAGTCGGCTGTCGATGATTTCTCCGAATACATACAAATCCAAATCATGAACAGAATAATTTTTTAAAAGGCTGCAGTCTGCAATAATCGGAGAATGAAAGGAAGAAAATCGTCCATTCTGTTTGCCGTATAGAAACATGAGCTGTGCAAAACTCTTCCGGTTGGTTCCCTCCTGCCCCTCGATAATGGTATTTAATCCGCTATATGGGTAATTCATTGCTGCTTTAGCTTTTTGAATCGGCTCATACATACTTTCACCGATGTTTTTTCCAATCAATGTATCCAGAGATTCTTTCATCTGCGTTTGTTCATTCTGACGCTGCTGCTTAGTCAGAAAATCGGTAAGCTGCTGATCCTTGGAAAGAACGGCGGGTATGTTCTGCTCGGGGAAATACTTCATCAAAAGCTGGCGTGAAACATATAGTGTTGGTCTGCCATTGAGCTTGATCAGTCTGCCTTCCTGATGCAGGAGGTTGAGATCTCTGGATACATTTGATCGATCAAGCCGCAAATCCATCGCCAAAGAGGAGGCATCCATTCCAAGCTTATCATACTGCTTATCCTCCAGACATTCCAAGGTGTGCGCATAAATTGCTTTCAGAATTAGTTCTTTGCGTTTACTCATGAAATCACGACCTCCTTAATTTTTTTGTGTTGATTTCTTCTTCATAATAACACAGTAAGAATAAAAACGCATAAAAAAGTCTAAAAGTGTGTCTGCTTTTTACAATGTATACATATTGTGTATGCTTGCACTGGAAGTTATCGGAATAAAAGCTAGTAAATCTGCTTCTTTTTTCTTCACACGCTTTCCTGAGTGTGTTGAAACAGGGACTTTTTTGACCACCTGAAAGGGACGATGATAAGATGACATCAGAAAGGAAAAGGAGGAAGCTGTATATGATTGATATCATAATCGTTACACATGGCGAATATGGAAAAGCGATGCTGGCAAGCAGTGAACTCATCATGGGGGAACAGGAAAACGTACAGGCATTCGGCTTCTATTTAGGTGAAAGCGTCGAACATCTGAGGGACTCTATTTTGCAGGCAATCAGCTGTACGCGGAAGGGAAGTGAAATACTGATTCTAACAGATATGCGTTCTGGAAGTCCGTTTAATGTTACAGCGTCATTGATGAAGGATCACACATTTGAACACCTAACAGGAATCAATCTTCCCATTTTACTTGAGATTCTCTGTTCAAGAACGCAGATGGAGCTGAAGATGATGATAGCACACATAATGTCAGAGGGAATGAAAACGCTCATTCATGTTAATGAAATGCTGAAGGAGGACTAAACATGAAACATATTGTGTTATGCCGCATCGATGACCGTCTTATTCATGGGCAGGTTGTTACGGCATGGGTAAAGCAGACTGAGGGTAATCGTATTGTAATCATTGATGAAGCATTGGTGAAGGATGTTTTCTTACAGAAAATCATTAAGGCAGCGGCACCTTCCGATATTCGTATTGATATATACAATATAGAAAACGGAGTGTGTGAGTTGAAAAAGGAGGCTGAGGATAAAGAACGAATTATTATTTTGGTAAAGACTCCACAGGTAGTTGAGGCTTTAATTAATGAAGGTATTCTGCTGGATAAAGTGATTCTGGGGGGAATGGGGGCAAAGTCAGGCCGCAGGAAATTTAATCGCAATGTATCAGCAAGTGAAGAAGAAATCGAGTGTATGCAGCGCATCATGAATAAGCATATACCGATGTATTATCAGTTGGTACCGAATGAGTCGCCAAGTGATGTTGGTAAAATGATAAGCGGATAGGAAAGGAGAAGTATTATGAGTATTTTACAGGCTGTTTTACTGGGGATTATTTATTATTTGGGGAATAGCTCGATCATTGCAGGACCGGTTGGTTATTATTCTGTTTACAGGCCGTTGGTAAGCGGTTGTCTGACAGGGATGATTCTTGGTGATCCCGCACAGGGAACTATGATAGGAGCTACCATAAATCTGATGTATGTAGGGTTTATATCAGCAGGTGGTGCTTTGCCCGGAGATATGTGTCTGGCTGGGATCCTGGGAGCCGCTTTGGGAATTACAGGTGGTCTGGATACGGAAGCAGCTCTGGCGATTGCTGTCCCAATCGGATTGATTGGTACCTTACTTTGGTTTGGACGTCTGACACTGGATTCAGTATTTGCACATATGGCAGATCATCTGGCAGAAAAAGGCGAGGCTGGGAAGGTTTGGATTCCTTCTGTATTGTTGCCGCAGCTGATGCTGTTTGTGCTTACCTTTGTTCCATGTATGCTGGCATGCTATTTCGGAGCCAGCTATATTCAGGGTATTATTGATGCTCTTGGCGGGACAGTATTAAATATCCTCATGATAATCGGAGGGATGATGCCTGCTCTCGGTATTGGCTTGACGCTGATGTATATTTTCAAAGGAGAGGCAAAAATCTTTTTCTTCATCGGGTTCCTGATTTCTGTATATTCGGGATTGAGTATGATTGCGATTGGATTTATATCGCTTTGTATTGCAATCGTCTATACACAGAAAAAAGAGAGTACAGGAGGTAATGCGGCATGAGTGAAACTGTAGATAAGAAAAATCTGCTTTCCAGCAAAGAGGTTAATAGAGCCTGGCTGCTATGGCTGTTCAATAATCAGGCCTGTTACAATTATGAGCGTATGATGGGGATCGGCTTCCTTCATGCCATGACCCCGGCCTTTCGAAAGCTTTACAAGGATAATAAGGATTTACGTATAGAAGCCATGCAACGTCATACCAGCTTCTTTAATTGTGAGCCTTGTCTGGGGTCATCTATTGTTGGACTGGTTCTGGCGATGGAAGAACAGAAGGCATTGGGAGCTGAACTTGATAATGATGCAATCACCTCAATTAAAACCGGACTGATGGGGCCGCTTTCGGGTATTGGTGATACCTTGATACAGGGTGTCATCCTCCCCCTGCTTATTGCATTCGCTGTAGATTTTGCAAAAGGTGGTAACTGGGTCATTCCTCTTGTATTCTCATTGGTTATGGCGATTATTGTATTCGGCATATCACGCTTTGGATTTTTACTAGGTTATCGTAAAGGTTCAGATGCAATTCTCAGTATGCTGGAGAATGGTGTTATCAAACGTTTAATATCCGCTGCGAGTATTATGGGCTGTATGGTACTGGGAGCATTGGTTGTTAATTTTGTGACAATGAAATGCGGCATCAGCATCCCGCAGGCAGAGGGAAGCTTCTCCATGCAGGAGCAGCTATTTGACGCCATTCTTCCAAGTATGCTTCCGCTGTTATTGACACTGGGCTGCTACAAGCTGCTGAAAGCAGGAAAATCAAGTGTTTTGGTTATGCTGGTCATAATCGCTATTGGTGTTATTGGCGGATTAACGGGAATTTTGAGTGTATAGGGAGGCAATAGATGCAGATTAAACAATACCAAACAACGAAGTATATCATGGGAAATGGTGCACTTCGTGAAGTACAACGGTGGAAGGATAAAAAAATCGGCTTGGTTGTCGATGAAAATGTTTTGAAGGCATTACAGCTTGAAACAAAGCTGTTTGATGAGCTTTTAAAGGACTGCGATTATGAAGTCCTCTGTAATATGCCGCAGGAGCCTACCACAGAGCTTCTGGAACCGGCCATTCGAAAAGCGCAGCGCTTTGATCCGGATGTATTTGTGGCAATCGGAGGCGGCTCCGTCCTGGATAGTGCGAAGGTACTATGGCTGTTTACAGAATTCCCTGATTACACTTGGGAACAGGCATTTGCACCATATGCTGTAGAATCATTCACAAAGGAAAAGGAACTGATTGCCATTCCTACAACTAGTGGGACAGGCTCTGAAACAACGGGTTGTGCGGTAGTTAAGGATACAGAGAAAAGAAAGTGCATGGTTTTAAGCAATGAAATCATGCCAAGCACAGCCATTCTTGATTATGAGCTGTTGGTAAGTCTTCCCAAGCACGTCATTGCATTCTCCGGATGTGATGCTCTTGCCCATGCATTGGAGGCGGGTATTTCTGTTCTGGCTTCGGATATGGTACGGATGCAAAGTGTGCAGGCCGCTGTGCAGATTATAAAACAGCTGGAGGCTTCCTGCAATGGTGATTTGAATGCACGTCGTGATATCCATTTGAGTGCAACGATTGCAGGTGCATGTATCAATAACTCCATAACCGGTATGGCGCATGGAATGGATCAGGCCGGTGGTGATTTCAGAAAGCCGCATGGACTTATGACGGGGCTTATCCTGCCGTATACAATGTGTCATCTGCTGCCGCAGCCTTTATATGAGGAAGTGGCTGATCAGCTGGGAATCTGCGGGACCTCTATGGAAAAGCAGGAGCGTCTGATAGCAAGGATATGGGAGATGTATCGAAGAATAGAGATGCCGGTTACCCTACAGGAAGCAGGTATTGATCGTAAGACTTATATGTGTAAAATTGATACCTATGTGAAGCAGGCGATGCAGGATGCCAATGTGCAGTGTGCACCAAAGACCTTCTCTGCAGCTGAATTAAAAGCAATGTATCAGGAATTATATGATGGAAAAGAATGGAGGACAGCATATGAATGAGAAAATGAAGGTAGTAGCGATTACGGATGACCATAAGGTTGAGGTGAAAGAGGTTCGGCGTCCTGATGTAAAGCCGGGCAAAATACTGATGCATATCAAAGCATGTGCATTATGTACCTGGGAACAGCGTGTGTTTACACGGGAGTCCAAAATGCCGCTGCCATTTGTTGGAGGACATGAAATTGTCGGAAGCGTTGCGGCCGTTGGGGAGGGGGTAAGTGAACGAGAGTTTCCGATCGGAAGGAAGCTGACAGCTCGTTTGATTCAGGTTTGCGGAAAATGTTATTTCTGTCGTCATGGTGAAGAGAATCTGTGCGTAGATATCAATGCGCCGTTTGATAAGGAAATGGAAATACCAGGTACAGGAGGGCTTGGAGAATATCTGAATATTGATCCCTCTCAGGCTTACCTGCTGCCGGAATCACTCTCTGATACAGCAGCGGTGTTCAGCGAACCGCTGGCATGTGTGCTGAACTCGATTGAACGTGGACAGATTGCACTGGGAGATGATGTAGCGGTGTTAGGTGGAGGCATCATGGGAATGCTACATGTACTCTGTGCCAAGCTGTCGGGTGCACGCGTTATCATGAGTGAGCCGGATGCTAAACGTCGTGCTCTGGCAAAGACACTGGGATGTGATGATACTATCAACCCGATGGAAACAAATCCGGTTGATTACATAAAAAATCTGAATGGTATCGGTGCAGAGGCTGTCTTTAACACAACACCGATCAGTGCTGTTGCTAAGCAGGCTGTGGAGATGACAGCACCCTTGGGAAGATGCGTCATGTACAGCTCACAGCATCCTGATAAGCCGATTGAAATCAGTCCAAACTGGCTGCATTCCAGTGAAACGGTTATTACAGGAGCAGTAAGTCCAAGCGTACGTTCCTTTCAGCGGGCGGTCAATATGTTAAGTAAAGGGTTGATTGATCCAGAAAAATTGGTTTCCGGAGTATATCCGTGCAATCAGGCACAGGAAGCGTTTGAAGCAGCAATACGTCCGGATACATTTCGTATTATTATCACATTTTAACTTAAGGAGGAATATAAGATGTTAGTAAGTATGGCAGAAATCCTGCAACAGGCAAAAGAGGGACATTACGGAGTACCGGCTTTATCAGCTGTAGATGAGCTTTCATTGAGAGCATGCGTGGAAGCGGCTGAGGAAATGAATGCCCCCCTGATTATGCTTTGTGGCTGGGGTCATAATAAAGATATGCAGTATTTTGGCCGCATGCTGCATGATTTTGCGATCAAAGCGAGCGTACCGGTAGCGTTTATATTGGATCACAGTGCAACCTTTGAGGATGCGGTAAAAGGAATTCATGCCGGCTTTCATACCATCATGGTCGATCGCTCCTCCCTTCCATATGAGGAAAATGTCGCACAGGTGAAGGAGCTTGTGAAAATTGCACATGCTGCGGGTGTCGGTGTAGAGGCAGAGCTAGGTCATGTCGGTGTCGGTGAGAATTATGCTGTTGATGGTATTGCAGCCCTAACGCAGCCGGATGAAGCAGTCCGTTATGTGAAGGAGACAGGCGTTGACTGTCTGGCTGTGGCCATCGGATCCGCACATGGTGTTTATAAAGGAGAGCCAAAGCTTCGTCTTGATCTTTTAAAAGAGCTGGCAGAGAAAGTTCCGGTGCCATTGGTGCTGCATGGTGGCAGCGGTACCGGTGATGAGAATCTGGCAACGGCATGCCGTCTGGGTATCAGTAAGGTAAATGTAGCCAATGATTTATTCCGCGGAGCGTATAATAAAATACAGGAAGTCGGTATGGAGGGGAATAATATCTATGCCTTAATGCCGATGCTGCAGGAAGGATATAAGGAAACAGCAAAGCATTTCATTAAAATTCTGGGATGTGCAGATAAAGCATGGAAGGCAGAGCAATGTGTTTCTTCGGGATTGAAACAGGACCTAAATGAAGCAAAGTAACAAATAATCTAATAGAGAAATAAGATATCCTGTTATGGTGATTGTGACAGGATATTTTATGATTATCTGAAATCTATGATTGATCACATAAAATATGCTTACATGATATGGAAGCGAATTATACAGTTAACATAACATTCACACAAGGATGAATTTCTATAATCTGTCTATCATGCGGAAGAATATGGAGACTTTTTATATTGATAATTTATGAGGCATATTAGTTTACTAAGTTATAACTTAGTAAGTTATAACTTAGTAAACTTCGGAGTAAAATATAGGTTCTGAGTTGGTTTAAAAATCATAATTATAACATAGTTTAACTGTTTCTATTTAAATTAAATTATGAAAACAATATTTTATAACCCTTTAATAAATATGATTTTAATTTATTTTTTTTGTTTTTTAAATATATTAAAAAGAATTATTGAAATTTCCTTCAGAATTCTATATGATTGTAATAAAATTCAGGAGGTGTTTTATGTCGAAAAAATACCAGACAATGAAAAAAGCAATCAAGATGGAGATCAAGGAGCATAGGAAATCGTTTCTTGTATACCTAACCCTGCGCGCACTTGTAATTCTTGTTATGATTCTTCAGATATTCAACAGGAATTTTGAAAATGTATTTTTATGCCTGTTAACACTGATTTTGCTGATAGTACCGAGTTTTCTACAGGTAGAGCTGAAAATCGAACTGCCAACAGCATTGGAAATTATCATCCTGCTATTTATCTTTTCCGCAGAAATTCTCGGAGAAATCCAGTCTTTTTATATCCTGATTCCCATGTGGGATACCATCCTGCATACGCTGAACGGCTTTCTTGCGGCGGCAATCGGTTTTTCACTTGTGGATCTTTTGAATAATGATGATCGTCTGCAGTTTCGTCTTTCCCCTGTGTTTATGGCACTGGTTGCTTTCTGTTTTTCCATGACAATCGGTGTTGTATGGGAATTCTTTGAATTTGGTATGGATACCTTCATGGGGACGGATATGCAGAAGGATACGATCGTGCAAAGTATAACAACGGTTATGCTGGATCCAACCAACAGCAATATACCAATTACGATTGACGGAATCCATTCCGTTGCGGTAAATGGCAAAGAGCTGGGATTTAACGGTTATCTGGATATCGGACTGATTGATACTATGGAGGATTTGCTTGTGAATTTTATAGGCGCCTCTACATTTTCTATCCTTGGCTATTTTTATGTGAAAAAGCGTGGAAAGGGTGCTTTTACCAGACAATTCCTTCCTAGAAGAAAAACAAGAGATGCGGACTTTAAGCGTCTTGCCAGAAAAGAACTGGAGCAGGAGGAGCATGAAAAGCTGAAGGATGCAGGAAAAGAGGCATCTTGAAATTATTAGATATAAAAAAAGGATTGCGGGTCCGCAATCCTTTTGGAATAATGAACTATTGAATGCTCGTATCGTTTACAATAGTATCCGTGCTATCCTTTAAAGCCTCAATAACACAGAATTTCTTATAAAAAGCGATGCCATAGCCGATAATATCCTCATAACCCTCCGCCAGCATACCTTCTATATATTGTTTATCCTTTATCTGCTTACATGCGTGCTTTGCCGTGTTTTTTAATTCCGCAAGGGAAGTAGCTGTTTTTAGTTCTAATATCATCCCCCGATCACTTAAGGAACGAGGCGCAACCGCTATATCGAATCTTCCCAAACCGGACTCCTGATTAGACATGATGCGATAATTGCATAACAAGCCTATTAAAATGCCATGATAGAATTTCTCATCATAATCAAAATAGCTGATGGAAGTAAAAAGAAGGTCATTTACTATTTTATTTGCGGTTTCTATATCTTCCTTCAACAAGGCTTCAGCGAAATTCTCAGCATGTGCCTCCGTTTGTTCCTGAAACCATTCTTCAAATATGAGGGTATAAATTCTGTTGATTTCTTTGTTAGGAATCATCAGCTGGTATATACTCTTTTCTTCATCTATGCATTTTATGACTTTCAAATACCCCGTGAATAGAAGAAAGCTGTAAATGTTCTGTATTTTATCCATTTCACGGTAGGTGAGCTCATGTTTTATGGCTTTTTCAATCATCTTACCGGATGTCAATAAATCAAAATCCTCTCTCATATGTGAATTTGCTTTTTGAATGTACTGATAGATAATATCATTTCCACTCGTATTTGCACAGAAGGATTCCGGTGTATCGTTTCCCTGCTTGATTTTTTGAACATATTTCAGTACGCTCCATGGATTGTATATCTCTTTGTTTCCGAATAGATACCCATCATACCATTCTTTTATGGTTTGTTCATAGGATTTCAAATCGTAGTGTTCAAGGAGTATTATCGTTTCTTTTGGTGTAAATCCAAAGGATGTACTGGATTGATCTTCAGAAATGGAATATACACTAAAATTATTTAAGCCAGTGAAGATCGACTCTTTCGCAATTCTCAGGCAGCCTGTCAGAATCCCTTTTTCCAATGCATCATTTGTTTTTAGGGCAGCACCGAACATACCGCTTAAAAAGTCTGCCATTTCATCATAATATCCTTTTAAATATGCGCTTTGTAACGGAACATCGTATTCGTCAATCAAAAGAATAACATCTTTATGATAATGCTGCTTCAAGCAACCGCAAAGAAACTTTAATGCATTCTGCAGATCTACATCACTTTGTGTACGACGATAATATGCTATAAGCTGTTCTTTATCGAAGGTATTTAATTCCTCACTTTCGAGTAACTCCTGATTTTTTCTGACAATATCCTGGATTAGGATAGCGAACATCGCCTTTTGATTTTCAAACGTGTGTTTTTTCATATCTTTCAGAGTAATAAAAATGACCGGATACTGATTTTGGTATTGTAATGAGTCTGTATGATTGACAATATCCATATCGTTAAAAAGATAAGCATTATCCTTCTGCTTCATTGAGAAAAAATAATATAGCATACTCATATTCAGTGTTTTACCAAAACGGCGCGGTCTGGTATATAATGCGACCTTTTCATTTATAATGTCTGTAATGAATGATGTTTTGTCTACATAATAACAGTCTTTGTCAATCAGTTCCTTGAAATCTTCTATTCCAATCGGCAGACGTTTCATATGATCAGCTCCTTAACTTTATCCTTATTATACCACGATACCGAAACCGTATCGTAAGGAAATAATGTTTTGCGTACATGGTTATACAAAATGCATAATGCTATAAGGCATAGATGATATAGAAGGACTTTATTTCCCTTTCTTTCGCATGTTTTCATGTGAAAAGTACAGAAATAAGTGCTATACTATAGAGGTTGAAAAGAGGTGTCTATATGGAAATGCATAGAAATACACGCTGCTGGTGCGGCAGTGGAAAGAAATATAAGCAGTGCCATGAAAAATTTGATGAAAAGCTCGCAAAGCTGGCCAGGGAAGGACATATTGTACCGGATCGCTCTCTGATTAAAAACAAGGAAGATATCATCGGTATTAAGAAAAGTGGGAATATCAATACAGGAGTACTGGATCATGTCGCAAAGCATATTCATCCCGGTATGAGTACCGGTGAAATTGATCGTCTGGTATATGATTATACTGTTTCCCATGGTGCGATTCCTGCACCATTGAATTATGAAGGATTTCCGAAAAGCTGCTGTACATCTGTGAATGATGAGGTCTGTCACGGTATTCCGGATGACAGTATTATCCTGCAGGAAGGCGATATTGTAAATGTCGATGTATCAACAATCTTTCATGGCTACTATTCCGATGCTTCCCGTATGTTTATGATCGGGGAGGTCAGTGAAGAGGCAAGAAATCTGGTTGAGGTCACAAAGGAATGTCTGAACATTGGCATGGATGCCGTCAAGCCATGGGGACATGTCGGTGATATCGGTGCCGCCATTCATAAATATGCGACAAGCAGGGGATACAGCGTTGTTGTGGATTTTGCCGGACACGGTGTTGGCAAGGAGTTTCATGAGGATCCGGTAATCGGTCATGTCGGTCGTGCAGGCAGTGGTATGGTGCTGGCTCCCGGTATGGTATTTACGATTGAGCCCATGATCAATGTAGGAGATTATCATTTATATATTGATGAAGATAACGGATGGACATCCTATACAGAGGATGGTTCATTAAGTGCCCAGTGGGAGCATACCCTCCTGGTCACAGAACATGGTATTGAAATACTAACGTATTGATACAATAGAATATAGAGATGTCTGAATTAGTGTGAGCAACAAAATGTTTTTATAATGTAAGCAGATAGTATATGCAGTATTCAATACTTTATATGGTATCTGCTTTTTTGTACATCAGCTTCTTTGCACATAAATTGCCTGTGAAATAGCATTTTTCATAGTTTTTTTTTGAATTTGCTGAATCCTACGGTTTTTGTCACAAAAATGTCTTAAACAAGCAGGTTTAAAGTGTTTTCATAGTGCCTGTATTGTGTTAAAGTAGTAATAAGATAGATTAGGGAGGTATGCATATGAAGAAAATCAGTGGCAATAAGTTGTTGGTAAAGGCACTTCAGGAAGAGGGTGTGGATACGCTGTTTGCTTATCCGGGCGCCTGTACCATTGACATCAGTGATGAATTATATAAGCAGAACAGTATAAAAATCATTCTTCCAAGGCAGGAAATCGCTCTTGTTCATGAAGCGGATGCCTATGCACGTTCTACAGGGAAAACAGGGGTATGTCTCGTTACCAGTGGCCCGGGTGCGACAAATCTTGTGACCGGTCTTGCGACTGCCTATTATGACAGTGTTCCACTAGTATGCTTTACCGGACAGGTTGCCCGAAATTTAATCGGAAATGATGCGTTTCAGGAGGTGGATATTGTGGGAATCACCCGCAGTATCACTAAATACGGTGTCACGGTTCGCAGAAGGGAAGACCTGGGACGTATTATCAAAGAAGCCTTTTATATAGCGGCAAGCGGAAGACCCGGTCCGGTGCTGATCGATCTTCCAAAGGATGTTATGGGAGAGCTGGGAGAAGCAGATTATCCGGATAAGGTGAATATTCGGGGATATAAGCCCAATACTGCAGTGCATATCGGTCAGCTGAAGCGTGCTATCAAAATGCTGGGAAAGGCAAAACGTCCATTGTTTCTTGCCGGGGGCGGTGTGAATATTGCCCATGCAAATGAGGACTTTACAAAGCTGGTTAATAAAACGAATATACCTGTCATAACAACAATTATGGGGAAGGGGGCAATTCCAAGCAATCACCCGCTGTATGTGGGGAATATCGGAATGCATGGTGCCTATGCCTGTAATATGGCCGTAAATGAGTGCGATCTGCTGTTTTCCATCGGTACAAGATTCAATGACCGGATCACGGGAAAGCTGCATTCCTTTGCGCCCAATGCCAAAATAGTGCATATTGATATTGATACTGCCGCGATCTCTAAAAATATACAGGTAGACATCCCGATTGTTGCGGATGCCAGAGAAGCAATCAATAAAATGCTGGAATATGTGCATGAATATAATACAAAAAAGTGGCTGGATGAAATCGATGCATGGAAAAGCGTGCATCCACTCATGATGAAAAAGAAGCCGTATCTGACCCCGCAGGACATCATCGAAACTATCAACCGGGTATTTGAGGAGCTGATCGTTGTCACCGATGTCGGACAGCATCAGATGTTTACAGCACAGTTTATCGAGCTGACTAACAAGAAGAAGCTGTTGATGTCCGGAGGTCTTGGTACGATGGGCTATGGTCTTCCGGGGGCAATCGGCGCAAAAATTGGAAATCCGGATACTCCTGTACTATCCATTTCGGGAGATGGCGGGATGCAGATGAACATCCAGGAAATCGCAACAGCTGTACTGGAGGAGCTTCCTATTATAAATTGTATTTTCAATAATAACAATCTGGGCATGGTTCGGCAGTGGCAGAAGCTGTTCTATGGAAAGCGCTATGCCATGACCTGCCTTCGTGCCGGAGCTGCCTGCCGCAATAAATGCGGGGAAGTATCATGTCCTACGTATACTCCTGATTTCGTAAAGCTGGCGGAAAGCTATGGGGCAAAGGGTATCCGGGTAACGGAAAAGGAACAGATCGAGCCGGCACTTCGTGAGGCGATGAGCAGTAAGAAAACACCGGTGATCATCGAATTTATTATCAATCCGGAGGATCTTGTGTATCCGATGATACAGCCTGACGGCACCTTAAAGGATATGCTTATGGATTGTTAAAGTGATGCTGAAACAGGAAGGAGAGAATGGATATATGAATGGTAACGGTATGAAAAAACGTTGGATATCGCTGTATGTGGAAAATCAGGTAGGTGTTTTGTCTAAGATTTCCGGATTATTTTCCGGGAAATCATATAATCTTGACAGCCTTACCGTAGGAACGACGGAGGATCCTACCATATCCAGAATGACGATTGCGACAGTCAGTGATGATGAAACCTTTGAACAGATCAAGAAACAGCTGAATCGACTAGTGGAAGTAATTAAGGTCATAGATTTTACGGATATTTTTGTCCGTATGAAGGAAATTTTATATGTGAAGGTACAGAACTGTACCCTGCAGGAAAAAACGGAGCTGTTTCAAATCGCACAGACCTTTAAGGCAAAGGTGATTGATTATGGAAGAGACAGCCTCCTTCTGGAATTTGTGCAAACCGCAACAAAGAATGATGCGGTCATTAAGCTGATGAAAGAGGAATTCAGAGACATCGAGGTAGTTAGAGGTGGAAGTGTGGGAATCGAGTCAATCAGCATGATGGAACGTTGAATACACATGGAACGCAAAAATGTATATAACTAAGAAATAGGGATCAGAACATCTGGTCCTTTTCTATTTATTTGGCTGTTCGCAAATACAATAAGCGGTATAACGATTCTGTACATGCATATATGGATATGTGGTATAATGAACAGGAAATGCGGGGGTATACATAATGGTAAAGCATATGTCATTTAGCTCACTGGAAGAAATTGATGTGAGACTCTATGATTTTAAAATTCTGTTCGCGTATCATTCAAATAAAATAGAAAATGTCATGACACAAGAGATATTTTCGAAAAGGGCTCTGTGAATTGTTATACCGGTGATCTGAGAACACTGTTTGAAATAAAAATCAGGTGCATTGCTATAATTACTTGAAACTGCTTATCGTAGAGAAAAAAGCTCTGGATATAAACTTTATCAAGCGCATGCAGTATAAGCTTATGAAAGGTACATATGATGATATTCGTTACCATGATAAACAGGAACGTTCGGGTGAATTCAAAATACATGATTATGTAACCGGTAAAAATGAAATCGGCAGGTATCCTCATGAAGTCGAATCCGATGTGAAAGAGCTGTTATCAGAGCTTAATACATATCAGGGAACAGATTACTTTACAGCAGGAGTATATCTACATGCAATATTTGAACATATAATCCCTTTGCGGATGGCAGAGCAGGCAGGACATTGATGAATTATTATTTCATTATTCATGATATCGCCCCTGTTATCATTTACAATGAGGATAAACCGGCGTATTACCGTGCACTGGAGGCCTTTGATCACAAAGTGATTTGATTCCTTTAAAAAGCTTTATACAGGAAGAACAGGCAAAAACATGGTGTAAGAAAAAGGATTCAGGAAAAAAGCGGTTAAGGAAATTTCTGGAGTAAACTGTATATAAATAAGGAAGCAGGCACCCCATATGAGAGCATGGGGATTGCATTGCTTCCTTTTATTGGATAATATGCCAGAGATTCTGCCTTTTGATAGAGGTTGAGCAGAGAATCAGATCAATATGCAAACTGGCGGTAATAGCGTCTTGTTGTCAGATCATGACCAGTCACACGTTCATAATGAACAGCCAGTCGCTCGTCAAGAATTGTTGTCACAATGGAGGTTGCTATGATATCCATAAATTCCTCATCGATATCCGGACAACTGTAATCTGCGACATCAATCACTTCTGCATGATCGCTTAATTTTTTAATCAGTCGTTCCACACGATTATCAATCGGTCTTGTTTCATCCACACCCTTTACAAGAAATACAGGAGTATCCTTTTCAATCACTTCAAGGGTACCATGAAAGAATTCAGCACTTTTAATGGATTTTGTACGAATCCATTGCATTTCTTCAAGAATGCACATCGCATGTAAATAAATTTCCGGTGCCAGAGAGCCGCCTCCAATCCAGTATTGAATACCGGAATTATAATAGGTTTCGGCAATTCTTGCGGCAGTTGGCTCGAACTGTTCTTTTACAGCTACAAGATTCTCAGGAAGCTTCTCCAGCTGGTCAGCCAACCGGTTATAGGCATCGAATTCACCATTGTTAAACAGCAGCCGGAATGCCAGCAGGTAATGCTGAATATACTCAAACTCTACAGCATCCTTTGCTTTTCCGATGATGGAATAGGTAGCCAGCTGATCAACCGGTGTATCCGGTTTTCCACAAAATGCAATGACGCGGATTCCTTTTTTATTACAAAATTCGATCGCTTCCACTGTTTCACTGGTAGTACCTGATTTACTGGAAGTGATAACAATGGAATCCTTTGTCAGCTGTTTATTATCTGTCAGGATAACCTCTGATGCAATTTCACAATATGTGGGAATCGCACTTTTTGAACGCAGCAGATACTGAATCGGCTGCATGACTGCCAGAGAGCCTCCGGAGGAAATGAAGAATATGTTTTTAAATCCCTGCTTGCTTACCTCATCAGCAACCCGTTCGATTTCTCCTCTTGTATCATATGTTAGTTTAGCGTCTGTGAAATATGCTTCTTTATCAAAAATGTACATGTGTTTACCTCTCTTTTCTTTCTGTTTTCGTATGTTAATTATCTCCCAGTATGGAAATCATTACATCCCGTATCTGTGGACCATCAAACTCCGCAAGATAAATTTCCTGAGCCTTTCCAAGCATGATGCTACCATTTACGATTGGAAAAACGGCATGATTCCCTGTGATCATTGCCTTTAAATGTCCGGTGGGATTCCCGGCCATAGCACCATAGCTTTGCAGGAATCGAGCATGATAGTAGTCGTCCTCTTCGGGAAATATCATACCGAGTCTCTTCAAAATATCAGCCTTTAGACATTCCAGATTTTCATTTACTGTAATTCCCGTTGTTGTGTGTTTGGTGATGATATAAACTATTCCCTGCTGTATGCCGCATTCAGATACCAGTTTTTTTATATCCTCTGCAATCGGAATAAGCTCATTGTACGCCTGTGTTTCATAGGTCAATTCTCTGTATTCAGTCATAGAAACCGCCTCCGTTTAAAAAGTCAAGTGCATTTTCTCTGAATATCATTTGCTTTGTTCTCTCACGCCAATCCATGTTGTAAATCGCTTCTATCATGCGTCTTTGTTCAAGACGTGGCTCATCGCTTCCAAACATGATCTGGTGACGAAGACTGCGGTCAATCCAATGTGCGCCAATGTCTATACAGAAGCTCTGATGATAAAATTCTTTGGGATTGTCAAAATAAAGCAGAGCTGTGTCGGTATATACATTTTTATATTTCAGCATCAGCATGCATACCTCACGTACCCATGGCCATGCAAAGCCGCTCAGGCAGATACGTAAATGTGGATACGCACAGGCGACTTCTTCAAATAACAGCGGATGTGCATATTTACTCAGTGTATTGGGACGTGCAGACATTCCGGCATGAAATATGATTGGCTTATTAAATTCCTCGCATACCTCGTACAAAGCCCCGCATAACTCTTCATTTGGATAAAACCGTTGCTGGGAAGGATGAAGAACCAGACCGGATAAATGCAAATTCAAAAAGGCATGGCGGACAACATCCACGGCATCACTTCGATGCGGATCTACACTGGCAAAGCCGATAAATAGATCAGAATCTTTTTGTACCAGTTGAGCAACCTGTTCATTGGTGCCCAGATAAGCATTATGTGTTGTTGTTAAATCGAGGGGAAGAAGGCAAAGCATTTCAATATCCGATACCTTACACATCGTTTTCATAAAGGAAACAGGCTGAGTATCTGTCTCGTATAAGCCTGTCAGCCTGCGACAGGTTTGCAGCTGCGTTTCGCTTTGATGCAGCTCGTCAATAAAAGCCGGAGAAACATGCATATCAATTATCAATCCTGCCACCTCACTTTCATCCATCTGTAACTAGCAGGCAAGAATGCCGAGCCACGCACAAAGGATACCAAAGAGTGCAGTACCGACAATCATGGCAATGACGTTCACTTTCTTTTTCAAAAGCCAGTAGTAAATCCCCATGACACCAAGGCTGAGCATACCCGGCATGATACCGTCCAGTATTTCCTGAATGCTGGCAGCAGCGTCACCGGAGCCAATCGAGACTGGCGTATTAACAGTAATCAATTCCTTTGTCATACCACCGATTACCATAACACCGACAATAGAGGCAGCCAGCATAAATTTATTCATTAACCCGGATTTCTGAATTTTTTCCAGATAATTAGCACCAAGCTCATACCCCTTCATGGCACCAATATAACGGACGGCATATGCAGGAATATTGAAAATCAGCAGAAACAAGATTGTACCGAGAATATTTCCCTGTGCAGCCAGAGAGGTACCGACGCCAATGGCAAGAATACGAATCGTACCAAAGAAAACAGAATCTCCGATACCGGCCAGCGGTCCCATCAATGCGACCTTCATAGTACTGATGGAGGCAGTATCAAAGCTGCCCTGTCTTGCATTCATTTCCTCCATGGAAATGATGATACCTGCAATAAAGGTACTGAAATACATGGATGTGTTAAAGAATTCAAGATGACGCTGTAAGGAATCATTGAACTTTTCCGGATCATTATCATAAATTTTACGAAGTGCAGGAATCATCATGAATTCAAAGCCCATATGCATCTGACGCTCATAGTGCCAGGAAAATTCCATAGGAAGCGATCTCCAGAACATCTTATGCAGGTCTTTTTTTGTAATCAAATCACTGGTATTAGAAGTCATCATCTTCACCTCCGTCCGCAGCTACTGCGGTTTCTGAGAAAAAATCAACCTTTAGGAATGCGGCAATCACACCCAGCAGAGCAATACCGAGAACCGGTACACCGACATAAGCAGACAACAGGAAGCCCAGGAAGAAGAACATAATGACTTTCTTATTCAATGTCATTTGAGCCAGCATGGCGAATCCCATGCCAGGAAGCAATCCCGTTGCTATGGTAAGGCCGTCTGTGATAACAGCCGGTATGGAATTTACGAGTGTTTCCACCTGACCGCTTCCGATCAGGAAACCAAAAACAACCAGCAATGCAAAGGTCAGACTCTGAACGATACCATCTCCGATATGGATCATTTCTATGGCACGGTAGTTTCCCTTCTCTGCATACTTATCTGCCCAGGTACCGGTTAAAGGGAAGATGGCAGACATAAACAGATTTTCAAATATACTAGCAAGCAATGCGATAGGGTAAGCAAGTGTAACTGCTACTTCCGCACCCTTTCCCGTCGTAATTGCAAAAGCGGTACCAAGCACACCGCCAACAACAACATTAGGCGGTACAAATGCACCGATGGATTGTGCACCGATAAACGCCAGCTCCAGTGTACTTCCTATGATGATTCCCTTTGTGACATCCCCCAGGACCAGACCGACAAGCGGTCCTAATACAATTGGGTTTTTCAATAAGCTGGTACCCAATGCATAATCACAATTACCGAAAAATGCAATAGCCCCCAATAATAGTGCCTGTATCATTTTTTACTTCCTCCTTCATGCAGTGCGCTGCGGGCATCAATGGACTTATCCACTGGAATCATTCGGATTTCCACTTCGATTCCGGCATCCAGTAATTCCTGAATCCTTTTTTCCTCCACCGGATTCACATTGACCGCTCTGGAAATGCTGCGTGTGCCTTCTCTGGCCTTTGTTCCTCCCAGATTTACCGCTTTTACAGCAGGACACTGCGTCGCAATCTGATAAGCATCTTCTATGGATTCTACAACAATAAACAGCTTATACTTGTCTGTAACACCGCTGTTTAATGCTTCAATGGCATCCGCAAGTGTTTTGATTACCAGCTTGACACCGCTTGGCTTGGCAAGCTTGATTGTCGTTTTGCGCATCGCATCATTCATGACATCATCATTTGCAATGAGAATGCAGTCAGCCCCCAGTGCTGTTGTCCAGGAAAATGCCACCTGGCCGTGTAATAATCTGTGATCCACTCGTAAACACTTAATCATACGCTACCTCCTTCAGAACTCCTCGTCCTTTTTTTCTACCAGATCATCTCTGGTCATAAGTGTTATTCCCTCTCTTGCATTTTCAAGCAGAATCTCACGATTTTCTGTTTCAATCGTATCGGGACAGGACAATAGCAGGTCCAGAACCAGGTTCATATTGGTGCCGCTGAATACCTTAACGTTTTCATATGCACACAGCTGTGAACATACCGTATGAACACTTCCTCCTTTGATGTCACAGAGGAAGACGTATTCATGCTCCGGATGCTGCTTGATTTCCTGTTCGATTTGTTCCTTAAAATCCATAGGACTTTGAGAAGGATAAAGACAGAATGTATGGATATCATCCGCAAGCTTTCCAACGATCAAGGAAATGGAATGCTTCAGTCCCTTCGCAAATTCTCCATGGGAAGCTATGGTTATTTTTCTCAAGCTGTTATCTCCTTTCTTTTTGTGCATACAGGAAATTCCCTGTATTACTTTTATTTCTCATACGTATCCAAGCAAGGATCATGCCACAGCGCTGTAACCGACATGATTTTCTTTTCAAGGTATGCATCTGTATACAAGCAAAAAGCATGCCACAGGGCACGCTTAGGTATAATATTTTTTATAATTCAGATCATTTTTTACATAATCATACACATAGCCGATTTCAGCAACGGGAATCTGCACACCGTAAAAGGCTTCTACTGCTGTGAAGGCTGTTTCTACCTGCTGTATGAATACAGTATGCTCTTTTTCAAAGGCAAGCATATCCGGATACAGTTCGATTCCCTTGTTCATGACAAGCCGTTCGATCAGACAGCTCATGTGAACATACAGCCCGAAACAGGTGTTGTTGGCAAGGGAAATATTAAGGATTGTCTGTAAACGGTCTATAGCATCGGCAACATGCTCCAGCAATTTATTCGGATTCAATATGGTAAGACTGTTCATGATGTTGGAAAGCGAGAAATTCTTTAATATATTCTTCTTGAACAGAGTCAGCTGTTCCTTCGACATTGCATCCTCTATGCAATGATCAAATCCGTCAATCGTATCGTTGATAATTAAATCCTCAATCGGAATAAAATACAATTGGTCAATGTTTGGATTTAATGTCCCAATCACACAGAGTATATGATAATTATCAAACAGTGTGCAGTTCATTCCCTTTTCAACAAGCTCATTATAGTCATAAGCCAGTACACTGATTTCTGTGGACAGAGGCAAAGAATCTTCAATCGTCTGTTTTAGCTTTTCTGCAGTTCCCATACCGCTTGCACAGCTGCACAGGATGGCATGTTTTTTCTGTCGGTTTCGTTCGATGTGATAACTGGTAATATTACCAGAAACAACATCACGGAAGATATCCTCCATGCTTCGGCTTTGCAAAATACCGCTTCCTATTTCAAGCGCTGCCCGTGTACTGATATTGTTTATGATCCCAATATTGACATTGTTTAGGTGAAGTCCTTTATATATTTCCTCCAGACTTCCCATGTCCACAAGAAGAAACAGCTCTTCAGTTTCCCCCAGCTTTTTCAGATAGGTATTCAGCTGTTCCAATATGGAGCTCATGTCAACATTCAAAGGCATGTCGATCGCATCAAAAACATAGTTTCCCAAAGACTTATTTACCGCATCGGCAATACCGCTTGCGGTGGAAAAGCCATGGGCGAGTATCACACCGCATCGCTTTTGGTTGTCCTCCTCTGCGAACAGACTTTTAAAATAGAGAATGAAGATAATCGTTGCCATTGGCATGATATCGATATCCAGATAAGAGTTTAGGTATTTTCCTATTTCTGAGGCAATGCTGTATTCTCTGGGAAACCGGGTTTTCAGACAGTCCAGAAACAGCTCCGTCTTATCTTTATGTTTGGCTGACCAGTTTCGAAAGCTGTGGTAATCCTTTGTATAGGCATTGAGGTAGCTGCATACAGACAGTACATCGTTATTACTGATGGTGAGCTTATACTGACCGCTGACGATTCCGAAGATATGCTGAATACCGCTTTGATAGAAATCCTTTTCCTGCTTCAGTGCTTCTGTAAGAAGCACAGTGTCAAAATATTTCCACACAGCCTGCCTGCATCTTCTGATATAGCTTTCCTCATTCGCTGTATGGTTTTCAAATGCCTGAAAATGCTTTAGAAGCTCTTCATTAAGCCGTATGATTTCCTTATCCGTATGAATGAAATTCTGCAGATCATGCAGATTGATGAATTCGGTTGTTGTTGTATAAACGGAGCTTTTTTCCGTTATGCCGTTCAGTATCTGTTCCGGCAAACTGCTGAGCTGAATGCGCATTATCTGATTGTCATCATCTTGAAAAAGGGAATTGATGCAACAGGATTGCACACAGCTTTTTAAGCCTCCGATATTACCGGTAAAATCATGGGAAAGCAGGATATTATATACCTTGGTGCTGATGTGAATCGTTTTGCGAAGGCGCTGTTCCTCTTCCTTGAACATAGCATATAGAAGCTGTACCTTCTCCTGTACACCGCGCTGCTTTAATGTGGGAACGGTAATCGTCATAGGGATTCTGCGCTGCAGTGTTTTTAATAAGACCTCTTCCGGAGGCTCTGTTGTTGCAAGTATAAGACGTACCTTTGACGTATACCAGGTTTCATTATCTCCTACCTTGTGATAGATGGAACGATCCATAAACTGAAACAGCTTCTCCTGACATTCTGCTTTTAAATTGTGAACCTCGTCAAGAAACAATACTCCGCCATTTGCCAGCTCGATGAGTCCGGCCTTGTTCTGGTCAGCGCCGGTAAAGGCTCCTTTCACATAGCCAAACAGATTTGCAGTCAGCAGTTCGGGATTGTTCGCATATTCACTGCAATTCACTGCCATGAATTTTCCATGCTCCGAAAGGAGTCCGTTATTTCCCGCATATTCGTATGCCAGACGGGCAATCAGACTTTTACCTGTTCCTGTGGGGCCGTAGAGCATAAGAGGAAGCCCATCAGGTGGATACGCAATGGTAGCTCTGCATTGCTTGATCAGTTCAGACAAACTTCCGTCGTGTCCTATGAGTTTTTCAAAATCCTGTGGTTCATCTCTGCATTGGGACATTAGAAATTCGACAGATTTATAGCTGTTGTTTGGAATCTGCATACCGTATTCCTGCTCCATAAATTCTCTGTCAAGGAAAAACGATGGACGTGCTCCGATTTTTATCACTTTCTTTTGTGTTGTTAAAGCATGAAGCAAGGATGCAGTTTCATTTCGACTTATATGAATCTGTTCACTGATGATAATGGCTGTATTGGCTTCAAACATCTGCTGCTCACAGTTTCTACGGATTATTGCTAGTATTTTATCTCTCATGCCATCACCCCTTTGATAGAATAGTAATTTCAAAAAAAATAAATGTCAAGATTAAAATTTACATCCACTCTGTGGCACAATTCTTGCTAGAATATTGGTGAGAGGAGGGATTGCTCTGGAACCAAAATTTATTTACACACAAAAGCTTTCACAGACACTTCAGCTTTCGCAGTCGATGAAGAATTCGCTCGATATACTTAAAATGAGTCAGCAGGATTTGCTGGACTATATAAAAACATTAACGGAGAATAACCCTGTAATTGAATATACACCATCGACTGATATGCACCTTCTGCTGCAGGAAAAACATTGAAAGAGGATTTGTATCTGCAGCTGCACACAACAAAACAGGATGCTGATGAGGATATTTGTAATTTTTTGATTGAATCACTGGATGAGCATGGATTTCTTAACAGTTCAGCTGCAGAATATGCAGAAATACTTGGAAAAGCACCTATTTGTATTCAAAAAAATATCCAAATTCTGCAAATGTTTGAACCTGCCGGTGTTGCCGCAAGGGATAGTATAGACAGCATCCGTCTGCAGTTGTTAAGAAACAAGAAATATACTGCTGAGAAAATATTCACTCAGTATGCAGAAGAGCTTATCCGTAAGGACTATAAAGCGATAGCAAAGGACTGTGGGCTGTCAATGGAAGCTGTAACACAGAGTCTGCTGGAAATACAAGGCTGCCAGCCGTATCCCTGCAGCTCCTATGCTGGAGAAAACAATGCAATCCTTCTGCCTGATTTTGAAATTCAGACACTGGGCGATGAAATAGAAATAATACCAAAGCAATTGGGACACTTTCAGATTCAGGATGAATTACAGGCTGTAAAGAACGATAAAGAGCTCCGTGCGTATTTTGATGAGGCTTATTATTTTATTGATCATTTAAGTAAACGTAATAAAACACTCTTAATCATGGTAAATGCACTGATTCATATACAGAGAAACCATTTTCTCTATATGGATGAACTGCAGCCGTGCACACTGCTGGATATCGCCAATAAGACAGGATTTCATGAATCCACCGTATCCAGAACATTGTCAAATAAGTATTATCTTTTTCAAAATGAAATTTATGCAGTAAAGGATCTTTTTGTTTCTGCAACTAGGGATGGAAGCAGCAAGGATTCCATTCTTAAGGCAATTCAGAAGTTTGTGGAGCAGGAGGATAAAGAAAATCCTTATCGTGATCAGGATCTGGTGGAGCTGCTGGAAGAAATCGATTTGTATGTGTCCAGAAGGGCGATTGCAAAATATCGTTCCATTCTGCACATCCCAGGATCAAAAGAGCGGAAAATAAGGTGAAGCCTATTACCAGATTACAAGGGGATTATTTTATCATATTGTCTGCACAGGCTGTTGTAAAACAGTAGCAGCAAATAGAAAGCTTATACAATAATGCAGGATTCAATACATGTTTCATCCGTTAATATAACATCCTTCCAATATTTTCATGAAATGCAATATCTTTATAGCGGATACTTTATGTATCAGAATTTCCTAAATGTCAAAGCTCCTGGTTTATTTATAGAAAAAGAGTCTATTCTTCTACGACTCTTTCTTACTTTAGGGTTTGAAAAAGGGAGAATTCAACTTCTATTGCTACATACAATCGTATTGAAGTCTCCCTGTTTTAAGTTTACTCATATTCGGAAACAACTTCTTCTAACGAATAAACTCTTTCATAACTGTCATTTCTTATACCTTGTAACATCGACACCTGATAATAGAACATATTTCTGATGATCATACCATTCCACATAGGCTGCTGTCGTTTGAATATCCGCATTCAGCTTCGCATTATGTATGTCTGTGGAGGCAGAGGGAACTGTCTTTGAAAGCTGACGTATCGGGCAATCCTTACACGGTGTATCTTCCTCTCTGAAGACCTTATGACAAATTTCACCTGTCTTCAATTTCGGAAAGATTTCCATAAGACTCTGGTTAAAGTAAATCAGCTGATAGCTGTGCGGATCAATGACATATATGGAATTTCCAAGGTTGTTCAAAAGTGAAATCAACGTGTCGGTATACTTTTTCTGCTGCTCACGCTGCTGCTGATCTTTGAGGAAGGTGACGATTACCTCAAAAATTGTCCGAATATCCGTGCGCTGATTACGACTGAAGCTGTGCGTATGCCTGGTATTGGCAAGACCGATGAGGATATCGTGTTGATTGGAAACCGGCACACTCATGTGAACCAGCGCAAAAATAGCTAGCTTGTTCAGAATTTCCTTTGGAAATCTATCAAAACAGTCCTTCCCGCAATTTTCCAGAAACAGTATACGGTCATTGTCAGAATGAATGGTTTCCAGAAATTCCAATGCTGCTTTCTGCTCATCCAGCTGCAGCAATTCATACAGGCTCTTATCCTCTTCACTCCAGGAAAGCAGCGGCTGTATGCATTGGGTTTCCCTGTTGAAATCCATAACATAAAAATACTGCATGTCGTAATGGTGGGCGATAAGCTCCAGTACCGTCCGCATGGTTTGCGGATCCGTCTTCTCCCGACGATAGAGAATGCGGAAAATATACTCGCCGATATTTCCCTCAAAAGGCTTATTCAGCTGCATGTCGCCGATATTGTCGGAATCCGGCTTTTCCATGATTTGCTGACAGCGCTCCATCGTATCCTGATAAACCGTCCATCCGTTTTTTCCGTTCCGCTTACAATGATACATGGCAATATCCGCCTTATCATAAAGCTCTGTAAAGGTGGTGCCGTGCCGTGGATAAAATGAAATCCCCATGGAGACACTTGTTTTCACCATGTGACTTCCCGAGGTATAGGTATTCACAAGTGCTGACTGCAGGCGTTCAACTGCATGCATGAGAACCTCCTCGCTTTGTAAACGGGGAAAGAATGCAACGAACTCATCACCGCCCAGCCGTCCTATCAGCGTGTCACTTCGACAGAGCTTCTGAATTTTCTTCACTGTTTCAGATAATACAGCATCGCCGTATAAATGACCGAAGGTATCGTTGACCTCCTTGAAATTATCAATATCCAGTGATACGCATGCGCTGATCGCTTCGGGATTCTGCCGCAGCAGCTCCTCGATATGTGTAATAATTCCTTTACGATTATAGGCGCCTGTCAGTGCATCGATGTGCACTTCTTTTTGAAGCTTTTCTTCCTTTTCTTTTTGTGCCTGAATATCTTTCAGGAAAACACGTGCGAAAATATCCGCACTGCTATCTTTTTTCAAAAGCTGAATGGATGCATTGATCCAGTGGTAACAGCCTTTTCGCTTCAGCCGGTATTCCACATTGCATGTATGTATGCCACGCATATACGCCAGATGCAGTGCCCTGCAATTCATTTTTTCGTAGACCTTTTTCTGAAAGTCCGGATGAATTTTCGGTAAAGCTGCCTGTAGAATTTCATCATACACGCCTTCCTCCGGCGGACTGCTCAATTTTTCCGCAGCTTCCTTATCTATCAGAATCATCCGGTTTTGTGTTACATTTATTTCGAAGACACTCAGGAATCCTGCATTCATGATTTCCTGCAGCTTCCGTTCATTTTGGTAGCTGCTTTCCAAGCGCTTCTGTTCACTGATATCCTTTGAAATACCGATTGCCTTAATGGCTCTTCCCGCTTCATCGAAAATGGTTGTACAGCGGATTTCCACCCATCGTTCCTCACCATTTCTGTTACGCATATGCAGCTGTCCGGAAACTTTTTTGTAGCCTTCCTTCAGCTTGCTGTACATGACTTCGATCTCCCTGATGGAATCCTCAAATAGAATGCCCTGCGCAATAAGAGCATCCGGCACGCCTTCAATAACCCCTTCATTGGGAAATATTTCAGAAAATTGTCCCCGGACATTATCTATACGCTGTATGGTATGCTCCTTGATATCGTATTCCCACAATGCGGTGCGGGCCTGCTGTAAAGCAATCTCATAGCGCTCCTGGCTGATTTTCAGCTGGCGCTGCACCTCCATCAGCTCCCGTACATCCGTGGATACATTGATATAACCGATGGGATTGCCCAACGCATCCCTGAGATAGGAAATATCGACACGATTTATAATATCTCCGGGACCGCTTTGGATGGCACCCTTTTCATTACGCAGGAAGCGTTGGATACAGCAATCTTTTGTATGACAGTAGGGTGTATGAAAATTACTGCAGGGTTGATTCAACAGCTTCTCATAAGGAGGGGGAACAATCGCTCTCGCCGCAACATTGATATAGCGTACGATTTTGTCCATATCTGTGACGATGACAGGGTTTGGAAGAGAATCGAGAATATAGCGGTATTTATCCAGACTCTCCCAGAACTGATTCTGATCAGGCATGGGCGCCGCCTCCTTTCCCAGCTTTTATAAATCCGTATACATGTTTCTATCTAACTTCATTATAGCGGATAAACAGGGGCAGTTCAAATGATTATCGGTTTTCTTTATGTATTTTGAAAAATGGAAATGTTCACCTTTGTGAAGCCGCCTGCAAAGGAAAGGCAAAAGGTTTTCTTAACAATTTAAAAAAAGAGTTTCGTTTTAAAAAAGCAGTGCTATAATTAAACCATGCCGTTAAGGAAGGAGAGTATCATGGATCAAAAAGAAAATAAGGAAGAACAGTTCCAGGCAGTCATCGATGGAACGGAAAACATAAAGCCAAAAAAGAAAAAGGAAGAAAAGAAAGGTTTAAAATATGAGCTGCTGGACTTGGTGAAAACCTTCGTCATCTGCTTTGTATGCATCTTTCTGTTAACCAATTTTGTTGTCAAGCCGGTGCGTGTGGATGGCAGAAGCATGGACCCTACGCTGGAGGATGGAGAAATCGGCCTCATGAATGTGTTCAGTGCAAAGTTTCAGGATATTGAACGCTTTGATGTAGTCGTAGTATACAATGAAGAAAAGAAGGAAAACTGGGTAAAGCGTGTCATCGGTCTGCCGGGTGATACGATTTATGCAAAGGATGATGTGGTCTATGTGAATGGCATGCCGATAGAGGAGCCTTATCTTGACAATGCTTATGCAAATCAGATTCGCAGGCATGGCAATAATTTTACAGAGGACTTTCCAAAGCGGACACTGAAGGATAATGAATATTTCCTGATGGGGGATAATCGTATCGTTTCTTATGATTCCCGTCGTGTCGGGCCATTCAAGCGGGAGGATATACGGGGAAAGGATGTCTATGTCCTGTTTCCGTTTAATAAAATAAAAATGGTACGCAATGGAGGAGCAGAATGAAAACTTCCGTATTTCGAACTGAGCTGCCATACAGCACAGAGTCTGTCTGGGCGGTTATGACAGATACAACGCAGTATGCATGGAGAAGTGACTTAAAATGTATAGAAACCGATAGTGATACGGTTTTTCGTGAAATCTATCCGAATGGTAATGAAACAGTATTTACAATAACAGAAAAAAAGCCGTTTACGCGATATGCTTTCCATATGGAAAACAAACGCTTCAGCGGTGAATGGACTGGTACTCTGGAGGAGCTTGCGCATGGAGGATGCCGTTTGATCCTGGAAGAGCGTATTGAGATACATAATCCGCTTATGCGCCTGGTGGCAGGCATGGCTTGGAATCTCAACAAGCTGTAGCAGACCTATGTGCAAGATCTAAAGAAAGAACTTGTCAGGCGTAATAATTGTAAGGAAGCATCTGCTTCGTTATAATGGTATCAGAAAATTATGAGGAGGAGCTTACATATGGAATATCAGATTATGGTTGATGGAATAGAAATTCAGTCAAATGAACAGGTGAATGAAAAGGAAGCCCGCGCGTATATCAGCTATATACGCAAGAATAATCCAAAGAAGGAGATATCATCCGTTGAGCTGAGCTTTGATGGTGAGGAAGTAGGATTGGGCTATCACCTGCAGCCGGAGGGCTTTGAAAAAATAAGACGCATTACCGGTTACCTGGTGGGGACAGTCGATCGCTTTAATAATGGAAAGCGCGCAGAGGAGCATGATCGCGTTAAGCATGCATAGGCAGCAGAGCGCTGCTTTTTTTTGTATGATATATTACATATAATAGAAATATCACGTAGTGGAAAAGTATAGTCTTAAAATATGTAAAATTAAGTTAATTTTAAGATTTAAAATGACAGTTTATGTGATTAGGTGTTATAATTATGCCGTAAGATTGCATATATTCATCTAGCCAATGAAATAAGGATATGTGACTTACGTAGCGAAATTTCTCTCTCCTCCTTTGAGAAGCAGAAATTCGATTCGGAGTGTTCGTAGGAGAACTATGAGCACTCTTTCATTAAAATAAGGAAAAACGACAAAACGGTGCGCATAGATTATATACAATGATACAAGTACGTTGGAGGTTTAAATATGGATGATAAAAGAAGAACAGCCGGAAATGATGAAGATATTGATTTATCCGGTATGATCAATGAATACAGTCAGGATAATGAATTGAGAAAGAAGATTGAGGAGCTGAAAAAACAGAAGGAAGAGGAGAAAAGGATCTATGCTTCCAAGCAGGAGTCCTCAGCAGCAGGCAGCAGCATTTTTGACAGTATCAGCGAAACTGGTACCTTTAAACGGCCGGAAGCGGTAAAGCAGGGTGGGATTCCGGATATCCGTGTGGATGACACACAGCTTGATCAGACGAGGGTAGGCTTTGATGACGATCCTGCCTATGATAAAACACTGGTTATCATGAATAACAGAAACAAGGCATCTTCCGCAGATCAGACACAGATTTTCGGTGAAGACCGTACTGCTGTGTTCCACACAATGGACGCACAGGAATATGATGACAGTGATGTGGAGGAAGAGGATGCAGAGGAAGAAATTTATGAAGAGGATGACGATGATAATCTGCTAGCCCGCATAAAAGAGAAAAAACAGCGCAAAGAGGAAGCAAAACGCAAGCTGGAACAGGATGACGATGAGGAAGAAGATGAAGACGATCCTGGGAAAAGTGCGAAAATGAATAAAATCATCACCTACGTAATTATCGGTATCGTGGGAATCTGTATCATTGCCGGCGCATTTTTCGGTGTGAAATATGCCTTGTCAAATTTCCTTGGCGGAAGTGATGATAAGGAAAAGACAACGGATAAAAGCGGTACTGGTTCAAAGGATAAGGAACAGAACGAAGGCAATAAGCAAACGAATACCAATCCGGGTGACGACGAGGATGAAGAGAAAAAGAATGAAATCAAGACCAATCAGGCAGAAGCGGCTCAGCTGCAGAAACAGCTGGATCAGTATGAATCTCAGCTGAAGGATGTGGAAAAAGATCTGGCGGCTGCAAAAAAAGATAAAGATGCTGCTCAGAGTGATTTGGATTCGTATAAGAGTCTGTATAATCAGGCTATACAGCTGACCTCACAGGCACAGGAGGTAAAGTCTGCATTGGATAAGGTAAACGAAAAACAGACAGCTGTGGACAATGAAACAGATCCTGAGAAGAAAACAGCCCTGCAGAATGAGCTTTCTGTTTTAAATGAACAGTATCAGGCGCTGCTATCTAAATACGGTGCTGCAAGCTATAATGAGCTGTATACCAAAAGTCAGCAGGCAAACAATGATTACAATACCAAGGCACAGGCTGCTGAACAGAAAAAAAGTGCTGCGGAAAGCAGTATCAGCTCACTGGAAAACAGAAAATTAGAGCTGGAATCTAAAATAGCCGATACGACTACAAAACTGAATGAATACAATTAACCGGCGGAATAAGCCGGTTTTCTCTACCAGTTTTGTAAGGTAGTCATTATTAAATTGTCATTTTTTTGCCGCAATGCTATAATAGGTTTACTTTGTTTAGGAATGGAGGGAAACAGATGGAGAGAATTTCCGCTTTTCTGCACCGTAAACTTGATAACTTCACACTGGATGAATATATTATTATGTTCGTTGTGTGTTCCATATTCCTGCCGTTTGAATTCCCATTGCTGGCGATTGCCGGTGTACTTCTTTACCTGTGTGCAACAGGAAGGATGAAGGGAATCATTCAGGCAGTGCCAAAATCAGGATTTATGATAGTATTCTGCTTACTGACCTCTGCAATTGCATTTATCAGCGGTAATCTGCTGGGCGGTGTCTGCGGTATCGGAATCCTGCTGCTGATGCTGTTTATATTTTATTTCCGCACTGTTATCAATAAGCGCTTATTCGAGTTGCTGATGGACGCCTGCTGTATCATTTCCCTTTTCTGTTTTGGCTGGGCGATGATGGAATATTGCAGAATCATCGACCGTTTAAATTACAGCTTTCTTCAGCTGAAGGTGGAAAACAGTCCGAAGGACCGTATCAATTCAACCTTTTTCAATGCAAATTATTATGCGATGATGATTGAATTTATTGTATTGATCTGTGTTTATAAAATGATGCAGGTGAAGACTCTGCGCCGTATTGTATTTTATGTTGTTACCATCGTATGCAACCTGTTCGCACTATATCTGAGCGGCTCCAGAACAGCATGGATTCCCTTCGTGGTGACCATTCCGTTTATGTTTTTGATCAATAAGCGGTTTATCTATTTCACCACATCCATGGCGGGAATTGGCGGTGCCGGTCTGCTGTTGCTGTTGGAACCAAAGCTGATGCAGCGGGCAACGATTTTTCAGGATTTCGCAAAACGCAGTAATATATGGGAAACGGCAATCAAGGGAATACAGGCGCATCCGCTGCTTGGAGAGGGACCGCTGACCTACTTCCATATATATAAGCAGTATCACGGACATCCAACCCAGCATGCGCACAGCATCTATCTGGATCCGATTTTAAGCCATGGTATTATCGGTGTCATTCTGGCAGGTATCTACTTTGCAGGTAATCTGAAAGAAGTATATTTATTGTTAAAGCGTAGAATTGACTTACGATTGTTTTCTTTAATATCTGCATTCATACTCACCATACTGATTCACGGTATTCTGGATTACACGGTTTACTGGGTACAAACCGGTCTGCTGTTTTTGATAGTTTTATCTGCATCCAGTATGTATTTTCACAAGGAACAGCCATACGATATACAGGAGGAACATTGATTCCTCTTTTTTATATCCATCATTTGTTTGGGCTCGCTTTCCATTTTATTATTACACGAATTTTTGCATCTTTTCTTATATGGCTATTCTGAATTTCCGGCATTAAGTTTGAAACCCATTATTTCTAAGAAGGAATAGTGAAAAGAGATGGCAAAGGTATTTGACTTTAAATACCTGTATGACATCCTTACTTGGAACGTCTAGTAAACTGCCGTCTATGACTTGATAAGAATTAAATTGTAATCTGACGATATGCTCGAAAGAAGATGTCCTCATAATTTCACCTCCTTTCTGCTAAAACAAAACTATATAAACGAAATACCGTTTATAACTTTTGAAAAATACAGAAAAAAGATATAGAAAAAAAGCCCGCACAAAACATAAAATTTGTACGAGCCATTAAAACTGATAAATATTCATTTATGGTTTTAAAAATTGTATCATTAAAGTTGATTTGAAGATGTCGGATTATATTTAAAGCGTTTCATATGACACTTCCTTTGTGAGTTTATTTTAATTCTGTTCTACGAATGATAGCATAAGAACAGCTTCCTAAAACAGTAATCAATAGTAATAAAGCCAAAGCAGGTAATAGATAATTGATTGTTCCATCTGTCATAAATCCCATTGCCTTTGTCAAAAATTCAAAAATATTTCTTATTGTTTCTGCTGAAAAAACATATCTGAATAACGCAATTACGATTAAGACAATCCCACCAAGAGCAACACCTAAGTATATTGAAATTGTTTTTCCAACTTTATTGATTACCAAAATAGCTAAGTATAGTAAGCAACAGACTAACACATATACAAGAAACAGCCATAACCAGTTCATAAATATATTGTCATATCCATATATTCCACTATAAAGAGAACTATAATCATTATTAAAATAATGAAGAAGATTGCCGACTATAGTATCTATAAATGCCATTGTTCCTGAAATAAAACAGAACATAGAGAATGTTGCACCAAATATCACTTTACGTGTAAATCCATTCTGTAATAACATCTTAAAATCTTGATTATATCCTAATACACCTAATACACCGACATATACTAAAGTGTTGATTTCTAAAGTATTTGTACCTATATCTTCAAATGTTCCTGCACTTATTGCAAGAATGAGAGTGATAAGAGTAACAAAAGCATACTGTATTCCATAAAACAGCCAAATATATTTGAAAGAAGTTGCACACTCATATTGAATAACTGATTTTAATTTTTTCATATTATTGACCGCCTTTCTCTGTTAATTTGACAAATAATTTTTGTAGGTTCATCGTTGAAATTTGTAAATTGCTATTTTTTGTAATTGTTTTTCCACCTAAGATATAAGCAATTTTCAAACCGCCTAATTCATCATAGCCGATAACATTTTTATCAACGCAATAGTTGTCTACCTCTTGTGCAACACCAGATACGCTGTAACCCGTTTCTAATAAAGTTCCAACATTCGCTTGCAATAACACTTTCCCTTCGTCAATTAACACGACTTCTTCAACAATATTAGCAACTTCTTCAATCAAATGTGTTGCAATAATAAAAGTACGTTCATCATTTTCATATTCTTTCAAAAGTAAGTTATAAAAAAGTTCTCTATGGTTAGCATCTAACCCTAAAACTGGTTCATCGAAAATGATATACGGAACATTAAGAGATAAAGCAACAGTTAATTTAAAAATTGACTGATAGCCTTTTGACAATGCTTTAAATTTTTTGTTTGTATTCAAATTGAATTTTTCCGAAATTTCAATGGCTTTGTTCATATCAAAGGTTTCATAAAAGCGGTTTATCCACTTAAAATGTTCTTTAATTTTTAAATCCTTATCGTATAAATCTGCCTCACTCATACAAAAGATTTTTTCTTGTACTGCTATATTTTCCTTAGCTGTAATATCATCAATTAAAATATCGCCTTTATCAGCAAAAACACGATTTGCAATAATATTGATAAGAGTAGATTTTCCAGCTCCGTTTCTTCCCAAAAAACCGTAGATTTTTCCAAACTCAAAAGAGAATGAAACATTGTCTAATGCCTTAATATCATTATATGATTTTGTTATATTTTTAATTTGAATTGCATTCATTGCTGTAGCCCCTTTCTATTAACTGAATTACTTCTTCTTTTGTCATATCTAATTTAGACGCTTCCGTAACCAGTGTTGCGATATACTGGTCAAAAAACTGTCCTTGTCGCTTTGTGCGTATCTTCATAACTGCACCCTCTTTTACATACATTCCTAAACCTCTTCTCTTATATATGATTTCTTCATCTACAAGCATATTCATTCCTTTTAATACCGTATGGGGATTGATATTCAATAGGGCAGATATTTCATTTGTAGAGGGTATCTTTGTTTCCTCTGGAAATGTCCCTACGAATATAGCGTCTTCAAGTTGTTCGGCTATTTGAATGAATATAGGCTTATCTGTGTTTGTATCAATATGCACCATATCACCCCTTTGTTTGTCTGTTTGTTACTTGAGTAACTAACTAGATTACGCTTATAATATATTCGATACAAATACAGATGTCAAGAGTTTTTTAATTATATTTCTAAAAGTAGAAAAGAACTGTAATACTAGTGTTTACGATACATGGTTTTCACATTATTCTCGTGGCAATAAACTACCCCTTTATTCCTCTTGATTGCCTCAAAACAGTAAAGAAAAAGTCCTGTCAAAAGCCTTGCTACTGTAGGTGGTGCAAGCCAAAGGTGGCGATTGATTACACAACGTTATTTGTCCGTATGGTAAAGAAGTATAACAAGCACCACAAGGACAAACCCTTGCCATATATCACACCGCATATGCTACGCCATACGTTCTGCACATGGCTGGCAAGTGAGAATATGAACCCAAAGGATTTACAGTATTTCATGGGGAATTCAAACATGAGTATCACGATGAACTGGTACGCTCATGAGTCCATAGATACCGTAAAATCAGAGGTTCAGCGTCTAATTGCATAGAAGTATTTACCACGATTTTAACCACGTTTGATAGGAAAAATATAAGAAGTTAGACCTTGAAATGTGAGGTTTATCATAAAAGCAAAATGTCCGAATAGCTGATAAATCGGGGCTATTCGGACATTTGAGAAGATTTATAAAGATAAGGAATAAGGACATATATAATTTTAAAGAAATTAGTAATTTAAACTGTAAAAAATGATAAACAGTAGACATAAAGACACTATGTGTTTTAAAACGACACTATCTATTCTCTGCTTAACACTATTCTACATTTTTCCATATCTATCCATCTCGTTTTCATTTACAACCATGCAGGATTGCGTTATTTTTAATATAGAGAAGTAGGTGTTGGATATGAAAATGATAATACGTGCGGATGATTTTGGATTTAGTGAAGCTGTAAACTACGGTATTTTGAAGGCATTCCAGGGAGGTCTTGTGAAAAACATCGGGCTGATGAGCAATATGCCTTATGCGAAACAAGCCTTCGATATGATCAGAGAAGAAAATGTCACGTTAGGACTTCATATCAATCTGATTCTGGGAAGCCCCTGTGCCAGACCGGAACAGATTCCCTCACTTTTGAATATGGATGGGAAGTTCCTATCCTCCCGCGTCAGAAGAAGAGAAATGGAAGAGGGAATAGATAACTTCGTATATGAGGATACCGTTGTGGAAGTGAAAGCACAGGTGGAACAGTTTTTGTCCATCTGCGGCAGATTACCGGATTATATAGATGCTCATGCGGTATGCACAGGGACAACAGAAAAAGCCATCTGCGATATTGCGGATGCTTATGGAATCGATATAAAAGGACATATTGAGGATACCCGCTGGCAGGGGATACAGACAGATTACACCAACACAGAGTTTTATAAGCAGAAGCTGCCCTTTGTGCAATTTTTTAAATCCTATCTGAACTACAGTGACCGTATCAGTTTGATTGTCTTTCATCCGGGCTATCTGGATTATGATGTGATCCGTACATCATCGCTGACTGTAAACCGCTGTCTGGATACTGCCTTACTTTGTGATGCTGAAGTTAAAGAATATCTGAAACAACATACATTGTTGTCATTTAAGGAGCTGTAGGTAACATGGAAGACAATTTGCGTAAGCTTGTGAAAGAGAATACGATACATGAAAAGTATAAGCTGAACAATGCTTCTCAGCTGGGGACACAGCTGGGACTCAGCAGAAACTGGATATCACAGTATCTGAATGAATACTATAATGATGGAACATTTATCAAAATAAATACCCGTCCGGTTGTGTTTCTTGACCGGGAGGCACTTGAAGAAAAATATTCCATACGGGTGGATAAGAACCTGCTGACCTCTTTTGATGAGCTAAGATCAATCATTCAGGGACAGAATACATCCGATTTTGAAAAACTGATCGGTCAGAAGGGCTCTCTGCGTGATGTTGTGGACAAATGCAAAGCCAGTATATCCTATCCGCCGCACGGACTTCCGACACTGCTGTATGGACCAACCGGAACAGGAAAAAGCAGCATTGCGGCAATGATGTACGAATATGGTATCAATCATAAAATCCTCAAGGACAACGCTGCCTTTCTTCATGTAAACTGCAGCGAATATGCAAACAATCCGGAGCTGATAACCGCAAACCTGTTTGGTTATAAGAAGGGAGCCTTTACCGGTGCGGAATGTGATAATGTAGGGATGATCAAGGCTGCGGAGGGTGGTGTCCTGTTTCTGGATGAGGTTCACTGTCTGCGTCCGGAATGTCAGGAAAAGCTGTTCCTGTTTATGGATAACGGCAATTACCGCATGCTGGGAGACAACGAGCATCAGTATCACAGTATAGTGCTTCTGGTATTTGCGACAACCGAGGATCCAGAAACGGTGCTGTTAAAAACGCTGCTGCGAAGGATTCCCGTACGTATAGAAATACCGTCGCTGGAGGACCGCGGCATCAAAGAAAAGACCTCAATCCTTGTTGAGGCACTGGATATCGAAGCGAAGAAAATGCGCAGGAATATCACTATCAGCAATACTGCCTTCAATGCACTATTGAATGCCAGATATACAGGGAATGTCGGTGAGCTGTTCAATGTTGTACAGGCAACGTGTATGAATTCACTGTTTCACAACAAAAAAGAAGGAGTACTGGAGATTCATACGCTGAACCTGCCGGGTAAGATTATTTCTAATCATCACATTGATCGAAACAGCATTTTATTTGACAGGCATCAGATGCTTTCACTGGATCAGCTGAAGCAGCATGCATCCGACAGTCTGCCGCAGACCACATTGTTTGCGACACTGCTCGGACACCTCAGGGATCTACAGAATAACCGTATTCTGATGCCGAAGTTTATCGAGAAATGCACCGTGGATGTGGAGCATTATTTTAATTCGGTTCTTTTTGATAATCGGAATATCAAAGACCCGACGAATACGTATATTATGAAGTCACTGAAGGCTATTGTGGAAATGATTTCGGAAAAATACGGGTATTCCTTTCAGACGAACGAGATATATTCCATGTCCCTTATGATCCGTGACTGTATGCAGTCCTATAGAGAGATGGAGGAATATTTTGATACCTTTTCTGAGGAATGTGATAATTTTACCGGTATCATAGAAAAGAAATTCATGCGGGAATATGCCATTGTCTCGGAAATCAGTGAGGTGCTGAAGCTGCATCTTGACATTGAACTGCGCCCTTTTATTGCGGCGATTTTCACCTTAATCATGCATATGTATCACCGCAGCAAAGACATCAATAAACGCATCGGCATCATTCTGGCACATGGCTATGCGACTGCCTCCTCCATAGCGAATGCAGTAAATCAGATGCTGGATCAGTATGTGTATGATGCCATTGATATGCCGCTGGATACGACTACGGAAACCATCGTGAAAAAGCTGAATGATTTTCTGAGAAAGCGGGGAGAATATCGCGATCTCGTATTGCTGGTTGATATGGGCAGTCTAAAGGAGATACACAGGGGAGTTTCGGATATATCGCGGGCAAATGTCGCCATTGCCAGTGATGTCAGTACAAGGATGGCACTGCAGATTGGAGACGCACTCCGTAAGGATGTACCTTTGAAGAAAATTTTTGAGGCATACCGGGAAACGTGTGACATGCATGTAGAGATTTTGGAAAGCAAGGTACGGGAAAAAGCAATTTTATGTTCCTGTGCCACCGGTATCGGAACTGCGGAAAAGCTGAAAACGATACTGGAGGATTCCCTTCCGAAAAATCTTCCTGTACGTGTGCTTACCTATGATTATTCAACATTGCTGGAGAACCGCATGGAGGATGATTTCTTTGACCGCTATGAGGTCGTATGCATTGTCGGTACACTTAATCCCAACATTGACAACATAAAATTCATACCGGTGGAAGAGCTGATTATGAACAATTCGTTTGATGTTTTAACGATTCATTTCAAAGACCTGCTCAATGAGGAAGCAATGGAGCAGTTTCGAAGAAATATCCTGAAAAATTTTTCCCTGTCTAATATCATCGGAAATCTGACCATCCTGAATCCGGATAAGCTGCTCCGGCATGTCGCAGATGCGATTGACCGACTGCAGAAGGAAATGAACAGGATGTTCAGCTATAATATGTGCTTTGGTCTTTATGTGCATGTCTGCTGTCTGATTGAACGTCTGGTAACCCGTGAGGGGGCTGAGGATTATGTGAAAAGCTATGCGGAATGCAGTCGTGAAATGCAGGAGTTTATTCTTTGTATAAAAGCCGCATTTGAAAAAGTGGAAAAGTATTATAGTGTTTCCATCTCGATTGAGGAAATTGAGTATATCTGTATCTATATTCGAAACATGCAGTAGGCGCCAGGGGTAATCGTCCCGATAATTCCATCCGTTTTCATTGATTCCTACATGGGCGATTACTGATAACTCCTAGTGTTAAGTTTTAAAATATAGTGTCCTTAATTGTTGAAAAAGCCTGTAAACAAAGGTTTTTGAAAGGTTGGCATGGGAATTGCTGGAGGAATGGTGAAGCAGAACAGACGCAGAACTCATCATGCGTCGGATTCTGACATGCGAAGGAGGAAATGTAATGAGTATTGTATTGGGCAGAGTGGATTACCGCCTGCTGCATGGTATTGTGGCAACCATGTGGGCACCGCAGTCCGGCGCTCAGCGGGTGATGGTGATCGATGATCGTACGGCAAATGATCCGATCATCAAGGAAAGCATGCGACTTGGAAAGCCTGCCGGCATGGCATGCTCGATCATCACTGAGGAAACAGCCATGAAGAATTTCAAGGCAGGGAAGTATGATGATCACAAGGTATTTGTGGTATGCGAAGATCCGGGGGTGTTTCTAAGACTTCAGGAAGCCGGACAGAAGATTCCGAGAATCGTCATCGGTATTACCCGTGATCGCGATAGCGGAACGAAGGTCAGCTCCAGAGCTTCTGTGAAGGATGAGGAAAAGCCAATTTATAAGAAGCTGATGGAAAACGGATGCGAAGTGGATGTGCAGTTCACAACAACGGATAAAGCTGTAAAGCTGTCACACGCAATGGAATTGTAGGAGGAGAAAAAGGATGGAATTATCAATACTACAGATTGTCTTTATCACACTGATTGCGTATCTGAAAATGACAGATACCGTAACAACACAGCTGTTTGCATTCAATACGATTATCTGCGGCTGGCTCACCGGTCTGGTTGTGGGAGATCCGACAACAGGGTTGAGCATCGGAGCTACCATGCAGCTGATGTCTATGGGGGTCGTGGCAGTAGGCGGATCCTCCATGCCGGATTATCCGATTGCGGCCATCATCGCGACAACGATTGCGGTTACAACAGGAAAAGGCATGGAGGCAGGTCTTGCCATCGGTCTTCCGGTTGCCATGCTTGGGGTAAACTTTGACGTTATTTACAAAATTTTCAACGGCTTCCTGATGAGAAAGGAAACATCTCTTATCGAAGAAGGTAAGTTCCAGTCAGCACTGAATATGATTAAAATTTCACCGGTCTTCTATGGTCTGTGCTCCGCTGTTCCGGTTCTGGTTTGTATTGTCGCAGGACCTACAGTTGTCAATGCGATACTGGATTTCATGCCTGCCTGGTTTACCACCGGCTTAACGATCGCCGGCGGTGTTCTTCCCGGTGTCGGTATGGCGATGCTGTTAATGTATATGCCGCTGGGAAAATACTGGTCCTTTCTGCTGGTCGGCTTTGTGCTGGCAGCTTATCTGAAGGTTCCGGTGCTTGGTATTGCGGCAATCGGACTTGCAGGGGCATATGAAATTTACAAAAATCAGATGAAGGCGGGAACTGCAGCTGCAGGTGCTGTCGCAGGAGGATTGGAAGATGAGTAAGGAAAAGGTTTTAACAAAAAAGGATTTGCGTAAGGCAGCATGGAGATGGCTGATTGGTATTTCCACATTCAACTATGAAACACAGCTGGCACCTTCTACATTGTTTTCCGTATATCCATGCTTACGGAAGATGTATCCGGATGATGAGGATTTGAAGAAATCCTGTCTGAATTATATGCGTTACTACAACACCATGCCGTGGATTTCACCGTTTGTGATCGGTGCAGCTCTGGGTATTGAGGATGAAGGCGGTATTTCCTCACTGGATGCAGTCAACGACTTCAAGGTTGGTCTGATGGGACCGCTGGCCGGTATCGGCGATACCATCGGCTGGGCAATGATACCTACAATTTTCGGATCCATTGCGGCAAGCATGGGGATGGAGGGAAATCCACTGGGAATCTTCCTATGGGCGGCATTTACCTTTGTGTTCCTGGTAGTCCGTATTCTTCAGTATGAGTGGGGATACGGTATGGGTGTCAATGTTATCACCAAATTCGGTAAACAGATAACGGTCTTTACCGAGGCCTGTTCCGTTCTCGGTCTGACCGTGGTCGGCTCTCTGGTTGCGACCGTCGTAAAGCTCAGCACCGGTTTGCAGTTTAAAAACGGAGATGTCGTCATGAAGGTTCAGGAGCTGATTGACGGTGTTATGCCGGCACTTTTACCGGTAGCTGCTGTAGGAATTATATATTACTTCATGAAGGTGAAGAAGGTGAAAATGACCTGGATGATTCTGTTCATCATCGTGGCATCCATGATCGGAGCTGCCACCGGCATCTTCACAGCCTAGAAAGAAGGGACTGATATTGAAGGCTGCGACCTGTGTCGCTGATATCACACCAAAATGTGCCGTTCATTTATGCGGTTATGTCGGAGAAGCCAGAAAATATACTGCAAAGGGGATTCATGATCATCCCCTTGCGGTTTCTCTGTTGCTGGAAATTGACGGTGTCCGACTACTCTTTATCAGTATTGATGTCATCACATTGGGTGGAGAAAAAGCGGCAGTTATAAAAGATAAGATACAAAAAATACTCACAATTGAAAATGATCATATCATTATCAGTGCAATTCATACCCATTCCGGCGCAAACGGACTGGATGATATGACAATGTTCGGCACACCGGATAATCCGGAATACTTTGCATATGTCTGTGAGCAAATTACCGGCAGTATCCAGCATCTGGAACAGCAGCTGTGTGAGGTGCAGGCATACATTACGACAGGAAAGGTACACGGATACTACAGTAAACGGACGGATAAACATCTGCCCTTTGAAGACCATGCGGCCATCATTACATTCATACATGGAGATACGGTTGTCGCTGCCATGTGCAATTTCAACTGCCATGCGACCGTTCTGGGTGTGGAGAATATGCTTGTGAGTTCAGATCTTGTGGGAAAGGTGCGCTCCCTGATGAAAGAGGATCTGGGCGTTACCCCTTATACCTTTACCGGTGCCAGCGGAGACATCAGTAACCGTCAGTACCGGCAGGGAAATGACTTTGCGGAGCTGGACCGTGTAGGAAGCGGTATTGCAGAAATTCTGCGCAATATGGGGACATATGAAAAGCTGGGGCTGCATCATGTGCAGACAGTAAGCTATGATCACACTGTCTCCTATGATAACACATGGTATTTTAAAGAGTATCAAAAGGGTATACGGGATGCAGAAGAGGTATTATCGCGTAAGAATATTTCACTGGATGAATGGCTTGCCACCTCGGAAAAAACACTGCTGGAAAAGAAGCTGCAATGTGAGAAAGTGGAATTTCATGTGCGTGGAGTTGTTCTCCATCTTGGTGATCTTACGATCGTCACCTTTCCCGGAGAGCTGGCGTCCACCTTTGGCTTTCAGCTGAGAAGAAAATGTAAAACAAAGCATTTTCTGTTGATTGGCTATGCGAATGATTATCAGGGATACTTTATGGAAGCACAGGAATATGGAAAAACATACGAAACAAAAGCAAGCAATACACCGGTTGGGGAAAGTGAACGGATTGCTGGCGAGATAGGAGATTTATTATGAGAAGGTTTATTTTTGCATCACATCATTATCTGGCATACGGACTAAAGGATACCGTGGATTTTCTTACGAATAAGGCAAAGACGATCTACGATATCAATGCATATGCAGAGGATAAGGAACAGAATCTGGAAAGCAGGGTAAAGGAGCTGTTTGATACATTTGATCCTCAGGATGAGGTCATTGTGTTAACGGATTTGCTGGGGGGAAGTGTGTATCAGAAATTTTATCCCTATATCAGTGAGCGGGTGCATGTTTTATGCGGGATGAATCTGCCCATGGCGATGAGCATGGTTCTGGCGCAGGAGGATGTGCCGTTTAGTGAAAAGCGTATAAGCGAGATACTTGAGGAATGCAAAAACCAGATCGTTTATGTAAATACCTTACGTTGTGCTTCCACTATGGATGGTGATGATGAATAGCATCCGGCGGCTCTGAGGTTCTGCTTCAGAGTCTTTATTTCCGTTATGGCGTTTGTTCAAAAGGACGGTAAACGGTGAAAGGCTTCAGAAAGGAGGTTTGTTATGAAGGTAATGGATGTTATACAACTGCTGGAGAAGGAAGGAACATGGATAAGGTCTGATTTTAAAACACGGGACCACCTGCTGCATGGAAGCGAAGATGCACAGATTCATACCGTTGGCGTGTGCTGGGTGGCGACCACGCAGGCGATTCAGGAAGCCGCAAGGCATAAGGCGGATATGATCATTACGCATGAAAACCCGTTTTATCAATGCTCAACGCAAATGCATACGGCTGCATATGAAGCGGCAAAAAGCAAGCGCAGGCTGCTGGATCAGTACGGGATCAGTGTATACCGCTGTCATGATGTATGGGACTGTATCCGTACCTACGGTGTTGCGGATCAGTGGGCGGCCCTGCTTGGCTTCCCGTTTGAACAGCGTCCACAGGCTTCCTATTATCAGGCTGCGGATATTTCTGAAATGCGTCTGGAGGATCTGGCAAGGCATACCTGCCGTGTATTGCATGGTGATCATGAGGATGGTGTATATGTATTCGGGAATACGGATATGCATATAAGGCGTATTGCCATCGGAACAGGTGCTGCCACCGATTTGTATGAATTGCTGCCGCTTCACCCGGATGCGGTCATTGTCAGCGATGATGGGATTACAAGCTATGATGCGGCGCAGTATGCACTGGATCATGGTATTGGAATGGTAGTTGTTAACCATGCGGCAGTGGAGCGCGCCGGACTGAAAGCTATGGTGCCCTGGCTGCAGGAGCGCATGAAGGATGCGGAAGCTGTCTGGTTACATGACGGTTTTCATATTCATTATTATATGAATAAGGTTGGGTGTTGACCAGATGGAAGCGAACAGGATCACGATACCGAATTTTCGCAGAGTAGCGGGAAAAACAGCGGATGGCAGAAACATCAGGAATCACATGCTGTATCGAAGCGGTGCTCCAATACCGATCACGGTGCAGGATATAAACGGAATGAGAGAATGCGGTATTCGTCATATCGTTGACCTGCAAAGTGATGAGGAGTGCTGTGCCCATGCCTATCAGCTTAGCGATGCGTTTGTATCACATCATATGTCTGCGTTAAAGACAAGGGACGGACTGGAGAATTTTTATTTTTTTATGCTGATTGATAAAAGCTCAACTGTCGAGGATATAAAAAGGGCGGCTTCCTTTATACATGAGGGATATCGGATTCTGCCGTTTCACAATCCTGCATTGGCACTTCTGCTAAATCTGATGGAAACGGATGATGGAGCTGTTTTGCTTCATTGCAGCTCCGGCAAGGACCGTACCGGTGTACTCGCGGCACTTCTTCAGAAAATGCTTGGTGTAAAAGAGGATGTGATTATGCAGGAATATCTGTTGAGTAATGCGTATATTCTACCGGATACTCTGCGTCATGCGAAAGAGCTTGGATTTCAGGGAGATACCAGAGATATGCTGGTGCATTGCTGCAGTGTACATGAATCGCTGTTGCGCTCCTCCTTTGATGAGGTGGAAAAGCGGTATCCGGGCTGGGAGGAATTTTTTGAAGCTGAATACGGTATGAGTGAGAAAAGAATCAGGAATTTAAAAAAGCGTTATCTGGAACCATAAACATAGAAAAGGAGTGATTTTATGCTGATACAAACGGTAATTGATCATATAAAAGAGTATCATAAAGGAGTATTTGAAGGGAAGCAGATTAATGAGCAGACAACAAGGGATAAGGTTCTGTATGGAAACCCTCATCAGGAATGTACAGGCATCATCACCACCTGCTGGGCAAGTGTGGATGTCATAAGAGAAGCGGCAAAGCGCGGCGCAAATCTAATCATTGCACATGAAGCCTTGTTTTGGAATCACGGAGATCATACAGACTGGCTGCAGGAAGAGAACAACCAGTCCTTTCTCGCAAAGAAGAAGCTGCTCGATGAGGCGGGAATCGTTGTCTGGAGAGATCATGACTATATTCATTCCGGCATACCGATGGAAGATGGCAGCTATACTGATGGTATTTTTTATGGTGTGGCGGATAAACTGGGCTGGACGCAATATATTACAAAGGATATTCATCATCCATTGCATTTCACAATACCAAAAACAACAGTCAAAGAGCTTGCGGATTTTCTGATTCAGAAACTGCAGCTAAACGGTGTAAAAATCATAGGAAACAAGAACAGCACAGTAGAAAAAATAAGGATTCCCTTTCATATACTGGGAGATGCCAGAGATTCCATTCAGGAAGCTGATCAGGAAAATATCAACTGTTATCTCACCATGGAAGTAGTGGATTTTACACTGGCGGAATACATTCGGGACAGCAGTATGCTGGGCATGGATAAAGCGATTATCGGTATGGGACACTTTAATCTGGAGGAACCGGGTATGGAATATATGATAACGTATCTGCCAACCGCTGTCAAAGCAGATATCCCGTGTGCATACATCCAGTCCGGGGATATGTACGATTACAGAACACGATAGCACAGAAAGCACATACAGAAGCTGCATAAATAAAAAACGAATAAGGTAGGGATGCCGGTTTTTTCCCGATTGCGGGTAAACATAAAACAGGGAGACTTCAACACGATTGTATTATCAAAAAAAGTTGAAATCTCCCTTTTGCAAACATCCTAAAGTAAGAAAGAAACAGGTAGAGGAGCTTATCCGTTTTTGTATGTAAATATTGAAACACTACGTGGTCTATTCCCTGGCAGATGCGATTGCTGTCACGATTAAGATGAAGCTTTCTTGTGTGTAATTGCGCCATTCACCACCATGGGAGTAATAACAAAACATACTATCTTTTTTCCAATCCTGTTCCCTTCCATCTGAGAAAAGGTCTTTTCTGATAAACCACAAAACGAAAGGAAACAGCCCTTCTATTCCTCACTGCTTATCTTCATGCCAAAGCGCTTCCGGTATTCCAGAGGGGGATAGCCGACTCTTTTTAGAAACAGCTTTGCAAAATGAGTCGTATTGTCATATCCCACCTGAGAGGAAATGGAAATCAGGGAATCACTCGTATTGATCAGCATCCATTTCGCTTCACTGATTCGCCGGTCAATCACATAATTGATTGGTGAGATTCCATAGGTTTCTTTGAATTTATGGGAAATATAATCACTGCTGATGTGAAATTGCTCTGTCAGTTCCTTTAACGTGATATCGGAAGCATAGTTTTCATTTATATAGAATAAGATATCCTGAGCAAAGGTTGACTTCTTTTTCTTCCTGTCCGTAACTGCATTTTGAAAGATATGAAAGTAAATATGTGCCAGAGCGTTTGCCAAAGCGTTACAAATTGCCGCAGAGGACTGTGTTTTCTGTTGCGAAAACATTTCCAGTGTTTCAAAGATATCCGCAATGATTTTTTTATGTTCTCCGGCATGTGCATACGGCTTTTTATCCAGTGATAAGAAACAGTCCGCAGCTTTTGCATTTGCCATTGTAAAATCGGTAATGGCGCACGTCCAGCAGGAAATCGGATCCTCATAATCGGATGTAATGGAATGGATACAGCCCTTATTCACAATCAGCAGATCGCCTTCGGAAACATGAAAAATCTCGTTGTTAATCTGGTAGCTTGCTTTTCCCTGTGAAAAATATATCAGCTCGGTTTCCTGTTTATGTACATGGTAGGGATAGGACCAGTGTGCATCATTGAAGCTATGGGACAATCTGGATATGATCGGCTCCTTCGTAAAGACTGGGGTGGATTGTTTTTTTTCGTTCAAAATATCAGATAAGAACATAGGACACCTCCAAATTTAGCAATATAATTTTTTGAAAAAGCAGGATAGTTACCTGTATTACCCTTTTATTATAGAAAAATGAATGAAAACAAGCAAGATAATTTTTGATTTCAACGGAATAGACAGTTTCTTTTTTTTCCTACAATTCCTATAATTTCTATATAAAGGAAAGGATAAGGATATGTCAAAAATCAAGAGGAATGGAACAAAGCCGCAAGTATTGTCTGCCAGAGAAGCAGTGGAGTATATTGCGGATCAGGATACGGTGGCAGTTTCCGGTGCAGGCGGTGGAATCGTTGATCCCTATGCACTGATTAATGCCCTGCATGAGCGGTATGTGGAAACTGGCTGTCCGAAAAATTTAACGCTGTGGCATTCTACCGGATTGGGGGATCGAAATGACCGCGGCATGTCACCACTCGCCCTGGAAGGTCTGGTGAAGCGTGTGATCGGAGGACATTGGGGACAGTCACCAAGACTTGCGGAAATGGCAAGTGAGAACAAGATTGAAGCGTATAATTTTCCACAGGGCATCATGGCACAGCTGGCAAGAACCGCTGCGGCAGGACAGCCGGGAATTCTCAGCCATGTGGGTCTTGGGACATTTATCGATCCCCGAGTAAGTGGCGGTAAGCTGAATGAAGTAACGAAGGAAGACCTAATCAAGGTTATGAACGTAGATGGAAAGGAATGGCTGTATTATCCGGTTGTTCCGTTGGATGTTTGCCTAATACGTGCAACGACTGCGGATACAGAAGGCTATGCATCCATGGAGGAGGAAATTACCTATATCGATGTTCTCCAGCTTGCCCAGGCGGTTCACAATAACGGAGGAACGGTTATCCTGCAGGTAAAACGGCTGGTAAAAGCAGGTACCCTGCATCCGAAAAGCGTAAAAATTCCAGGCTTCCTGGTGGATGCAATCGTTGTGGAGGAGAAGCAGGAACAGTTATATAACGGTTCTGACAGGTTCTTCTCAGGAGATTATATCGCCGATGACAGTGCGGTGACGATGCTGCCGCTTGATCAGCGAAAGGTTGTCGCAAGAAGAGCACTGATGGAGGTTCGTCCGGGATATGTTGGAAATGTCGGTGTCGGAATTGCGGATGGAATCGGAAATGTTGCACGTGAAGAGGGTGTTCAGGATGCCTTTACGTTAACCGTGGAAACCGGGCCGGTCGGTGGTGCTACGGCACAGGGAATCTTCTTTGGCGCAACAGTCAATGCAAGAGCGGTGATGGATATGCCTGCACAGTTTGACTTCTATGACGGCGGTGGTCTGGATGTGGCATTCCTGTCCTTTGCCGAACTGGATGAGAACGGGGATGTGAATGTTCATCATTTCAATGGCAAAATTATGGGAACCGGCGGCTTTGTCAATATTGTTGCAGGAAGTAAAAAAGTGGTACTGTGCGGAACCCTGCGTGCCGGTAAGCTGTTAACAGAAATCAGAGATGGAAAAATAACAATACAGCAGGAAGGCAGGTTTGAAAAGCTGATAAAGAATGTCAGCTCCGTGACCTTCTCTGCGAAACAGGCGGAAAAGCAGAAACAGGAAGTTATCTACATTACAGAACGAGCTGTGTTCAAGCTGATGAACGGTAAGGTGGTTCTTACAGAAATCGCTCCGGGAATTGATGTACAGAAGGATGTCATCGATCAGATGGGCTTTGTACCTGAGATTGCAGAGGATCTGAAGGAAATGGATGCACGTATTTTCAGGGAAGAAAAAATGAATATCTATAACGAATTTATCAATCAGTAAATATGAATGGGCTGTGCGCAAGTCATATGAGGTCATAGTCGGGTTCTATGCCTGGTATGCATAGGATGGAGTCAGTTTTTGATTACATAACAAATTACAAAGGAGAAAAAACATGGCAGAAAAAAAAGAAATCACAAAAGTGGATATCCCTTTAAAAATAGGGGACAGCGCAGTATTTGAAAAAACGATTACGGAAACAGATGTCGTACTGTTCGGTGGCTTGACGGGCGATTACAGTCAGATGCATTTCAATGAGGAATACATGAAGAAAACAATGTACGGCACTAGAATCGCACACGGTATCTTAACATTTGCAATCGGATGTACAGCATCCACAAAAATTCAGGAACAGGTAAAATCACCGGTTCCTTCCGCATCCTACGGATACGATAAGCTGCGTTTTATCAATCCGGTATATTTCGGAGATACGCTGACCTGCAGATATACCGTTGACAGAATCGAAGAAGAAACAAATAAAACGTATTCAAAATTGGAAATCTTTAACCAAAAGGGAGAAATCGTTGTCTTTGCCATCCATATTCTGAAGTTCTTCCCTTTGGAAGAAAAGTAAACCGGGAGGCGGAATATGAAAATAGTAATGTTAGGTGCCGGTGCTTTGGGTAGTACGATTGGCGGAACTCTGGCGATTGGCGGAAACGATGTCCATTTCGTTGATATGTGGCAGGAGCATGTGGATCTGATCAACAAAGACGGTCTGCATATGACAAATGAAAAAGAAGACTGGTATGTCAGGGTGGACGCAAGAACAACTGCCGATACGATCGGTGAGGCGGATCTGGTCATTGTCCTTGTGAAATCCTTTGCGACAAAGCAGGCAGTGGAGCAGTTAAAGCAGACGAATGTTATCGGAAAAAACACCCTGGTCATGTCCTTACAAAACGGTTTGGGCAATGAAGAAACGATTGCTTCTGTCATCGGCTCTGAAAATGTCATCAGCGGTAAAACGTATGTTGGCGGCAGACTGATTCAGGCGGGCTATATCTCCGCAGGCGTACAGGGGAAATGGACCTATATCGGTGAATTGAACGGAGAAATCACGGACCGCATTCAAACGGTATGCAACGTATTCAATGATGCAGGGCTGCTGTGTGAGGTAAGTGATAATATCAAGGGTCTGATCTGGGATAAACTGCTGATCAATGTTGCGGCAGGGGCATTGTGTGGAATTACGCGTTTACCTTACGGTCCGCTGTATGAAGAGGATTATATTAAGGATGTAGCGGTAGCCGCAATTCAGGAAGGAATTCAGGTCGCAAAGGCAGCCGGTGTCGTATTGAAGAGTGAAGATCCGCAATACCCATGGGTTGCCGCAAGTGAGGGACTGCCGGGAACGTTTAAAACCTCTATTCTGCAGTCTCTGGAATTAAAGCGCCCCACAGAAATTGATTTCATCAACGGCTCCATTGTGGAATGGGGGAAAAAATACGGTATTGCAACACCGGTGAACCAGACGCTGGTAGCCTGCGTAAAAGGAATCGAAAAGTATATTTTAAAGTATGAACCGTCATTGAAAAAGGGGTAGTGCTATGGCAACATATGTAGAGCATACAGCATGTAAGGTGAAGGATCTGGACTGGTGTGTGAAATTCTTTACTGAGGTATTTGATATGCCGATCAGACTTTCTCTGGGTGAGAAACCGAATCGTAAAATCTGGCTGCATGCCGGGATTCAATTGAATGAGGATATCACCTTTGACGAAAAGGAAGGCAGACTGGATCACATAGCTCTTATGACAACAGATTACGACAATGTTCATGAGAAGTGTCTTGCATGGGGCTGCACAGTTCTTCCGGCTGGGGATAACTGGCTGAAAATGCCGAATGGCATTGTTATCGAGTTAAAAAGAGGAAACAACGAGGTACTTCATACGATCATAAGTCAGAAGCCGTGGGTAGATTAGGAGAGAGAATATGCGAAAATTAGTAATTGTAAACGGACCAAATAATAATTTCTATGGAATACGAAACAAAGGGCAGTACGGAAATCAGTTATACGCTGATTTGATCGAAGAGCTGAAGGAATATGGTGCATCCATCGGATTTGAGGTTGAGGCATTTCAGAGCAATGGGGAAGGGGCACTTATCGATTACTTCCAGAGCTTATATTTTGAAGCGGAGAAAAGTGGATGCAAGATTCCGCTGGTACTAAACCCGGGAGCATTCACGCATTACAGCTATGCAATTAAGGATGCATTGGAGTCCGTACATACGCTGATACCGGCAATTGAAGTTCACATGTCCAATATCCATGGACGGGATGATTTCCGTCATATCTCTGTGACGGCATCCGAATGTCTGGGTCAAATTGCAGGAATGGGTAAGCACAGCTATAAAATTGCCATGGAGGCTTTTAAACAGATGATTGAGGAGGGGCAGTTGTAAGTCACTTTCGAATTGATTACAATTGACTTTGAGATATAGGTAAAACAAAGGAGTGAAGATTTATAGGTCTTTCACTCCTTTTTCTATACTGGAAATCCTTAACAGTGCATGATTATCATGAATTTAAATTTCTTATAGATACCTTCCTTTAGGATCAATTCCTGTCTGTTCTTCATGATGTCCGCAGTTATCATCAGTTACATGTTTCATAGTATGTTGAGTCCATTACACAGTTATAAATCAAAGAATCGATTCCGTGATATGTATGAAGCTTTATTATATATCAGTATTTTTGACATTATAACTGACTGTCTTACGTGAACCTTTCTTCTGAATTAAATCTAAAGCTATTAGTTTATCTAAATACCGATCCAAGCTAGTTAGAGGAATCTTTGTTTTTTCAAAGATTTTCTTTCTATTTAGATTAGGAAATTCTCTTATAACATTTAAAACAATCTGTTCTTTTTCATTTAATATATGATTTGGCTTTTCTAATGCCCCACTTAATGCCCCACTTAATGCCCCACTTAATGCCCCATGCTCTTTCTTTACGATCCATAACTTAAGATTCGTAATTCTCATGTCTTGATTTTCATACAACTCAGGCACTTGAAAGCCTTCAGCTCTGGAGGGAGCTAATATTTTGTCATATCCAGATCCTGCACTTTCTCCAAATCCAATAAACCTGAAAAGTTTTTGTAATGTGATATTTCTAGGAACAGATACTCCACCTTGATAAATCTGTTCAATAGGAATTCTCAGTAACCCTGGATTAGAATAAGAAATGTAATTGTCTTTTTTAATAACCAATATTGAGCAGCTTTCTTCCTTAAAATCAGCATGTATAACTGAATTAACTAATGCTTCTCTAGCAGCTACCTGCAATTTTGTTTCATCATTTCTTTGCAATGAATCTTTCATTTGAAATGGTACAGGGAATTCAGAAATAAGTTTAGGATACACTTTTGTAATGAAATTATATAAATTTTTCTCCCATAAACCATTTTCTATTATTCGATCACTCCAACGCATATCACCAAACAAATTGGTTTCATCTCTATAATCCAGATTGACATTATGATAAATTTCGTTAAATGTTTCAGTTTTCCCAAACATCAAAACACCTGCAGATGTAACTCCCTCAATATTTCTTTTCTTATCAAAGCGGTATGCACCCATCTTTGTTAGAAAGTCTTTATCTGATAATTCTTCATAAATATGCCCTTCATTATTATTTCTAAATCGTGTCCTGTATACTGCAATTGTGTTTTTATCAAGATCGCCAATATTTAACCATTCGAGAATCTCATTATCGCCAGCGTTCTGAAAAGAGTCACGTATCATTGAATTTACAGATTCCTTCGTACATCTATAATCTCCTTCAAAATTTCTTTTAAACGTACCGGCATAAGGATTACTGCCGATATAGATAGGTTTCTGATTGTACAAGGCTCTTGGTATATGCAGAATAACAAGCTCTAAGCCCTGGACTGTTAATGAATAAACGTCTGCATCCTTTAAAATGTTTCTATTTACTTTACCGGAATTTATCGTATTCCAAAAGTCAGAAATAATAGAATTTGCATTTTCTACTCCACTAATTTCATAATTTACAGCTGTGCCTGTTTTTATTTCTTTTACTCCTAAAATAATCAAGCCGCCATTGGTATTGGCAAAAGAAGAATAAGTTTCATATATACTTTTAGGTACTCCTCTTTTAGCTTCTTTAAATTCAACATTTACTTTTTCTTTATTATCTAATATATTTAATAATTCTTTCTCTGAAAGCATTTTTTCACCCACCTTTAAATGATTTTCATATTTATTATACCTTTTCTAATGTGGAAAGGAAATAAAAGAATTCTGCTTGCGTATAGCATAGGCCAAAAACTCCTATCGCATACCAGCCTATAAAAAGGAGAGAGCACTTCTCATAACTTTTTATTAAGGCTTCCGAATCAGCGTATGGCAATAGGAACAGTAGAGCATTTTTGTTTTATGATGAAATAAAATGTGGTTCTGTTTGTATACTATCAAAAGAATAAAGATATTTTATATTTGCAGCAGGAGAATAAAAACTGCTAACTGATTTAAACAAAATAAGAAATGTTCTAAGCTTTCAGAAAAAGTAAAATAACAGCACAGATTATTGCATCCTTTTTTTCACCGGACGTATATACTTCCAGCAGCGCTCCGGCTGAAAGTAAAAGTACAGCATTCTGCCGGGGGTATCATCAAAGCAGTAGCCGGTATTTGTAAAATCAAATGCAGTCATTGCATCCTCCATTCTATGCTCAACACTTCGATTCTCCTGCTCATAATCAAATGGTCCGTGTTCAAATACAAGATACTCTGCTTCCGCAATATCAAGCAGCTGCATATCATGTGGCACATCTCCGGTATAATGAACAGGAAGACGAACACCATAACACTCTGTCCGCAGGTATCCCCAGTCACACAATCTGCCGTTTCGATCATTGCGATAGGCCATAATCTGACCGCCTCCGCTGTTGATGTCACTCCCGCCACTATCATCGAGCTTTCCTTTGATGCTGTCCAGTAGCCCGCAAACCGTATCCATATCCTGGCCGGGAATCTGATTCTGCTTCTGCCAGAAATCCCAGTAGCCGTTACTCTCCCGGTTTTCGATAAACAGGAACTTATGTGCGGGAATGGTCACGAAATAGGTCTTTACAGCTTTCGCTGAATTTATTTCTCCAAGCTCATCCAGACCTAGAAGATAGCGGTCAAACGGATTGATTTTGGTACGTAGAACAACAGGACTGGGCTGTTTCCGGTACGCACTCGGTGTCCTTCCGTATGCAGCTTTAAATGCTCTGGTAAACGCCTCATGAGAAGAAAAGCCATAATCAAGAGCAATCTTCAATATGCTTTTCTCACTGTCACGGATTTCCTTCAGGGCGAAGGCCAGCTTTCGCTGTCGGAGATATTCCCGAAGCTTCATACCGGATATCTCCTTGAACTTTCTCGTTGTATAATATTCAGAATAGCCCAGCTTTTGTGAAAGGGTTCGCAGTGTCAGTGCTTCATCCTGATAGCTTTTTATGCAGCTGTCAATTTCATCAACAATAATCTGAATCTGCTTCTGCCACTCATACATATTGCTTCACCTCATTTATATACTGCTTCTATTATAAGGGAAAGATTTAGGAAATACTTGACATGACTTGCGAATTACACAAATTTTCTGTGAAAATGCAGCTTTCTATGGACAGCCTTTCCAACGATATGCCATAGATTTCTCTACCATTCGCGAACATAAAGTTTTATGAAAATTAGATTATTTCATACCTTTCGTTTATTCTTTCATGCTTATCCCCACAGGTATAGCACATTACAATATCATCTGAAAACTGACAGGAGCTTGTCCTATATTTTATAAGGAAAAACTGCCGGAGCATTTCATCTTATGGTATAATGTAACCAGAATGAAATAGGCGAATTATACAGATGAGCAGCGTCGCTATACTTGTATGATTGTAAAATAGGAAGCATTTCCAAGACGGCTTATGTCTTTTCTTTTCTATCCTTCCCTTTACAAATGGATGGAGTATTTGAACCAGGTGCTAAAGACGGCGCGGCTTGAGTAAGCGAAGCCCTCGTATTCACAGCATTTGTATGATTGCAGTATTACAGCTTGTAATAGTGATCATCTGTGAAAAATCCGGGATAAAAACAGGAGTGTGAAGCCTGCACCAGTATTGTCTGTAGGATATATGGATAAGCACTTGCTATGTAAACGCGTACTGCGACCGCCATCTCATGGATGTCAGGCACGCTTTTATAAATGTGGAAACAGGTATAATAAACTTATGGAGGTTATATATGCAATATTTTCTAATGAATCTGGCTGTTCATGTACTATCCTTTACACTGAGCTTCTGGGCATTGAGCTGTGTACGTTTTGAAACCTTTACAAATGTGAGAAAGCCTGGTCAGGTGCGTCTGCTGCTGTTGCTGCTGTCTCTGGGTCTGGGATATCTCGTAGCGCAGTTTTTGCTTGCTATTTCCGTATACAACGGACTGTAGAGGCTTTATTTATAGATAGAAAAGGACCTACAGCTGATACATGATGAAAGGTGCTGGTTGTTATGCTGAGAGGAAACAGAAATCTGCTGCGCAGAACGGATATTAAAACAAGACTGACGCTGGCCTTTATCTTTGTACCGCTTTGTCTGATGATTGTGTTTTTTCTTATCTATTATTCCTTTAGCACAACTGTTATACGGGATAAAAATGAACAGGCGTCTGCACAGATGGTGACCATGTCCGAGGAAATCTTCCATTTGAATGCGAATGCATTAAATGAACAAATCGATAATCTTGCGGCATCCACCTACTTGCGGAATTATTTATACTATCCTGCAGATACCGCAATGCGGCGTGCCTTCTCTCATAATCTGCACGACAATGACCTGCTTGCCGGCAGAAAGGGGCTGCAGCTGTATGATGAAACAGGGAAGCTGCTCTATGAGGAGGGAACCCTCTTTCCCGTAGATTTAAAAGCATATAAAGCAGAAATTCAGGCACAGAAGCAGGGCGGCTACTGGCTGTATGATAACGAAGCGCAGATGATTATGCTGACAAGGGAAATTCGGGATCTGTATGATCAGCCGCTGGGTTATGTATTTTGCAGCTTTGCGCAGGAAGCCTTCAACGCATCCCTCTCACAATCCACGCAGGCAGGAAGCCATATGCTTGTCGTTGATGCAAAAGGACAGGTTCTGTTTGGAAGCAATCCGGATGATATAAAGGAAATCATTGATTTACAGGCATCCACCGTAGAGATCAATCAGCATTCCTATTATATGTCTGATAAAAAAATTGAGGGAACGCCCTGGTATGTGGTTTATCTGAATGATGAAAACTATGTGCTGGAGGAAATCCATAATTTTCGTAATATGCTGGTGGCATATGGAATCGTCTTCTTTGTCCTTCTGGCTGCCATTGCCTACTTCGTATATCACAGCATCTATGACCCGGTTCATAACATTCTGTATTCCATGCGGACACTGGATGAGAATAATCTGGCAATGAATCGTGTGGAGGATGATGGACGTGATGAAATTCATGAACTGAGTATCAACTTCAATGACCTGCTGGATCGGGTACAGGAGCTGCTGCATACCGTGCACCAGGAGCAGGAACAGAAAAGAGAAACCCAGTTTCAGCTGCTGCAGGCACAGATCAACCCGCATTTCCTGTTCAATACCCTGAACACACTGCATTACCTTGCCATCCTGAATGAGGATAAGCCGGTCAGTGAGGGAATCACCGCCCTTGCCAGACTGCTGCGCAACACCATTGTGGACAGCAAGGAAGTTGTTACGGTGGAAGAGGAAATCGAAAATCTGAAAAATTATATCATCATTCAGAAGCTTCGCTATGGTGATGTGTTTGAAACCGTATATAATATAGATGATAACGTGCGCAGCTGTGCTATTTTGAAATTTCTGCTGCAACCGATTGCAGAGAACAGCATTCTTCATGCCTTTGAGGAGGACAGGGAGCATCAGATTCTGACAATTCGCGCCAAGGCGGAGGGAAAATATCTGAAAATAGAGATTGGTGACAACGGCAAGGGCTTCGCTTTGGATATGCAGGAAAACCGCAATAAGAAGCTGAGCGGTATCGGCATTGGAAATATTCAGGAGCGTATTCGTCTCATGTATGGAGAAGACTATTCGATGGATATACAAAGCGTGGTAGGCACTGGTACGATTGTGACACTGCTGCTGCCGTTTAAAAAACAGAGGGGAGGTAGGCCTCATGTACAAGGTACTGATAGCAGATGAT